>JAFRKZ010000069.1 GCA_017431485.1 Parasporobacterium sp. | reverse complement strand
TGCTTCCCGTCCGTTGGCAGCCGTGATCAGTTCATAGTCTGCTTCCAGCATATTGGCCAGAAGCTCCCGGTTGATCATTTCGTCATCTGCGATCAGGATCAGTCGTTTTCCGTTTGCCGAATGAAATTTTTCATGATTCTTGGGCATGGTAGATGAGTTCCTTTCCAGGCGGAACCGCCTTTTCGTACATGTAAAATCATTGTAAAGCTTATCCTGCCAAAATGCAATCGTCACCAGTTTTTTGTTGAAAAATACATGTGTTTCCACTATAATGTTACGTAATCGATTTCGGCAGCGGATCCTTTCCGGATCCTTGAATTGCCGGGACCGCTTTTCTCCCTGAACCGCGGGGCGTCCCCATAAAGAGTCCCTGCGATCCACAGAAAAGGACAAATCTTATCATTAGATAAAGAAAGGGAAAACACATGAAAAAGACAAGAATTTTTGCAGCAGTTATTGCAACCATGCTTATTTCCTGTTTGTTTGCAGGTTCTGCCTTTGCGGAAGGCACCCTGAAGATCGGCGCTACCGGCCCTCTGACAGGCGATGCTTCCTCCTATGGTATCTCTGTAAACCAGGGCGCTATGCTCGCTGTTGAAGAGATCAACGCAGCAGGCGGCGTGAACGGATTTGAGCTGGAGTTCAACATGATCGACGACAAGGCGGCAGCCGCTGACGCTACCACCGGATTCGGCCAGCTGATGGACTGGGGCATGCAGGCGTCTTTAGGATCCGTTACCTCCGGTTCCTGTGAAGCTTTCGGCCAGCAGGCAGCTCAGTACCACGTATTCTTCCTGACCCCGTCCGCTTCCGCAGCATCTGTTATCGCTACCGGCGATACCGCTTTCCGTGTCTGCTTCGGCGATCCTGACCAGGGTACTCTGGCAGCGGAAGAGCTGACCTCCAGATTCGAGAAGATCGGCTGCATCTATGATACCTCCGATACATACTCCTCCGGTATCTATGCTGCATTTGACGAGAAGATGAAAGAACTCGGCGTGGAATACAATACCTTCACATTTGACGCTGACAACAAGAAGAGCTTCGCAGCCCAGGTTGAAGCCCTGAAGGACTGCCAGGTTATCTTCTGCCCGTTCTATTACACAGAAGCCAGCCTGGTTGCCAAGGAATGCTCCAGCTCAGGCCACGGCGATATCCTGCTGTTCGGCTGTGACGGATTTGACGGACTGGCTCCTCTTCTGGACGACACCGTTACCAACCCGATCGAGTACATCACTCCGTTCGACGTAGAATCCGAGACCGAACTGACTGCTAATTTCGTAGCAGCTTACACAGAAAAATACGGCACAGCTCCGGATCAGTTCGCAGCTGACGGCTATGACTGCATCTATACCATCAAGGCTTGCCTTGAGGCAGCAGGCATGGAAGATGCTTCCATCGACTTCGCGTCTCTGACAGACATCCTGGTCAGCCAGATCACAGCAGAAGGTTTCGTAGTGGAAGGCGTAACCGGTACCATGACATGGGATGCAACCGGTGCCTGCACCAAGGTTCCTGTTATCGTAGTCCTGAACTAATTGTATTTTAACTTTACTGATGCTGGGGCAGATCTGACTGCCCCGGCATTGTTTTTCGTTTACCCGCCGTTGGCGGGCGTCTGATGGAACGACTTAGGCGCTGGGTTTACCGGCGCCGTTGCGTTTGAAAATCGTATGTTGGAAGGGAGAATCATATGGCAGTAGCGATTAACGGGCTTAGCCTGGGTGCCATATACGCATTGATCGCCCTTGGCTATACCATGGTATACGGTATCGCCAAGATGCTCAACTTTGCCCACGGCGATGTGATCATGGTGGGCGCTTATATCATTTACACCATGTGCATGTTCACATGGAACATCGGCTCCATGCCGATCTGGCTCAGTTCCCTGATCTCGTTCGTGGTGGCCATGGCGGTCTGTACCTGCCTGGGGATCGTGATCGAGAAGGTGGCTTACAAGCCCTTGCGAGGCGCCTCGCCCCTGGCGGCCCTGATCACGGCCATCGGCGTCAGCTACCTGCTGCAGGGTATTGCGCAGCTGATCTGGGGAGCAGACCAGAGGACCATCTCCATCCTGGACAGGCTGGGAACGGTGAACCTGGGAAGCTACGTGATCAAATGGAGTGCCATTATCACCGTTGTGGTCGGCGCGATCATCATGGTGTGCCTGGTCATGTTTATCAAAAAGACCCGTACAGGACGGGCCATGCTGGCAGTGTCCGAGGATAAGGGTGCCGCGCAGATGATGGGCGTCAATGTCAACGCCATTGTTTCCATTACATTTGCCATCGGCTCCGGCCTTGCCACATTTGCCTCCATGTTCTATCTGCCTATCACATCCGTCAGCCCAACCCTGGGAGCAATGCCCGGTATCAAGGCGTTTGCCGCAGCGGTCATCGGCGGCATCGGATCCATCCCCGGCGCTATGCTGGGCGGTGTCCTTTTAGGCGTCGTTGAGGTGGTCTGCAACAGTATTTCCGCCGTTGCCAGCTACACCACAGCGATCGAGTTTGCACTGTTGATCATCATCCTATTAGTCAGACCTATCGGCCTCTTAGGAAAGAAGAGAAGGATAAAGGTGTGATCATGGCAGAGACAATGACGAAAAAATCCCGTTTCCAGAACGGAAAATGGAAAAACTATATAAGCTACGCAGTGATCCTCGCGTTCCTGATCATCCTGATCGTGATCAACCTGACCAAGGGCCTGGGATTCTCGGACAAGTCCACCCTTCCCAGGATCGCCTTCAGCTGTATGCTGGCGGTTTCCCTGAACCTGGTGGTCGGATTCCTGGGAGAACTCTCCCTGGGACATGCAGGTTTCATGTGCGTAGGCGCTTACCTGGGCTGCTATACCGCCAATGTCCTTCGCGGCGCAGGCGGAATGCCGGAACTTCTGGTGATCGTGATCTCCATGCTGGTGGCCGGCATTGTGGCAGCGATCTTCGGCTTTATCATCGGCCTTCCGGCTCTTAGGCTGAAGGGCGACTATCTGGCCATTGCCACGCTGGCATTCGGCGAGATCGTCCGCTGTATCTTCAAGAACCTGCCCTTCTTCGGCGGCGCCATGGGTATGAGCACCAAGCTCTACGATGGAAACACATTGTTCATCATCGCCTTCGTGACGCTCCTTTTCGTGGTGTTCTGCTGCCAGAACCTGATCAACAGCAAGCACGGCCGCGCGGTGGTCGCCATCCGTGACAATGAGATCGCGGCCAAGGCCATGGGCATCAATGTGACGTATTACAAATTACTGATCTTCATGATCGCGGCGTTCTTTGCCGGCATGGCAGGCGTTCTGTACGGCGCCACCATCGGAACGATCCGCCAGGAAACCTTCTCTTACAACTATTCCATCGAGATCCTGGTCATGGTCGTGCTGGGCGGCATGGGCTCCATCAACGGCTCCCTGATCGCAGCCGCTGTCATCACCTGGCTGAACATCACGCTGCAGAGCCAGCTCTCCGGCGCCCTTGCTCCGGTAAAGAGCATTGTCTACGCCCTGATCCTGATCGTGATCGTCATCTTCTCCAACGCCCCGGCGATGAAGGGCTTCCGTGAGTCCATCAACCCGCGGAACTGGAAGCGAAAGAGCCCTGAGGACGCAGGCAAGATCAAAAACGATGCTGCGCAGTGGGACCGTATCCCCACCAAGATCCATATGGACGACCCCTTAAGCGTGGACACCCGTACGACCTATGCGGATTCCCCGGTGCCGCCTGACGTGGTGGTGAAGAACCGGGATGAGTTTTATGTGAAACCGGAAAAGCCTGCGGACACTGCGAAAGCGGCTGACGCAGCGGCATCTGCGGACGGAAAGGAGGAGAAGTGATGGCTGAATATTTACTGGAAACCCAGGACCTCGGCATCTCCTTCGGCGGACTGAAAGCGGTTCAGCATGCCAACATTAAGATCCGCAAAGGCCAGATCTACGGCATGGTCGGCCCCAACGGCGCCGGCAAGACCACGATCTTCAATATGCTCACGGGCGTGTATCTTCCCACTACCGGAACCTTCTTCCTGGATGGGGAAGAGCTGAAGGGCAAGACCCAGGAGCAGATCAACCACAAGGGCATTGCCCGTACGTTCCAGAATATCCGCCTGTTCAGCAACATGAGCGTGATCCGGAACGTTATGGTCGGCCTTCACAACCAGCCGCAGTACAAATGCGGATTCCTCACCAGCATGTTCCGCCTGCCGAAGCATTTCAAGGTGGAAAAGGCAATGCGCCAGCATGCCCGCGACATCCTCAAGGTATTTGGCCTGGATGAGGAGCGCAACAACCTGGCCTGCAATCTGCCTTACGGTCAGCAGCGTAAGCTGGAGATCGCCCGTGCGCTGGCGACCAACCCGAAGCTCCTTCTGCTGGATGAGCCGGCAGCCGGCATGAACCCGCAGGAAACAGCAGATCTGGTACGTATCGTGAAAAAGATCCGGGACGAATTCGATCTGACGGTCCTTCTGATCGAGCATGACATGAAGTTCGTTTCCACGATCTGCGAGGAACTGACAGTTCTGAACTTCGGAACTGTGTTGATCCAGGGTGATACGGCGACCTGTCTGAACGATCCGGAAGTGATCAAGGCATATATCGGAGGTTGAGTTATGGCATTATTGGAAGTAAAGGATCTTCATGTGTTTTATGGCGTGATCCAGGCCCTCAAGGGGATCTCTTTTGAGGTCAGCCAGGGAGAGGTCGTGACGCTCATCGGCGCCAACGGCGCCGGCAAAACGACGACCATGCAGACGATCATCGGTCTGATCCAGCCCAAAGCCGGCTCGATCATCTATAATGAAAAAGACATCACCAAGATGCCGTCCCACAAGATCGTTGCATCCGGCATCAGCCAGGTCCCGGAGGGCAGACGCATTTTCCAGGAACTGAGCGTGTACGACAACCTGATGTTGGGCGCCTACCTGCAGAAGGACCAGAAAAAGATCAAAGACGACATCGAAAATGTATTCGACCAGTTCCCCATCCTGGGTGAGCGCCGCACGCAGATCGCCGGCACCCTGTCCGGCGGCGAGCAGCAGATGCTGGCCATGAGCCGTGCGCTGATGGCGCATCCGACCCTGCTGATGATGGACGAGCCTTCCATGGGTCTGTCCCCTCTGCTGGTGTCCCAGGTCTTTGACATCATCAAGGATATGAACAGCAAGGGCATCACCATTTTGCTGGTAGAGCAGAACGCGGAGAAAGCCCTGAAGATCGCGGACCGGGCCTACGTCCTGGAGACCGGATCCATCACGGCATCCGGCACCGGCGCCGAGCTGGCCAGCTCACCTGAGATCCGGAAAGCTTACCTGGGCGGCTGATCCTTGTTTTTGTCTCAGGCGCTGCAACGAATTAAGAGGTATGAGTGATTTTTGGCAAGAATCAGCCACGAAAATCGCGCATACCTCTTTTTTTGTTGCAAAAAACAGCAAAAAATCATTCATACCACCCGATTCGTTGCATCGAAAAGAAAACTCCGCAAAAAAGGCTTGACAAATACCTGCGTATTACAGGACAATCTAAACGCACATCATCTCAACAGATCCGTTATCAAAACATTCCACAAAAAATGAATAATGTTTTTTTAAAAGGAGGGTTTTATGCTGATTCCTATTGTTTTCCCTTCTGCAGGGGCGATATGGCTCAATTTTGATGTGCAGAATATTGGAAATAAGTTGTTAAGAACGACCGATCTTCCGGCGCAATATGACCTGCTTTCGGATAAGGAGATCATTCAGGAGCTGTTAGCAAAGTATGATCTTCCGGCGCCATTGAAGCTGTTGTCGCCAAATGCAGCCGCCAGGCGCGACAACAAATTGATTTCCTGCATTGCCCGGGCAAAGGGCTATCCAGCCAGTGCTTTTCTGGAGTTGGAGTCATTTAGAGCAGAATCCGGTGATGTCTGCAGGGTTCTTCTGGCCAGCCCGGAGCTGTGTTTTCTTCAGGCGGCGTCACAATTATCTTTCTACGAGACGATCAAATTCGGTTATGATCTGTGTGCAATGTATCGATTAGATGGTTTTGCTGAATATGGGCAGAGAACCAGGATCCCTGCGACCAGCGTCCGATCGATCACAAGATTTTTGGATCGCGCAGGAAAAATATATGGTGTGGCAGAGGCGCGTCATGCAGTGAAGTATATTTTGGACTGTTCCAATTCACCAATGGAAACAATGCTTGCTATTCTAGAGACACTTTCCTTTTATCAGGGAGGGTTTTCCATCAATGGGCAGGAACTGAATAAGGAAATCTTTTTGTCGGAGAGAGCGGCATCCGTTGTTGGGAGAAAAAGCGTGACTTGCGATGCTGTCTGGATGAATGAACGGCTCGTACTTGAATACGACAGCAATGAAACACATTTGACGGCCAACCAGCATGATTGGGATAAAAGAAAAGCGACTGCATTGGCCATCGACGGGTTCAGGGTATTTCCGGTCACGGCAGGAATGATCCGTTCATGCTCAGAGATTGAGAAAACATTTGTCGCGCTGAGAAAACTTCTCGGAAAGCGTACAGATCCCAGGCAACTGGCTGCAGGCAGAGAGAAAAGGAGAGAATTGATCCATTTCCTGCGGGGATTCTGAACATTCTGCAACAAATGAAGGGGTATGCGTGATTAATACTAATGAGGCTGTAACAAATGAGGAGGTATGCGTGATTTTTGACCGAAAATGAACAGGAAAATCACGCATACCTCACAATTTGTTGCATGCCAACCTGGAGAAATCATTCATACCCCCTAATTTGTTGCAAGCAGGAATGTAGTACCACCCATCCCCCTCCACGCCCCTCGGCAGTTTATATTAAGTTTCAATTAAGGTAGCGTGTAAAATTGTGCAACTTTTCCAAAAACAGGAAATCGGCATCTGCCAGATTGCCGCAAAACGCTCCGGAAATGTTAAAGAAACACAATATCTGCAATATTGAACCTGTCTCTTTTCACGGGGTATAATTTACCATACCAAAACTGTGCGGGAGCACAGCACATTTCACATTATATAGGAGGGAACTATGAAAAAAATCAGCAGATCGATCTTTGTTCTTCTTCTGGCGCTCATCATGACCGTGTTTATGGCGGGCGGCGTATTTGCAGCCGACGCCACACTCGGCATCGATGGCGATCCGACAGTGGTCGGCGCACTGATCCCTGCATGGGCAACCAAAGGCGTAACTTCCAACTTATATGTTGGCGTTAACGCAGCAGGCGAAGAAGTGACCGGCGCTCTGGCAGACCAGGCAGAAGTAGTAGACGGCGTTGTTACCATTTCGGATGTCAATGTAACATCTGAGCTCGGCGACGCGCTCAACGATCTTGGTGCGACCAATACAACATATCTGTATGTGAACGGCGGCGAAGCCGATACGGCAGCTGTTGTAAAGGATTCCACCTTTGTCTTCTCCGATGAATCCGACGGCAAGAACGCCAACGACTTCACCGGCGCCGGCGTTGTATTTGTAGCAACCGGTGCAGAGGGCACCAACACCACGATGACACTGGAAAATGCGAACATCACCACCGACGGCTTTGGCCGTGACGCTGTGGTCGTTGACGCTTATGCCAATGCATTCGTGATCAACTCCAACATCCTGACCAAGGGCTCCAACCCGCTGACCGAAGCATATGAAGGATATGCTTCCACAGCAGCGCAGGCTTACATGATCTCCCCACCGTGGATCCTGGGTATCTACGGAGGCGTTCGTGCAGCCAACGTTCTGGGCAAATACAGCTCCTACAACCTGATCGATTCCACCATGGAATCCGGCGGCTGGGCTGTGATCTCCACTGACGACTGCACACAGCCGACAGTCAACGTCCTGAACTCCACCCTGAAAGTTACCGAATATAATGGCGCAGATCCCACCGGTCATGACAGCTCCGACTCCATGAACGGCGGCGCAGCTCTGTTCGGCTATGAAAAGAATTATGGTTCTGCATATGGTACCTACAACATCGGTTCTTCCATCGAGAACTTCTACGGTGCCACCATCGACGGAACCACTTATGTAACTATTCTGACAGGCGCAGGCCCGACCTATTTCGGACCTTCCTACAATGGCCTGGTTCTGAAAAATGCCATGACCGGCGAAGAGCTTTACACCTATGAAGGCGAAGGACAGCCGACCGTGGTGACCTCCGTATTCGGTGTCATGGATCATCAGGGCGCAGCTGATACCGTCCTTGATGCAGGCTCCGTCTGGAACACAGAAGAAGCAGTCATCCTGGTAAGAGGCGGACAGAGCTCCACCTATACCGTGTCCGGCGCGGAACTGAACCCGAAGAGCGGCATCATTTTCCAGATGATGGATGATGATGACGGATACGGCACCTCCGGCGCAGGCGGCGACACCTCCGGCGAGCAGGGTCTTGCAAAATGGACCGGCGAAGCATGGGGAATGCCCACCTTCTCCTCCGGATTCTCAGATCCTAACGAAGCAGGCTTTGTCGCTCCGGCAACAGGCGGCGCTTATAACACTACACTGAAACTGACCACCGATGCAGAAGGAAATGCAGTCACCTACACAGGCGATGTATTCAACGGCGTTGGAACAGGCGCAGGCACAGCAGCAGGCGGCCTCATGGTCAACATTGATGCAAATGTTACTCTGGACGGCGCAATCTCTTCCACCTCCGCCGTTCATGGCCTTCCGTACAATGAGAATGCGGTAGCATTCCTTGATACGCTGGCTGAAAGATACGGCGAAGGCATTGCCCCGAACGGCGGCGACGCATGCACCGTAAAATATGTCCTGATGGATGCTGACGGCAACATCGTGGAAGATGAAGCACAGGCAGCTTACATCCAGATCACTGAGTTCACGATGAATGAGTATTACATCATTTCTCATGTGATCAACAAGGCAATGGCCGGCTCCAACGTTCTGGTCCAGGTCGCTGAAGGCGCTAACTGGAATGTGACCTCCGACAGCTACATCTCAGGCCTCGTTAACGACGGCACTGTCACCGTAGCAGACGGAGCAACCCTGTACATCAACGGCGAAGCTTACACCGGCGAAGTTCCGGCAGGCGAAGTCGGTGAAATGTCCGCAGGCGGCGAAGGCGCGAAGGTTGACACTTCCGCATGGGTCGTGGGCGAGAACTACAGAACCGAAGCAACCGGCAAATACAGCGAGATCATGATCGACAACGGTCTGTTCTACTATGTTGGTTACAAAGAGCCCGTATCCGGCGTTGCGATCCTTGACGTAGCGTTTGGTATGAAGGGCTGGCTGGTCGTCGGCGAAGACGGCAGCTACACCATCAGCGAAGATTTCGTAGAGCTGGATGAGCCTGCAAGCTCAGGCGGCGAGTCCGGCGGCGGTGAGTCTGCAGAAGGCGAATCCGCAGAAGGCGCACCGGCAGAGGGCGGCTCTGAAGGCGCTCCGGCTCCGGAAGGCGAATCACCGGAAGGTGAAGCTCCTGCAGAATCACCGGAAGGTGAGTCCCCGGAAGGTGAAGCTCCCGCAGCTCCCCCGGCAGATTCCCCGGAAGGTGAGTCTCCGGAAGGCGAAGCTCCTGCAGCTCCCCCGGCAGATTCCCCGGAAGGCGAGTCCCCGGCAGGTGAAGCTCCCGCAGCTCCTCCGGCAGAAGCACCGGCAGCAGAGGCTCCGGCAGCAGAAGCACCGGCAGCAGCTCCGGCTGATGACCTGTATGCAGCTTATGTCGACTACATCCATGAATGGCTCCTGGCAGAAGATGAAGTCAATGATCAGATGACCAGCGATATCGTAGAAAACGAATTCATGCCGCTGGTGGAAGCAGGCGACTTCACATCCTTCCCGGCAGACATGCTCTTCAACGGAATGCTGGAGAACGGCGTTGCTCTGACCTACGACGAGTTCGTAGCTCTGAATCCGGCTCCGGCAGCAGAAGCACCGGCTGAGGATCCCTGGGCAGCTTATGTGAATTATATTCATGAGTGGCTCCTGGCAGAAGATGAAGTCAACGATCAGATGACCAGTGATATCGTTGAAAACGAATTCATGCCGCTGGTGGAAGCAGGCGATTTCACATCCTTCCCGGCAGACATGCTGTTCAACGGAATGCTGGAGAACGGCGCAGCTCTGACCTATGATGAGTTCGTGGCATTGAACCAGAAATAATACTACCCTATATCCATGTTGTACTAGGGCAGGGGAGTGATCCCCTGCCCTAGTCTTAGGAAAAGATCATCACTTTCGGACTGAACAGTTCGTGCTGCTACGAAGAGAAGGCATTTGCTCGATTTCGTATCCGTGGCTGCTACGAAGAGAGATTTTTTTGAGATTTCGTATCAGCCAATGCTACGAAGAGAGATTTTCTTTAATTTTCGTATCTGGAAAGTGATACGAAAAAAGACATTTCTGATTTCTTCGTATCAATAAATGATACGAAAAAGGACATTTTGAGCTCTTCGTATCAGACAGGTGCTACAAAAAAAGCATTTTGGCTCTCTTCGTATCAGCAGGTGCTACGAAAACACAGTTTTCGTCCTCTTCGTATCAACTGTTATGATAAACCTGCCATCCGGCCCCGAATAGCACGTTCTCAGAACCTTTCATAATTCCATCTGTAAATATCCTCTTCCCTATGATAAAATACTAGTTACATCAATCACATTTCGGGAAGGCGGGAGAAGATCAATGCATGAATCAGGCGAAATGTACCTGGAGACCATTCTGGTCCTGGGGAAGCGGCAGAATACGGTAAGATCTATTGACATCGCGCAGGAGATGGGGTTTTCCAAGGCCTCTGTCAGCAGGGCGGTTTCCAAGCTGAAACAGGAGGACTATATCCTGATCGACCGCGACGGGTATATCGCTCTTACGGAAAAGGGACACGATCTGGCTGCCAGGATCTATGAGCGCCACATCGTCCTGACCAAGATGCTGGTCGACCTGGGTGTGGATGAAGAAACGGCAGTGGATGATGCATGCCGCATGGAACATGTGATCAGCGATGCATCTTTTGCCGCGATCAAGGAGCATATCAGAACGAAGCATGCACTTGATGTGTAGACGGACAGAACAAAACAGACGAAAAAAGATCTTTTCCGGGCTATGCGCCGTGATAGTCCCGTTTTTTCTGACTGCCATCCTGGCGGTCTCCAGCGTTTTCGCGGCCGGGGAACAGAACTGGCCGGAAGCGCCGGAAACACTGGGCGAGGGCGTTGTGCTGATGGAAGCCAACACTCAGGCCGTGATCTATGAGAAAAACCCCGAAGCGAAAATGTACCCCGCCTCCACCACCAAGATCCTGACTGCGATCGTGGTACTGGAAAACTGCAGCCTGGACGAGACCGTCGTCTTTACGGAAGAGTGCTGCGACCTGGAAGAAGGCGCGGTGACCATCGATTCCGTTCCGGGAGAGGAAATGCGGCTCAAGGACGTGATGTACGGCCTTTTGCTTCCTTCCGGCAATGACTGCGCCATGGCGCTGGCTTTGCATGTAGCGGGAAGCATCAGTGCCTTTGTGGACATGATGAATGAAAAAGCGGCGGAGATCGGGGCTTTGTCCTCACATTTTATGAACCCCTCCGGCCTGTTCCATTCCAATCATTACACCACGGCAGCGGATATGGCCACTATCGCGCGGTATGCCTTCCAGAACTCGACGTTCCTGGATATCATTTCCCATCCGAACTATATCATAGAGCCGACCAACATGAATCCGGAGAGCCGGGTCCTGATCAACACCCATGAGATGATCACCCCGGGCAATCCCGATTACGACAGCCATGTCATCGGCGGCAAGACCGGGTACCTTTATGAGTCCGGCAGGTGTCTGGTGACTTACGCGGAAAAGGACGGCATCACGCTGCTGTGCGTGATCCTGGACGGCTCCTACTACGGCATTTTTACGGAAACGGAAGAACTGCTGCAGTTCGGGTGGAACAATTTCAAGATCATCAATGCCTCCGAGGAGGAACGGCGTTTTTCCTATGCGGATGAGACGGCCAAAGTGCAGCTGGACTCTTCCAACCAGATCCTGATGCTGAACAATGTTCCGTTTTACGAGCTGACGTCCAAGATCAACTACGCCTATTATCTGGATGAAAAGGAATATGCCGACGCCAAGCTGGCAGCCGGGATCGAACAAGGAGACCCGAGACAGCTCTATGCCTGGATCGATTATTACTACGGCGGGCATTACCTGGGAAAATGCAATGTCTTCATTGACCCCAATCTGCAGCCGCCGACGGCGTCCTTTATCAACGTGGTGTATATCAACATCTGGCTGATCATCCTGGTGATCGTGATAGTAGCGATCCTGGTGATACTGCTGGTGTATCTGGCCAAGAAATCCGCGGCCAATGAAGGCCGGCTTTCTGCCTGGGCGCATAGAAAGAGCGGCCGAAAACAGATTCGGTATTACAGCCGCAGCGACAGCGTCGATCTGAGAGAGCAGTATATCAAGAGCGGCCACAAGGATAAGGAGTCTATTCATGGCCTGTCCAATCTGGGCGTTCCGTATTCCAGGAAAGACCAGACCGTGGGGCCTGTCAGGACGCAGAGGAGCTCAGCTTCCGGCAGCCGTTCATCCGGAAGCGGCGGCAGAATGCGCACGCAAGGAAACGGCGGCGCCCGTTCGCAGGGCAGTGCAGACCGGAGCAGCAACCGGGCGGTGGGCGTAAGGACCGGCAGCCGCCGGGAGGCAGGCGCCAGAACGCAGGGAAGCCAGAGCTCAGGCCGCAGCACGTCAGGAACCACCGGAAGGAGCAGTAAATGATCCGGACCTATCTGATCAATCGAAACGAATTAAGTGAAATACCATATACACAGGATATGCTGAGCAGCGACCGGAAAGAGAAGATCGACAAGCTCAAAAGGGATGAGGACAAAGCCCGCTCCACCTGTGCGGAACTTCTGCTGATCTACGCGCTGAAGCAGCTGGGAGAGACGCAGCTTCCTCTTTCGATCGTGCAGGACGAGCGCAGCAAGCCCGCCCTTCAGGGCAGTCCATGGCAGTTCAGCCTTTCCCACGCCGGAGATTACGCCGTCTGCGCCGTTTCCGACGCGCCGGTGGGCGTGGATATCGAATACGTCCGGGTGAAGGAGATCCCCGCTGCAGAGCGGATCCTGCATCCCGAAGAAGCGCAGCTTCTGCTGTATATTTCGAATGCCAACGAGAAAAAGAAATACTTCTACGAGTGCTGGGTGGCCAAGGAAAGCTATCTGAAAAATCTGGGGATCGGTTTGATCGTACGGCCCCGGGATTTCCTGGTCAGCGAGGACCGGCTGAAGATCCGGGACCAGGAGTTTACGGATCTCAAGGGCCATCACAGCATCGCCGCACAGCTGCAAAGCGCGCAAAGCGCATCGGCCGGCAAGGAGGGAGAGTCCGGAAAGGACAACACGCTGGAACAGAATCTGTCCTATCTGGAGCATCGCTATGTGCATGTCTTTGAACCCGGCGAGATCCGGGGTACCGACTGGAAATTCGACGCGGGATACCGGGCGGCAGTCTGCAGTCCGGCCAAGGACCCTGACAGCGTGGCAAGGCTGATCCACGCAGCGGATATCAATCAGGTATTGGGATTATGAGGCTTAGAAATATCAAGGGGTGCCGGGAGATCATCGCCGCCAGCCGGTATACCATTGCAGAAGAACGGGGCGGCCGCACGTCCTTTGAAGACCGGTACAGCTGGTCGGTAAAGGGCAGATGGGCGGAAGTATTTGAAAATGACCATCCCGTAAGGATCGAGATCGGCATGGGCAAAGGCGCCTTCCTGATGGAACTGGCCCGCCGCCATCCGGAAATCAATTACGTGGGGATCGAAAAATACTCCAGCGTCCTTCTGCGGGCGGTCCAGAAACAGGACCAGG
>JAFRKZ010000068.1 GCA_017431485.1 Parasporobacterium sp. | reverse complement strand
CTTACCATGTGATAAAGAAAGAAGGTTGTTAAAAATGCATTTTACAGATACCGTTTACAGAAATCCATATTGGCCGACGTTTCCGCTATTGCAGATCACGCAGGGCTGTACACACAACAGATGTAAATTCTGTACCATGTATCGGAATGTGAATTTCCGGATGCAGCCCATGGAGTGGATCGAAGAAGATCTGCAGGAGCTGGCGGAGATCGCTCCGGATGCGACGACGATCCAACTGCTGTCAGCTAATCCATTATGTATGACATATGACAAACTGGCTCCGATCCTGGAAAAGATCAACCATTATCTGCCAAAGATGGAGTACATCTATGCAGCCACCAGAGTAACCGATATCCGGAATAAAACCGTTGAGGAGTTGAAGGGTCTGAAGGAAATGGGACTCAGAGAAATTTCACTTGGCGTGGAAAGCGGAGATGACTGGACGCTTGACAGGGTGAATAAAGGCTATCATGCCAGTGATATCATTGAACAGTGCGGTAAACTGACAGAGGCAGGGATTGAGTTCTGGATGTCTTTCCTGAACGGCGTTGCAGGAAAAGAGCACAGTATGGATCATGCCATTCATTCTGCAGAGATCTTCAGCCGGTGCAATCCGATGCTGGTAGGAACCGGCGGACTTGTATTATTCCCCGGAACGCCTCTTCTGGAGGAGGCGGAGCATGGAGAGTTTACCCCGCTTTCCGAAAAAGAGATGCTGATCGAATTGAAAACATTTGTAGAACATCTGACCTGTGACTGTACGTTTATCACACACCATACGGTTTCGGGAAAGAATCTGACGGGGCCGGACTTCCTGTCAAGAAAGGGCCGGATCGTTGCTGCGCTTGAGGATGAAATAAAGCATGGGGATATGGACAGACTGGCAGCAATAAGAAAAAATAAAAGGTCATTGTAATGACGAAGAAACAATTCAAGGCAGACATGGTTGCGCCATGCGGTCTCCTGCTGTTCTTGTTTCAGCCATTTCTGTATATGAGAACGGGGGCGTTTTTAGACCCGAAAAAGGGCTGATCTGAGAACAGATTGATCTGAACACCCGGCCTGGCAAGGCCGATCAAGTGAGGTAGATGATCTCTGATTCTTATGATAGAATTTATAGGAAGTATGAGATAGATCGTAATTAACGGATGTACAGCAAGGAGGCGCAGCATGTTTGAACAGAGTAAAACCCGAGGCGGAGTTCCGTTATATCCGGATGTGATCCATTATGCGGATGTCATTCTGGACCAGCGGATCTGGGATGGCGACGGATGGAAAGAGGAAAGTCTTTCCTGGAAAGAAACCTGCTATATCCATTCCGGATTAAGCGGAACAGCACTGCTGATCACAGGACAGGACGCAGAGAAGTTTCTCTCACGGATATCGATCAATAACGTGTATAACTGGAAGCCGGGGACGATGAAGCATCTGGTTCAGCTGAATGAACAGGGCTATATCGCCAATCATGCATTGACTGCGAAGGATGATGACTGCACATATCGTATGATGGCATGCCCTCCCTGGCCATTGTATCTCAGTCACACGATGCAGCTGGATGTGAAAGTGGAATTCATCCCGTGCTTTTATCACCAGATCTCCGGACCTAAGGCAAAAGAGATCATTGAAAAGGTGACCGGTGATGATATCTCCGATGTGAAATTTATGGACTTTCGTCCCATCCGGATCCCGGGAATAGCCGCAGAACTGGAGATCGCAAGGATCGGTATGTCCGGAACGATCGCCTATGAGATCCATGGACATATGCAGTATTGCGCACAATCCTATGATGCTGTTTATCAGGCCGGAAAAGAATTCGGAATGAAACGTCTCGGATGGAGAACCTATTGCGTAAACCATGCGGAAGGCGGATTCCCACAGGGCGGCAGTTCCTTTATGTATGCATTTGATCCGGGATACTGGGCTATGCTTGGGGTTGATACAACATCTCTGCCGACAGAAGGAAATGTTGGAAGCATTGCTCCGGAGGATCTGGAAGCGAGATATCGTACTCCATACGATGTTGGCTGGGGATGGATGATCAAATATGATCATGATTTCATCGGAAGAGAAGCCATGGAGAAGATTGCAGATGATCCGCCGCATACGATCGTGACGCTGGAATGGAACGACGAGGATGTTATGGATGTATGGGCATCCATGTTAAGACCAATCGAAAAAGAGTATAAGATCTTTGAGCTTCCATGTCTGGAACCGCAGATGGCAGGCGGCCTTGCAGACCGCGTTACCAAAGACGGCCGGGATATCGGCATCTCAAATTTTGCGACATACAGTTATTATTACCGGAAGTTCATTTCACACTGTACGATCGATAAAGCATTTGCAAAGGAGGGCACAGAAGTTATCCTCCACTGGGGCGACTACGGAAAAACCAATATCAAGGAGATCCGTGCAACAGTAGCAAGATATCCATATATCACCATGAAGGATAATCGACATTATTATAATGATTAGTCAATACCCTTCCGGATCCCGAAGACGAAAAAGAGAAGCAGTATGAAGAAGTTCCTTGCCGCAGATCGTGCTTTGAAGAAAACGGGAACCCTTACTCTTACAAAGGGTTCCTGCTTTTTCTTTCAGGGTATTTCGATCACTTTCTGAGATTTGTATGGAAAGGATCGGAAAAAATGTGCTAAAATAAATCAGTTAACTGAGCATTCATTAATAAGCAAGGGGGATTCAATATGCATATTGCGGTAGTTGCATTGGGGGCATTTGGACATGTGAACCCGACATTGTCGTTTGTTACAGAACTGATCAGACGCGGGAATCGTGTTACGTATTTTACAACAGAAAATTTCAGGTCGATCATAGAACCTCTGGGAGCAAAGTTCGTGCCGATGCGGTCCTGGATGGCAGAGCATGATAGGCATAATGACTCTGACGGGGATCAGACACAAAGCGAAGGCGATAATGTAGCGGCGTCCGTTCCTTTTTTGTTTTTAAATGAGGCAGGAGCTTTTATTGATGATATACTGGCGGTCCTGCAAGAAGACAGGCCCGATGCCATAGTGCATGATTTTGCCGGAATTGCGGGAACGATAGCCGCGGATGTGCTGAAGGTTCCGAATATCATGCTTTATACAAGTTATCCGGCCAATGAGTATTATTCCGTAGCAGAAGGGTTTAATAATGTGCCGGCAGATCATCCGTTAAGAAAGGCAGCGGAAGAAATTGCTGAAAATTATGCTGCAAAATATCACTGCCGCGTTATGACATTTCAGGAAATATTCGATGGGCAGGGCGATTTTAATATCGTTATGATGCAGAAGAGGCTGGTGCCGCACAACGAAACATTTGGGGAAAACTTTGTTTTTACCGGTGTCCAGATTGGAAAGAGGACCGCATTTGGCGGATGGACTGCGCCGGATAACGGAAAGCCTCTGTTGTATTCCTCTCTCGGAACTGCCTTTAATAACTGGCCGGAGTACTATCCGATCCTTTTTGATGCTGTTCGTGATCTGGATATCAATGTGTTTGCTGCCCTGGGAGCTATTGACCCGTCTTCGCTGAAGGATATCCCTGCCAATGTAGAATGCGCGCAGATGGTGCCTCAGCTGGATATTTTATCCCAATCGTCTGTGTTTATTACCCATGCCGGAATGGGTGGTACCGGAGAGGCCATATACTATGGGGTCCCTATGATCGCCATCCCGCAGATGGAAGAGCAGGCGATCACAGCAAGGCAGATCGAGGAAAAGGGGCTCGGGATTGCATTTATTGACAAAAACAAGATCACGAGCGAATCTCTGAAAGAAGCGATTCAGGAATTGCTGTGTAATCCGTCCTATAAGAAAACAGCAGAAGAATTCAGGGAGGATATGAAATCATTAGGAGGTTCTGCAGCATCGGCTGAAGCACTTCTAAACTATCTGGAAAAAAGACACGGTTAACAAAACAGATGACAGAGAATGACAGAGGGACGGTTCTTTTGTCATCTTTTCAAGAGAAGATGACAAAAGAACCGTCCCTCTGTCATCTGTTGCTGCGTTTTTTATTCGCGGCCAAGCAGTGTTCGTACCAGATATTTGAATTCTTCTTTGTACTCATCATCCGGATCCAGTTCTTTCAGGGTATCGTATACATGTTCCAGAGAACCGGTGCCATTATTTTCGGAGCCGCGAAGAGTCTGGGCAAATTCTGCCACAGAGGCAGCGAACCGGAACGCATCCGTCGGGTTGTCTGTATATACGTCCTTGTTGATGACGATACTTTTTTCTTCTGCTTCTTCCGATTCGGTTTCTTTCCAGCGAATGGATAACGTGCCAAGTTCATCGGAAAATTCGTTTTCTTCCGTGTCTGTCTGTCCGTATCTTAAGCTGATCGCCGCATCGGAATCTGCCGGGATCAGTTCGTATAGAGCCACCATTTCAAAGCCTGCACCGATCTCGCCGGCATCCTTGGTATCATCCCTGAAATCTGTATCCGCAAGCCGTCTGTTCTCATATCCGATCAGACGATAGGCATTGACCGCCTCCGGATTGAATTCCATCTGGAATTTTACATCGTTTGCTACGGTAAATAATGTGGAAGCGGCCTCATCGATCAGCACTTTCTTCGCTTCCAGTGCAGAATCGATATAGGAATAGTTTCCGTTGCCGCAATCGGCGAGGCGTTCG
>JAFRKZ010000067.1 GCA_017431485.1 Parasporobacterium sp. | reverse complement strand
TTCCTTGCCTATTCCACTTATGTGAACCAGACATACCAGTGCCTGGGATTTGCGGCCGGAGCCACATTTCTGGCTTCTTTGCGTCAGGGGCTGTTCTTCCTTCCTTTGGCGTTTTTACTTCCCGGGGTCCTGGGACTTACGGGGATCGAAATGGTACAGCCGGCGGCTGATATCCTGACCTTTCTGCTAGCCATTCCTTTCCAGCTCCGTTTTTTCCGGAAACATCTGCCGGTGCACGACCCATAATGACAGAATTAACAGGTACGGTTTCCGCAAAGAGTATGGTATAATATATGTTAATGGTTATCAAAGCAGCAGGAGGAGGTCAATATGTTGGAACATTTTGATGCAGTCAGTGCCCGTGACACACTGGTGAAGGCGATCCGGGAACTTGCGGCAGAGCAGGGATTTGATAAAGTGGTGATCGGGATTTCCGGTGGAAAGGATTCCACCGTTTCAGCGGCTTTATGCGCCAGGGCACTCGGTAAAGACCATGTATATGGCGTGATGCTGCCCGATGGAGAACAGAAAGATATCAGCGACAGTCTCTTAGTCTGCAGATCCCTGGGGATCCGGTACAGGACTGTCAATATCGGGGAAATGCATGCGGCGCTGAAAGCGCAGACCAATCTGGCGCAGGATGAAATACCGGAAGAGGAATTTGTGGTTCCCTTCAACCGGGAAAGCGATATCAATGTAGGGCCGCGCCTCAGGATGACAACGCTTCGCTATATTGCCCAGGCCATCGGAGCACGTCTGGTGGGCACCGGCAATCTGTCGGAAGCAACAGTGGGATATTGTACAAAAGACGGAGATACTTCCTGCGATTTTTCCCTTCTCGGGAAACTGACCAGCCTGGAAGTTGTGGAAGTGGGACTGACCATGGAGGAACTGCCGAAGGAACTTGTAAAGAAGACTCCTTCTGACGGGATCTCCGGCGTCAGCGACGAGGAAAAGCTGGGACTTTCCTACCGGGATATCCATCAATATATCCGGTTTGGTACCTGCGGGGATGCGCAGACGGATGAAAAGATCCGCAGAAAAGAAAAGGCCAACCTGCATAAAAGATCCATGCCCGTGATCCTTTCCCCGTTTCAGTGATGGCAGGAAGGAGAAGCGTATGAGACAGGTCCTGGCATTTTTCGGCGCTTTCAACCCTCCTACGATGGCGCATGTCATGATGGCGCAGAAAGCGCTTCAGGAGACCGGAAAGGAAGGGGTCGTGTTTGTGCCCTCAAAAATGACCTATATTTCCGGGGAACAGGGCAAAAACTATGCCTTCGGAGATATGCAGCGGCTGTCCATGCTGACCAGGATCAAGGCGACAAGACCATGGATCGAGGTCTGTGACCATGAACTGCTCGCAGATCATCAGCCAAGGACCTATGAGACTTTGTGCTATCTGAGAGACGAAGGATATGAGCCTTCTTTACTGTGCGGAGCGGACAAACTGGAAGAAATGGAGACAGTCTGGAAATATGCAGACCGGATCGCGCAGGAGTTCGGGATCGTCTGTATGGAGCGCAGCGGGCAGGATGTCCGGAAAATGATCCGGGAAAGCAGCTTTCTGCGCAATCTCTCTGAATATATCATCGTTGTGGGATCCGAACAGAACTATCAGGATGTTTCCTCCTCCCAGGTGAGGGAGATCCTGTTCCGGATCGCGCAGCTGAAACATCAGTTAAATGAACTGGTACCGGAAGAAATTATAGATTTGCTGTAAAGGAGAAAAAGTAATGAAACTGGATCCGATCGTTGTTTCCCTTCTGGATACGGACCTGTACAAATTCAATATGGATCAGGTGATCTTTCATAAACATACGGATCTTTGCGGACAGTATTATTTCAAATGCCGCAACGAAGGCATCGTCTTCACAAAGGAAATGTTTGACGAGATCAATGAACAGATCGATCATCTCTGTACCCTGAGGTTCCGGAAGGATGAACTGGAATATTTAAATTCCATCCGCTTCATCAAACGGGACTATGTGGAATTCCTGCGGCTGTGGCACCCGCTGAGAGATTATGTTTCCACGAACCTTACGAAAGACGGACAGCTGGAGATCGTTGTGGATGGACCTTTGTTCTCGGCAATGCAGTTCGAGATCTACCTGCTGGAGATCGTCAATGAGGTTTATTTCCGGATGCAGTATGACTACGATACGCTGATCGCCTCTGCCGACCAGAGACTGAATGACAAGATCAAGGCGTTCAGGGATGGGACCTATACGTTCTATTTTGCGGAATTCGGCTGCCGCAGAAGGCTGTCCCGGGAATGGGAGGATATCGTGGTCAGACGGCTTGCTGCCGAAACGGATCACTGCGTCGGGACTTCCAATGTCTATCTTGCCAAGAAATACAACCTGATCCCGGTGGGAACCTTCGCCCATGAATTTGTCCAGATGTATCAGGGGATCGATGAGATCCCGCTGGCGTACACCAATCATTATGCGTTGGATGACTGGTACAGTGAATATAAAGGCGATAACGGAACTGCCCTGACCGATACCATTACCACTGACTTGTTCCTGCTGGATTTCAATCGCGCCATGGTGAACAACTTCACGGGCGTGCGTCATGACAGCGGAGATCCTTATGAATGGGGAAATAAAATACTTGCCCACTACGAGAAATACGGAGTCGATACGAAGACAAAGCAGCTGCTCTTCAGTGACAGCCTGGATTTTGACAGGGCACAGAAACTGTATGATTATTTCTGCGACAAGACCAAGGTGGCGTTCGGCATCGGAACATTCTGTTCCAATGATACCTGTGTGCCGCCGCTGAATATCGTGATCAAGCTTCAGACGGTAAACGGAAAAGCAGTTGCGAAACTGTCTGATACGCCGGACAAGGCAATGTGCAATGACAGCGTATATCTGGATTACCTGAAAAGATCCATTGCATTCCGTCTGAACAGAGAAAAGGAATCCTGAGAAACGGCACGGGAAAGGAGAAGACAGCATGGAGGATTTCAGATATTACACACCGACCGAGGTGATCTTCGGGCGCAGTGCGTTGGACAGGATCGGGCAGACGGCAGTGCAATATGGAACAAAGGCCCTTCTGGTCTATGGGCAGGGCAGCGTGGTACGGTCCGGCCTTCTGGAACGGATCAAGGCGTCTTTAACGCAGGCAGGAATGAGGTTCGAAGAATTTGGCGGCGCACAACCCAATCCGACCCTGGCTCACGCGGAAGAAGGAATCAAAAAAGCCCTGGCTTGTCATGCAGATCTGATCATCGGGATCGGAGGCGGAAGTTCCATCGATACTGCCAAGGCGATTGCCCATGGGAGCGCCAATCCGGACAATGCGCTGTGGGATCTTTGGACCAGAAAGGTACCTCTTTCGAGATCCCTTCCGGTAGGAGCAGTCCTTACCATGCCTGCAGCAGGTAGTGAAATGAGTGATTCGGCTGTTCTTACCAACGAAGAACTCCATAAAAAAGCCGGGATCAACACCGATCTCAACCGCTGCAGATTCGCTGTCATGGATCCGGAACTGGGAAAGACCCTGCCGCCATACCAGCTCGCTGCCGGAGTTACCGATATCATGATGCATACGATGGAGCGGTATTTCATACCGGACAGCGACTGCGATCTGACAGATGAGATCGCGGAAGGACTGCTTCGGTGTGTGATCCGGAACGGGAAACGGATCGTAGAAGATCCATCGGATTATCACGCCATGAGCGAGATCTTCTGGGCATCAAGCCTATCCCACAACAACCTGACTGAGTGCGGAAGAGGAAAGGATTTTTCCGTCCATAAACTGGGACACGCTCTGTCCGCCAGATACGGCGCTACGCACGGAGCTTCTCTTGCGGCAGTCTGGAGGGCCTGGGCAAATGAGCTGTATCCTGACTGTCTTTCCCGGTTTGCCCGTTTTGCCCGGAATGTATGGGACGTGAACATTCCGGATGATCAAAAAGCCTCTGAAGAAGGGATCCGCCGGACAGTCGATTTCTTCCGTTCGATCCATATGCCGGTCAGTCTGAACGACCTGGATATCACGGTGACGCAGGAGGATATCCGCGCACTTGCACTGGACGCTACGATGCAGGATACAGTAAAACTGTCCAGGATCCGTCCGCTGGATGCGAAGGCGGTCGAAAAGATCTTTCGGGCAGCCATTTCCTGACAACTCTATGGAACAGACGTTTATCGCCATTGACCTGAAGTCTTTCTATGCATCTGTGGAATGCATAGAACTGGGGCGGGACCCCCTGACGACCAATCTGGTCGTTGCCGATAAAAGCCGGACAGACAAGACCATCTGCCTGGCTGTTTCTCCATCCCTGAAATCTTACGGGATCCCGGGAAGGGCACGTCTTTTTGAAGTGATACAGAAAGTCCGGGAAGTGAACCGGGCGCGGATGTGGGCTGCACCCAACCACCGTCTGAACGGTTCGTCGGATGACGATACGCAGGTAAAGAAAAATCCTTGTCTGGCACTGGACTATATCACGGCCACTCCCCGCATGGCGCATTATATCTCTTACAGCACCAGGATCTATGAGATCTATCTGAAATATATCGCACCGGAAGATATGCATATTTATTCTATCGATGAGGTTTTCATCGATGCTACGCATTATCTGAAAACCTATCAGATGACGGCCCGGGAGCTGGCCATGACCATGATCAGGGACGTTCTTCAGGAAACAGGGATCACGGCAACTGCCGGGATCGGGACCAATCTCTATCTCTGTAAGATCGCTATGGACATCGTGGCGAAACATATCCCTGCGGATAAAGACGGCGTGAGGATCGCGCAGCTCGATGAAATGAGCTACAGAAGGCTTCTGTGGGAACATCGTCCATTAACGGATTTCTGGCGGGTCGGCAGAGGATATGCTTCCCGACTGGAAGAATACGGGATCTTTACGATGGGGGATGTTGCCAGGTGCTCGGAAGAAAATGAGGAACTGCTGTATCATCTCTTCGGGGTCAATGCAGAACTTCTGATCGACCATGCCTGGGGTTGGGAACCCTGTACCATGAAAGCCATTCGGGAATACAGACCGGAGAACAATTCCTTCAGTTCCGGACAGGTATTGCCGGAACCATATACGTTCGAAAAAGCCAGGGTAGTCGCCCGGGAAATGGCTGAAGCAGCTGCGCTGGATCTTTTGGAAAAAGGGATGGTTACGGACCAGGTGGTGCTTACGGTCAATTATGACCGGGAAAGCCTGTCTGCCGCGGGACAGGCATATCAGGGAGAAACGGCAAAGGATTACTATGGCAGGAAAGTCCCGAAGCATGCCCATGGGACCGGCAATCTGATGCAGTATACGTCGTCCGTGAAAATGATCGAAGAGAAAGTGGCGCAGCTGTTTGACAGTACCGTCGATCCGAGGCTGCTGGTGCGGCGGATGACCATCGATGTCAATCACGTGATCCCGGAAAAAGATCTCCCTGTATGCGGGAAGGAACCATCCTATGAGCAGCTGGATCTGTTTACGTCCCCGGATGTCAAAAAGGCCCGGGAAGAAAAACAGCAGCGGGAACTGGAAAGGGAACGAAAGGCCAATGAGGCCATGCTCGAGATCAAGAAACGATTCGGAAAAAATGCCATGCTCAAAGGCGTCAATTATGCGGATGGCGCCACAGGCAGGGAGCGAAATGCCCAGATCGGAGGACATAAAGCATGAGCTATGAGGATCTTCTGGATCATCCCCATCATGTTTCGGAAAAACATCCGCGAATGTCCCTGCGGGAGCGTGCCGCGCAGTTTTCTCCCTTTGCAGCCCTTACCGGCCACTCGGCGGCCATACAAGACACGGCGCGCCTGACGGAAGAGGAACGGCAGCTGGATGAGAACCGGCTGCAGGAGCTGAATGAACAGTTGGCTTTGCTGGAATCCGGATTGTCAAAACAGCCTTTTATCAAAGTTCGTTATTATCTGCCGGATGAAAAGAAAGAAGGGGGCTCTTATCGCCATGTCCAGGGAATCCTGCTCCGCATCGACAGACATAACAGAGAGCTGATCCTGGATGACGGCATCCGGATCCCGCTGGATCACATTGCGGATATTGAGACAGAAAAGTAGCATCTGACTGCAGGAAGGCAGGAAAGAGAGGATCATGAAACTATATCATCTTGCGGATCTTCATCTCGGAAAAACAATATACGGTACGTCCATGCTGGAAGACCAGCGGGACTGGATCGACAAATTCCTCGCTCTTTGCAGGAAGGAACAGCCGGACGCGGTTGTGGCTGCCGGAGATATCTACGACCGCTCTGCTCCCAGCGGGGAAGCAGTCGTTTTACTGGATCATATGCTGACAGAACTGGCCGATCTGCAGATCCCGGTTCTTCTGATCGCCGGAAATCATGACAGTGGACAGAGACTGTCTTTCGGACATTCCCTTTTCTCAAAACAGAATATCCATATT
>JAFRKZ010000066.1 GCA_017431485.1 Parasporobacterium sp. | reverse complement strand
TGCTGGGATAATGCTCCTATGGAGTGTTTCTGGGGAAAGATGAAGGGTGAGTGGCTGAAATGCAGATACAGGAATTTCGAAGACGCTGCCCGGGACATCTATGAGTACGTCTGGGAGTTCTACCCATCCAAACGGCCGCACGAAACATTTGGCTATAAAACTCCTCTGGAGATATACTCCAGAGGATAGAAAAACATTACTCTACTTTTAGGGGTACGGTTCAAAACGTTCGATTTGAGGAGGGTCCACCCTCCTTGTTTTCATCGAATGTCCGATCTGAGGAGGGTCCACCCTCCTTGTTTTCGCCAAACGTCCGATTTGAGGAGGGTATACCCTCCTTGTTTGCGCTAAACATCCGATTTGAGGAGGGTCCACCCTCCTTGTTTGCACTAAACATCCGATTTGAGAATATCAGGAGAGCAGCTGCAGGGCAGATTCTTCTTCAAACTGCCGCATCCACAGCCGGTAGTAGGCCCCTTTTTGTGCCAGGAGGTCTTCATGCCGCCCCTGTTCCACGATCCTGCCGTTCTCTACCACCAGGATCAGGTCGGCTCCTTTTACTGTGGAAAGCCGGTGGGCGATCACAATGGAGGTTCTGCCTTTGATGACCTTATCAATGGCAGACTGGATCTTCTGTTCTGTAATGGTATCTACAGATGCAGTTGCTTCATCAAGGATCAGAATACGGGGGTTCGCCAGAATAGCCCTGGCGAAGGAAAACAGCTGCTTTTCGCCGGTGGAGAGAAGGTCTCCACCTTCGCCGACATTAGTATCCAGCCCTTTTTCCAGTTTTTCCAGGACGCTGCGGGCAGAGACCAGGTCAATTGCCTGCATGATCTCTTCTTCCGTGGCGGCAGGGTTACCGTACTGCAGGTTTTCCCGGATGGTACCGGTGAACAGCTGGGGCGTTTGAAGGACATAGCCTAATGCGCTGTGGAGCCAGAGCTGGGAGCGTTCTCTTGCGTCCCGGCCGTCGATCAGGACCCGGCCGGCAGTCGGTTCGTAGAACCGGCAGACCAGGTTGGCCAGGGTGGATTTGCCGGCACCTGTTTCTCCCACGATGGCTAGATTGGTCCCGAAGGGAATCTTCAGACAGAAATCTTTCAGCACATATTCTTCCCCATCCGGGTACATGAAATCCACATGGTCGAATTCGATATCTCCCCGGATCTCTTCCCAGTTTTCCTTTTTGGGATCAAAACAGTCGCCGTAATGATCGATGACTGCTTTCGAGTCTTTCACGCCCGGCGTGGTTTCCACCAGCTTTGAATAACGCTCGATGTTGACCTTGCCCTGGATAAACAGGGAAAGGCTTTCCACCAGGATATTCACAGGGTCCATCAGTCCCCGTGCATAGCTCATGAACAGGGAGAATGTTCCCACCTCTTCCTGTGCAATAACGCCGCCTTTCCACAGGACAATGGCCAGGGCGGCGGAAGTGGCCAGGGTGGTGACGGCATTTAATAGTCCTTTCAGTCTGGCGGAACGCATGGAAGTACGGAACATATTGCCGGTTTCCTTTTCAAAATCCTCGTAGATCTTATCTTCGATCACCAGGGATTTTACGGTTCTTGCACCGGTGATCCCTTCGTTGAAATTGCCGGTGATCCGGGAATTGATCTCCCGGACTTCTTTGTGGAGCCGGAAGAGTTTTCCCTGAAACAGGGCGTAGAGCAGGGAAATGACCGGGACAATGATCAGTACCAGTAAAGTCAGCCTGGCGTTGTAATACAGCATGACGGCAATGGATCCTACGATCTCGATCAGGAAAAAGACTGTGTCAGCCAGATTCCAGGTGATCGTCTCGCCGATCCGGGAAGTGTCGCTCATGACCCGGGCGTGGATATAGCCCACGCTGTTCTGATTAAAGTAGTCAAAGGACAGCTGTTGCAGATGAGAGAAGGCTTTGTTGCGCATATCCCGGTCCATTCGTACTTCAGCAGCCAGACAGACCTTGGTATTGATATATCCGGACACGGCAAAGATCGCGATCACTCCGATGTATGCCGCCAGGAACCATGCAATGGTATCCAGCGTTCCTCCGCCTACAAAATGATTGAGCGCATAACGCTGGAAAACCGGCGCTGCGAGATCAGCCGCCGTGAAGATGATGATGGTAAGGATGATCACGAACATGTCCCTGCGGTAGCGGCGGAACAGCGGTGCCATCTTTGGAAGTCCGAACAGGAACAGACGGGATGAAGTTGTTTCGGTCGTTTTATTCATGAGCTGCCTCCATGCCGGATTGGATCTCATAGATCTTCTGGTACAGTCCTCCGGAATGCTTCAGCTGCTCCGGCGTTCCGGATTCGCTGATCCTTCCGTTTTCCAGTATGATCACCTGATCTGCCTTGGAGATCGTGGTCAGACGGTGGGAAATGATGATTATGGTTGCGGACCCGAAACGCGCCTCCAAAGATGCCCGTATTCTGGCGTCTGTCTCCGTGTCCACAGCAGATAAAGAATCATCGAAGATCAGGATGGGAGCCCTGCCTACCAGTGCCCTGGCGATGGCGGTCCGCTGTTTCTGGCCGCCGGACAGAGTAACGCCCCGTTCTCCCACGAAAGTATCATAGCCTTTGGCAAATCCGGAGACATTTTCATCCAGGCAGGCGTCCCTGGCGGCTTCCCGGATCTCTTCCAGGGTAATGCCCGGGCGGGTGATCCCGATATTATCCCCAATGGAACGGGAGAACAGGAAAGGCTCCTGCAGGACCATGGAAATGTTGCGCCGCAGATAGTCTGTTTTTATCTTCCGGATGTCCACTCCTCCGATCCGGATCGTACCCCATTCCTCCGGCAGGTCGTACATTTTATCCAACAGAAGCATCAGGGTGGATTTGCCGGAGCCGGTGCCGCCCAGGATCCCAAGTGTCGTTCCCGGTTTTACGGTAAAACTGATATCATGCAGGATCTCCGGACAGTTTTCATAACCGAAATGCACATGCTCAAAGCAGATTTCCTGATCCATCGGGATCTCCATAGCATCAGGAGCTTCCTCTTCCACCGGGGAGTCCATGATATAGGCAATTCTTCCGATGGACACATCGGCTTTGCTCATTTCCACCAGCATGCGGCCGAGTCTGCGGATCGGCCAGGCCAGAAGTGCATTGTAGGCGATAAACGCCACCAGATCGCCTGCAGTCATTTTACCGTGCACACAGAGTATGGAACCGACGACGATGATCAGCATGGCCTGGGTCATGGTCAGGATGTCCTGTACCGTAAAGAACCGTGCCAGCACCACGCCCATGCGTACCCAGAGATTGCAGTATTCATTATTACGTTTTTCAAAGCGGTCTCTTTCGTACCGTTCTCTGGCAAAAGCACGGACCACCCGTACGCCGGACAGGTTTTCCTGCACCATGGCGGAAATTTCTCCTTCCGCCTCTTCGCATTCTTCAAACCCTTTGTGAAGCTTCTTTCCGAAGATCACCACATAACCGAGGATCAGCGGGATCACCGAGATCGCGATCAGGGTCAGGCCCACATGCATGGTCATCATAAAATAGATGGAGAAGACCAGCAGTACCACGATCCGGATAATGTTGGACAGCTGTTCCGCTACGAAATTGCGGATCTTGTCAATATCAGAAGTACACCGCTGAATGATATCACCGGTGTGATTTTTCATATGCCAGGAGAAGGGCAGCTGTTCGATATGACGGAATACCCGGTCCCGCATGGTCTTGACGAGCCGTTCGGATCCCTTGTTATTGAAAACTACCATGAGAAACTGCGAAGCAGCCCGGAAAAGCGCGATCACGATCAGTGCCAGGGCCATGATCCAAAGTTGCTGCCCCAGACGGGAAAACCCGCCGAATGCGTCTACGATCCGCATGACCCAGGCAGGATAATCCGGCTCCAGTCCTCCGATAGCATTGTCGATCGCCATACGAAGGATCTGCGGGGTCAGCATATCTGCCAGGGAAACGACGGCAGAAGCAAAGATCCCCAGCACAAACAGATGCAGGCTCCCTTTCAGGAACCGCATCAGATGGCGCCAGGTGCCTTTTTTATTGGTATCAGCTGTTGCGGGTGTTTGTTGGTCCATACCGCCTATCTTATTGACAGAAAGGCGGTATGTCAACCGAAATTATAAGAACGGTCAGATCCGGATCGTCAGGACATTCAATCCCAGGATATTCTGATAGCTGATGTCATCGGTGATGCTGTAGACCATCCGGATACCGATGTTTTTCGCAATGCCATCCGGGTTGAAGATCTTTCGGCGTTCTGCCGGGTCAAAGGGGATGCAGTCATCCTTGATCCGGAGGATGATCATGCCGTCTTTATGCACCACTCTGAGATCAGCCGAGTGTGACCGCCTGTCTTTGATAAATCCGTGGGAGACTACATTTCCTGCCATTTCCTCGATAAAAAGGCCGGCAAAATAGGAACGCCTCTTTTCGATTCCTTTTTCCAGACAGAATTCCTGCACCTCCCTGGAAATATTGACCACTTCTTCCATGCTCCGGACCGTCAGGTCCATTCGTTCCGATGCCGAAACGCCGAAGTCCGGCGGGATTACCATAAGCTCTTCCATGTTTTTCGGGAATTTCCTGTTGCGGATGATCGAGTATCCCAGAAGATACAGAACAGAGACGACACCATTGAGAACATTGGCGATATACACGCTGTTCATTCCGAGTGCCGGAATCAGCAGCGCAGTGAAGGCGCAGACCGAAACAAAGCCGTCAACGGCCTCCAGCACATTTACCATAATGTTTCGGTCCATGGTCTGGCCATAGCAGCTCAGAACCATCCGGAAGATTGCCAGGGGCATGCAAAGGGGCAGGATCCGGAAACCCCAGACGGTCATCATGTAAACAGGCTCCGAAGGATCCCGGTAATACAGTCTGGTCAGGGGAACCGCAAGAGCGATGACAATGGCGCAGACTATGCACATCAGCGGGATAAAGCGGCGGACGGCATTTCGCATGGTGTCTGCAAGAGTCTGCCGGTCTTCTTCCCCGACACTGATGCTGATCAGCATGCGGGAGACATTGAGCATTCCGGTGGGGATGGCCCAGACAAGTCCCAGCAAGGTGTTGGCAGCAGCAAAAGCCGACAGTCCGGCGGCTCCGACAAACTGTGTGATCAGCATATTGACGATCAGTCCCCGGATGGTCTGGTAGCCATTGTTAGCCGCTCCGGGGATGCCGATCCGGACAATACTGCCTGTTTCTTTCCAATGCAGATGTTTCCATGAGATCCGGAAAGAAGACTTGCCGCTCAGGAAATACTGCGCCTGGATCAGGAAGAAGATCCAAAGTCCCAGGGAAGACGCAAGGGAGAGACCCAGAGCTTCCATCCGAAGGACCTGCACAAACAGGAAATTGAACAGTACATTGACCAGGATGTAGACAAGGCTGGCAGCGGTGGTCCGCCGGGTCCTGTTTTCCAGGGAGAGAAAGGCAGACAGCAGACTCCCCAGCACCAGGGGAATGACGCCGATGGATTGGCCGATCAGGTACTGATCCAAAAGCTTTCTAATTGCCGGCTCACCGGTCAGAAAGCCGCTCAGATCAAAGATCCCCATCAGTAGAATGATCAGGGTAAATACCGCAGATACTGCAAGCGCAATCAGGATGCTGAGGGAAAAGACATTCTGCATCTTATCCGTTTCATTTTTACCCATATATTTGCCGCAGAGAATGGAGGCTCCTCCTACAAGCATCATGCTGATGGCCACGATAAACAGATTGATCGGATTGTACAGTCCCACGGCGCTCATTGCCTGTGTTCCGACAGCGTTGCTGGCAAAAAGGCTGGAGACGATACCATTAACAGCTCCGATCGCAGCCAGAAGGATCTGGATCGGAAGAAGGCGGAACAGCAGTTTTGATGTCATGACGGCATCGGCTGTTTCTCCGGAAGGATGTGATAGTTGTGTTTTTCCTGCAAGCAATCGTTTCATCTTACATTCCTCCCAATGAATATGATAAAAAATTATAGCATGCAGATGAAAAGGGATGCAAATACTTCTATGGAAAAGAATGCCCTGGAAGTAGTATAATAAAACAATATCGTAGATGAACGTTCTGAAAGCAGGAACGGCATGATAGAAGCTGCGGTAAAGGAGGAAGGATGAAGTACAGAAAACTGGGAAAAACAGGACTTCTCGTCAGTGAGATCGGTTTCGGAGGAGAATGGCTGGAAAGGCATGAAGAGGAAGAATCTGTTGCATTGCTGCGGTATGCAGGAGAGCAGGGGATTAACATTATCGATTGCTGGATGCCGGATCCGAAGTCCCGGGATATCATCGGGAAGGCCATGAAAGGAAATCGGGAGCACTGGATCGTTCAGGGACATATCGGCTCCACCTGGCAGGACGGCCAGTATGTCAGATCCAGGGACATGAAATATGTGGTCCCGGCATTTGAGGATATCCTGAGGAGGATGCAGACCGATTACATCGATCTGGGAATGATCCATTATGTGGATTCGGAAGAGGAGTGGGATCTGTGTATGAACACCGATTATATCCG
>JAFRKZ010000065.1 GCA_017431485.1 Parasporobacterium sp. | reverse complement strand
TGATCGTTCCCGCATTTTGTCCAATCCAGTCCATATCAAACCTCTTTCTTTCCCGAAATGTCTCAGACGTTCTTGGTCAGAACCGTTGCTTCTTTATACTTTCTGAAAAAGAGCATATAGATCATCACACACAGTACGGCCACTGCAGCGATCAGGCCAATGACATTGATCTGACCGGTGAAGATCCCGCCAAACTGGTAGATCATCAGGCCTACTGCGTAAGCAAACCCACATTGGTAGGCAATGGCGAACCAGGTCCATCCCGCATTGTTCATCTCCCGTCTGATGGCGCCGATGGCTGCAAAACAGGGAGCACACAGAAGATTGAAGACCAGGAACGCGTAAGCCGCGATGCCGGAAAATGCTGCCGCCATGTTGGCATAGGCAGCGGTTCCGCCGTAGAGGATACCCATGGTGCCTACGATGTTTTCCTTGGCGATCAGTCCCGTGATGGAAGCCACTGTCGCCTGCCAGGTACCAAATCCCAGAGGCGCGAAGATCCAGGCAATCGCGCTGCCAACCGTTGCAAGAATGGAAAGATCCAGTTCTTCCTCCTCCAGCATCCGGAATACGCCGTCCGCCACGCCGAAACGGCTGAGGAACCATACCAGGATGGTAGAAAGCAGGATGATGGTGCCGGCTTTTTTGATAAAACTCCATCCTCTCTCCCACATGGAGCGGAGCACATTCCCCACCGTCGGCAGATGGTAAGCCGGCAGTTCCATGACGAAAGGAGCCGGATCACCGGCAAACCGCCGGGTCTTTTTCAGCATGATGCCGCTGACAACGATAGCTGCCACGCCGATAAAGTAGGCGCTGGTAGCGACCCATGCAGACCCTCCGAAGATCGCGCCGGCGATCATGGAGATAAACGGAACTTTCGCGCCGCAGGGGATAAAGGTCGTCGTCATGATGGTCATACGCCTGTCGCGTTCATTTTCGATCGTTCTGGATGCCATGATGCCCGGAACGCCGCAGCCGACGCCGATGAGCATCGGGATAAAGGATTTGCCGGACAGACCGAACTTACGGAAGATCCTGTCCAGGACAAAGGCGATCCTGGCCATGTAGCCGCAGGCTTCCAGAAAAGCCAGCAGAAGGAACAGGACCAGCATCTGCGGTACGAAACCGAGGACGGCTCCGACACCTGCCACAATACCGTCCAGTATCAGACCCTTCAGCCAGGGAGCGGCATTGGCCGCATCCAGCGCATTTTCGATCAGAACAGGAATTCCTGGAACCCAGGTTCCGTAGGCAGCCGGATCCGGTGCGCCGATCTCTTCCTTATAGCCGGATTCCGTGCTCAGAAATTCAGCTGCAGCTGTTTCCAGATCTGCTTTTTTGGTATCCGGATGCTCTTCCACGGCAAGGGTTTCTTCATCCTGTGTGATATAAGTAATGGAAGCATCTTCGGGCACCGCTTCCAGAAGCATTTGCAATGACCCCTCCGGATCTTCTTCATCGAGCTCCACCTGATATTCCTTTGCAAATGCTGCAATGATCGCATCGGAATCGCCGTAGCGTTCCACAGCTTCTTCATACTCCGCGGTACCGATCCCCAGCAGGTGATATCCGTCGCCGAACAAGCCGTCGTTGGCCCAGTCGGTTGCCGGCGTGCCCACCGCCACCATGGCGATCCAGTAAACCGCGAACATCACAACGGCAAAGATCGGCAGGCCCAGCCAGCGGTTGGTCACGATCTTGTCGATCTTGTCCGAAGTGCTGAGGCTTCCGGCTTTGTGTTTTTTATAGCACGACTTGATCACCTGGGCGATATACACATACCGTTCATTGGTGATGATGCTTTCCGCGTCGTCGTCCATTTCCTTTTCCACGGCCGCGATATCGGCATTGATATGCTCGATGGTTTCCGGGGCGAGCTGCAGCTGCTCCATTACCTTGTCATCCCGTTCGAACACTTTGATGGCGTACCACCTCTGCTGCTCTTCCGGAAGATTGTGGACCACGGCTTCTTCGATATGGGCCAGGCAATGCTCTACCGGTCCCGAGAAGGTATGCTGCGGGATGGTCCTGTTTCCGCCGGCCGCCTTAATAGCGGTTTCCGCGGCCTCCAGGACTCCGGTCCCCTTCAGGGCAGAGATCTCCACCACCGGGCAGGCCAGTTGGCGGGACAGTTCTTTCGTATCCAGCTTATCGCCGTTTTTCTTTACGATATCCATCATATTGACGGCTGCGACAACGGGGATCCCCAGTTCCACCAGCTGCGTCGTCAGATACAGATTTCGTTCCAGGTTGGTCCCGTCGATGATGTTCAGGATCGCGTCTGGCCGCTCATTGATCAGGTAATTACGGGCAACCACCTCTTCCAATGTATAAGGGGACAAACTGTAAATGCCCGGCAGGTCGGTAATGACCACGCCGTCATGTTTTTTCAGCTTTCCTTCTTTTTTCTCCACCGTAACGCCGGGCCAGTTTCCCACAAACTGATTAGACCCGGTCAATGCATTAAATAATGTCGTTTTTCCGCTGTTCGGATTTCCTGCAAGTGCAATTCGGATATTCATTTTTTCTCCCTTAATTCGTTAGCATCAGCTAACCTTTTATCAAAAAAAGAACTACTCAACTTCGATGTTTTCGGCATCTGCTTTACGCAGGGACAGTTCATACCCGCGTACCCTGATCTCGATCGGATCCCCCAGCGGCGCGACTTTCCGCACATAAACCTCTACGCCCTTGGTGATCCCCATGTCCATGATCCTGCGCTTGACCGCGCCTTCTCCATGGATCTTCTTTACCGTCGCTGTTGCGCCTACCGGTATCTCTTTCAGATTCTTCATTTCCCTACCTCCAGATTAAACCATGATCTTACGGGCCATCTCATCACTGATGGCGACCCGGGATTCCCTTACTTTGACGATCACATTTCCATTCAGGGATGTGATCACCGTAGCGGTACTGCCCGCCGTAAATCCCAGATCTTCCAAATGTTTCTTTACCTCCGGGGAGCCGCCCACTCTGCGGACAACCACTTCCTCTCCCGGATCAGCTAAACTTAATGGCAGCATTTCAAACCCTTCTTCCGCTTTTACCAGAAACTTAAGCGCCTAAAAGTGTTAGCGTCAGCTAACTTTCTGACGCCATTATAGTTAGCAGGCGCTAATTTGTCAATGCATTTTTATTCATGATATTTCTTTACGTGCTGCTGATTGCGGCAGAAGCAGGAGTAGCCCTAAAGTAACCCCCTATGCCTCTGACACAATCCCCAGGCAGGTATATCCTGTGGCGTCGATAGCCTTCTTCAGAAGTTCTGCGTCCACCGGTACCGCTGTCAGGAAGGAAGCTTCTTTTTTCTTCCGGGATGCTGCCACCTTCTTCGCATCGGGGACAGCCTTCCGGATCGTATCACAGATATGCGCTTCACACATTCCGCACATCATACCGTCAATTTTCAATACTGTTCTGACCATAATATTCCTCTCTTTCCTTATTTATAATGGTTAGCACTTGCTTACCAATTTTAGCATTTTCTTCAAATATCGCAAGAAGAAAGTTACGGCAAAATGTTTATTTTGTATTGACAGTTCATCCTTCTTCTAGTAATTTATTTACAGTTAGTTATTGCTAACTACTGTTTTGAAAGGAGATCATTATGAAGCGTATCATATCAAAAGCAGCCGGTCTTTCACTGGCATTTGTTCTGTCCGTGGGAACAGCATCGGCATTTGCCGCCGAAACGGCAGACACTGCGCCGGCGCCATCCGTCACCCTGGAAGATCTGGCAGGAACATATGTAGAACTTTTCCCGGAGACGGAAAAAGAAACGTATACAGATATCTGGCTGACCAGGCTGGAAGAATCCGCAGGACTTGACGAGGAGTCGGCAAAGACCGCAAGAGAAATGCTGCTCACCATGATGGAAGCGGAGGTTTACGGGGAAGAAGCGGTCGCACTTTCACAGGAACAGCCGGGATACAGCATGTTTGACTGCTTCTTCATCAATGGACCCGCAAAGATCACGGTAGAAGGAGATACCATCTCCGGCACCGATGCGGAAGGAAATGAGCTCTTCTCTCACACCTATACTTTCCTGGAAACAATGAAAATGGATCTCGGTGAGGAAATGAACGCTATGTACGCTGAGATCCTGAGTGAAGAAGAATGGCCGAAAATGGATATCTATGTGGCAGAAGATGCCGAGGACGATTTCAAATACTTTGCCTTTGCAGGAGATACGCCGGATGAAACCTACCATATAGAATTCCGTTACGGACCCGACAAAGAAGGTCTGTCCAGCTATTATGAAGGCGCTTATGCTTACTGGCTTGCTGTGGGCATCCCGGCAGATTACTCGGAAGAGCTGATCACAAACTGCATCAATCTGTTTGTGGATGAAAACGCGCCGGCCATTATGGAAATGTTTGCAGCGCAGTAAACAGCCATCGAACAAACCCCTCCCCCTCTCAGGTTTTTTCATTTTTTTAACTGCGCACAATAATACCCCGGGAAATAAAGACACTTCCTCTTTCCCGGGGTACTTTTTTATTCTGTGTTATCGTCTGCCGCCTGTCCGGCTGCTCCGCTTTACACCGCAGCGATCACTTCCACCTCGCAGATCGCGCCCTTGGGCAGTTCCCTGACGCCCACGCAGGATCTGGCCGGTTTTTCCGTAAAATATCTTGCGTATACTTCATTGAACGCCGCAAAATCTTTGATGTCTGTCAGAAAACACAGGGTCTTGACCGCATTTTCCGGTTTTGTTCCGGCCGCTTCCAGTATGGCCACCAGATTCTTCATGACCTGTTCTGCCTGCTCTTCGATGGTCTTTCCCACGAGTTCACCGGTTACCGGATCCAGAGCGATCTGACCGGAGGTATAGATAAGGCCGTTGATCTCCATCGCCTGGGAATACGGTCCCACTGCTGCAGGTGCTTTTTCTGTATGGATCTTATTCATTTTCATGCTTTATTCTCCCTTCGTGCCGAGGCAATACTTTGCTGTTCTTTCTTCAGTTCCATGCACAGTCTTCCCGGTGTCCATCCGGCGTTATAGGGCGTCAGGACCGCCTTCAGCGGGATAGGAGCGATCTCCCGGTTTCTGTACTCTGCAAGGAAACGGTCCAGAAGATCCGGTTCGAGCCCGCAGAATACCATCATCTCATCCGAAAACGGCACCGGCTTTCCGCTGCCGGCAGAACCTTCCGGAGCCGGCATTCCGGCGATCACGCCAAGGGTTACGGATTGTTCCCGGTCCATGACCACACAGGTTTCGATCCCCAGGTCGTCGCACAGTTTCCGGAGACTGTTCTGCTTGAAAATATTCACATGGAACAGAAGTATCTTTTTCATAGTTTTATATTACCAGTTTGCCGGCAAATATTCCATAGCCGCAGGGAGCCTGGTTTTTATTTTGACTGCGCGA
>JAFRKZ010000064.1 GCA_017431485.1 Parasporobacterium sp. | reverse complement strand
GAAGATCCGGGAGACGCTGGCAGCACAGATCAAAGTGCTGAAGAATACAGGCGCGGCAGTCTTTGAAACAGGAAAACTGCCCGATGAACCGCTGGAGCTTCTTGTGGAAAAGGAAACAAAGCAGCTGCCGGAAGAAGCTGAACTGTCCGCTCTGGTAGAGGAGCTTTCCGAGATCTCCGATAAAGGCATGTCGATGTCGGAATATATGCTGGACTGTATTGCCAATGCCCAGTCCACCCATATCTGCAAGCTGTTTCTGACAAGAAACAGATTTCTGCGGCAGAGTTATGTGTACAGTGAAGGAAATGTGGCTGCCATCCTAGGCAGGGATGGCCAGAACAGATTCGGTTATGCGGGCATTGCAGGTCTTGGTGGACCGGAACTTTTTGACCAGCTTTCGGAAAAACTTGACTATGCCGTTTCCAGCGGACTGGAAATGCTGGATGCAGACCGCATCGTTCCCGGGGAGTATGAGATCATTACAACGCCTGAGGTTTCAGGCCTGATCGCACATGAAGCTTTCGGGCACGGCGTGGAAATGGATATGTTTGTGAAAGGCAGGGCGCTGGGAGCCGAATATATTGACAAACGGGTCGGCTCCGATCTGGTGACTATGCATGAAGGCGCGCTCTGTGCGGAAAATGTGGCAAGTTATGTCTTCGACGATGAAGGAACCCTTGCCGGGGATGTAACGGAAATTGATAAAGGCATTCTTAAGACAGGCATCTGCGATGCCCTCAGTGCGCTTCGTCTGGGAACACAACCTACAGGGAATGGAAAGCGGGAAAATTTCGAGCATAAAGTGTATACCCGCATGACCAATACGATCTTTGATCCCGGGAAAGACAGTCTGGAAGATATGATCGCATCTGTTAAATACGGTTATCTGCTGGAAGGCATGCAGAGCGGTATGGAAGATCCGAAGCACTGGGGAATCCAGTGTATTCTGCAGATGGGCAGAGAGATTAAAGATGGAAAACTCACCGGCAGGGTTGTATCACCGGTGATCATGACGGGTTATGTACCGGATCTCCTTGGAAATATTACCATGGCAAGTACAGGCCGCGAAGTCTTTGGAAACGGAGGATGCGGTAAGGGCCATAAGGAATGGGTCAAGGTATCAGACGGCGGTCCGTATCTGAAAACGGTAGGGAGGCTTGGATAATGGAAAAATATATTGAAATACTGAAATCATGCGGTGCTGACGCATGGGAAATACAGGATACGAAGACCAGGGGATGGGAATTCTATTTTATAGGACACAGACTTGACCAGAATCGTGCGAAGGATGTAGAGCACATCAATCTGAAAGTCTATAAGCTGAGCGAAGACGAACAGTCTCTGGGCATCGCGTCTGCGGAGGTTTCTCCTACCGACAATGAAGAAACCATCAGAAAGACAGCCGAAAACCTTGTTTATCAGGCATCCCTTGTGAAAAACAAACCGTATCAGCTGAACCAGCCGGAAGAAGCGAAGCTGCAGGAAGCCGAAATAAAGCCTCTTGCCATGGAAGCGGAGAGCTTCATCAAAACCATGCTGGGAATCGAGGAGACTGGCACAGAATACCTGAACAGCTTCGAGATCTTTGTAAATCAGAACGAACAACGGCTCGTCACCTCTGAAGGGATCGATATCACCCAGTCTTATCCGACCTCCATGCTGGACCTGGTCGTAAACGCCAGAAAAGAGGAACATGAGATAGAGCTCTACAGACTGTACCATCTTGGTTCCTGCGAACCCGGGCAGATTAAAAGAGATGTGGAAGATCTCCTTCAGTTTGGGAAAGACAGGCTGCTGGCAGTCAGCACGCCGCAGCTGGAGCATACTCCGGTTTTGCTTTCCACAGATGCCGCGCTGTCTGTCTATGAATATTTTCTCAGCAATCTGGACGCTGCATATCTGCTCAGGGGCATGAGCAGCTACGAGATCGGAAAACCCATTGCGGAAGATATCCAAGGGGACCGGATCACGATCCGATCAGTAAGGACGCTTCCCGGATCCCCCTGCAATTTTGCCTATGATGAGGAAGGTGCTGTGATCAGGGATGAAGTGCTCATGGAAGAGAGTGTCCCGAAAAAGTTTGTCGGAAGCAGAAAGTTTTCGCAGTATTTAGGACTTGAAGACTCATTCATGGTATCAAACTGGTGCGTCAGCGGAGGAAGAAAAAGCGCGGATGAATTAAGGAACGGGAAATTCCTGGAGATCGTTGAATTTTCCGATTTCCAGGTGGACAGCATGACAGGAGATATCTTCGGCGAGATCAGGCTTGCCTACTATCATGACGGTGAGGGAGATGTTACGCCTGTCAGCGGCGGTTCTGTTTCCGGCAGTATGTTGGACAATATTGCTCATCTGCAGATGTCCAGGGAAACAAGGCGTTACGCAAATGCCGAGATCCCATCCGTTACAAGATTGGAAAATGTCGTCATAGCAGGATAAGCCCGTCTGGAGGGACAGCGATGTATTATCTCATTAAGAAAACACTGGAAGAATGCAGCCTGCAGGAATGCCTTACCCATGAAAGCCAGTATGTTGCCATCCTTACCACTGCGCAGTGGGAACAGGAAAAGGATTCCTTTGATCTGGGGATCGATCTGGATCTGAACCTGAAGGAGATCCATAACACAAAGATCGAGGTCAATATTGACTCGCTGACCGGTACCTTTCT
>JAFRKZ010000063.1 GCA_017431485.1 Parasporobacterium sp. | reverse complement strand
GCAAGTACACCTGTTGCTGCACCGAGTGCTGCTGAAATAAGTCCCATAAATCTTCTCCTTTTGCTGATTATTGATAAAGCTTACTTTAGCTATATAATAGATTAAATTGTCTGATTATTCAATGGTAATCTTTGTTTGCAATTTGGATTCTGTTGGTATAAGATTATTAGTACTCTTCATGAAAGGAGACTGCTTATGGAAGAAATCATAACTCCTGACGTGGAAAATATAACAGAACTGTTCGAAGCTAAAAAATACGCCCGGATCCGCGAGATATTCGTCGAGATGAATCCGGTTGATATTGCTGCCCTGCTGAGCGATTTCCCAAAAGAACGGGCCGCGATCCTGTTTCGTCTGCTGCCGAAAGAACTGGCTGCAGAGACCTTTGTCGAAATGGACAGCGAGAGGCAGGAGCATTTTATCAAGAGCTTCTCCGATTCCGAGCTGAAGGATATCATGGATGAGATCTACCTCGACGATACTGTTGATATCGTAGAGGAAATGCCGGCCAATGTGGTAAAACGTATTCTTTCCAGCACCGATGCGACCACCAGGGCAATGATCAACAAGATCCTGCAGTATCCGGATGATTCCGCCGGATCCATCATGACCATCGAATATGTTTCCCTGCGGAAGAACATGACGGTGGCGGACGCTTTGACAAGGATCCGCAGGACCGGTGTGGATAAGGAAACGATCTATACCTGTTATGTTACTGATTACAATAAGAAACTTCTCGGCATGGTCACAGCCAAGGACCTCCTGCTCTCTGAAGAGGATACAGAGATCGTGGATATCATGGAGACCAACCTTGTATATGCCCACACCCATACCGACAAGGAAGAAGTTTCCCAGATGTTCAGCAAGTATGACCTTCTGGCGCTTCCCGTTGTTGACGACGAGGAACGGCTCGTCGGCATCGTAACCGTCGATGATGCTCTTGACGTCATGGAAGAAGAAGCGACAGAGGATATCGAAAAAATGGCAGCTATCGTACACGTGGATAAGCCGTATCTTTCGACCAGTGTGTTTGAAACCTACAAATCCCGTATTCCCTGGCTGCTCCTTCTGATGATCTCTGCCACATTTACCAGCATGATCATCACCCGGTTTGAAGATGCTTTATCCGTCTCCATTATCCTTTCCGCCAGCATTCCCATGCTGATGGACACCGGCGGAAACTGCGGCGGACAGGCATCCGTTACCATTATCCGTGCGCTTTCCCTGGATGATGTGGAATTTAAAGACCTTTTCAAGGTCATATGGAAAGAATTCAGGGTCAGCCTTCTGTGCGGCGCCAGCCTTGCTGTCGTCAATTTTGGGAAAATGATGATCCTGAACGGCCGGGATCCCGATGTCACGATCATCATGATCATCGTGATCTCCCTTGCCCTGTTCTGCTCTGTTGTGATCGCCAAATTAATCGGTTGCATGCTGCCGATGGTAGCCCAAAAAATAGGATTTGACCCTGCCGTCATGTCCAGCCCGTTTATCACAACGATCGTGGACGCCCTGACGCTGCTGATCTATTTTAATCTGGCAGTCCTGATATTACATATTGCGTAAATGCCTGAAATTGGAGTATTATAGAAGATAATAATCAGATAACCTCTGGAGGAGTAATTATTATGGCAGATGAAATGAAAAGAACAACCAAAAAAGCAGCCTCTCTGAGATCTGTTTCATCCTATTCGGAATCCACCGGAAGATCCGCAAACAAATCCAGATCCCTCCGGGAAGAAACCTATAAGCCTGCAGATCCGAATAAGCCGGGTCCGCAGACGATCTATCTGAATTCAGATTATATCAGATACAGGAATAAGCCGGAACAGCTGGAACGTTCAGAGCAGCCGGAGCCTGATATTGATACCATCACGAACGAAACCGCAGAACCCTCCGGAACAAAAGAGCCAAAAGGCGATTCCCTGATCACCAGGATCAAGAATAAGATCGCGGAAGCAAAAGGAGACAACTCTACAGAAACCGGCTCCAGTTACAAGCGCCGTCAGGAACAGCAGGCGGCCAGAAATGAGCTTCTCAAAAAAGGGATCATCGGCCTGATCGCCCTGATCGTTGTCGTCCTGGTCATCATCCTGATCGCAAACAGCTGTCAGGTGAAAAATGTTGGAGAGATCTCGATCGAATCCACCGCAACCACGCAGAGCCTGGAATGGTCCGGAGCCCGCAGAGGCCTTAGCTATGAAGTTTATCGGGCAGAAGGTCCTTCCGGACAATACAAGCTCATCGACACACTGACCGAAGGTGAAAATTCCCGTACCTATGACAACCTTACAGCAGGAACGCTGTACAAATACAACATCATCACAGTCAAGGGCAACGGCACCAAGACAGAAGGCACCATGGCTCAGGATTATACCAAGCCCAATGCGGTTACGGGTACAGCAGCTGCTACGACTGAAGAAGAAAATTCCCTGACCATGAACTGGCAGCTTCAGGGCAATACCGCAACCTATGAACTGAAATACGGCCTGTATGACAATCTGCGGGATGCCACAACAGTTTACTTTACTGCAGATGATGCTGCTTATGACAGTGCAGCGGATACATACAGCTATACCATCAACAACCTGGTAACGGATGAAACCTATTATCTGTCCATGAGGACTGTCAGCGGCGATTATGCTTCCGAATGGTCTTCCACGATCAGTGCAGTGGTAACAACTCCTGCAGAAGAGCCGGTAGCCGGTTCTACAGAACCCATGATCGCGCTGACCTTTGACGGCGGTCCGGACGGCGGCAATGTCACCGAACGGATCCTGGGTACTCTGGCAGACAACGGTGCAAAGGCAACCTTCTTCCAGACAGGCCTGAATTCCGAATATTATCCTGATCTTGTCAGCCGCATCGTTTCTGAGGGACACGAGATTGGAAATCACACCTATGACGAGTCTCATGTCGGAGACGATGTAACAGCAGATGACATCCTGGCTGCCAACACTTCGATCGAAGCAGCATGCGGCACAGCGCCGAAGCTCTTCCGTCCTACTCAGGGTGTCATGACCGATGATATCCGCGCAACCTGTGAGGAAGCCGGCATGGCGATCATTGTTTTCAACTTTGATTCTCACGACTGGGAGTATTACGATCCGCAGGAGATCATCGACAGAGTTGAAACCTATGCCGAAGACGGTGACATTATCCAGTTCCGGAATGTCTATGATGAGACGGCTGATGCCATCGACGAGATCGTTCCGTACCTGATCGGAGAAGGATACCAGCTCGTCACTGTATCTGATCTGATCCAGGCTAAAACAGGTGAACTGCCGGCAGCAGGAAAGGTTTATAACTCTGCTTCCGACCATGAATAACTGCATGCATTGACAGTTGTCTCAATCTATGGTATAAATTCGCAGACTGCTAATTTTAATCAACGAAAGTGACGGAGGATTTACAACATGGGTAAAGGAACTGTTAAATGGTTCAACAACCAAAAAGGTTACGGGTTCATCAGCGACGAGAATGGCAAGGATATCTTCGTACATTATTCAGGTGTTAACATGGAAGGCTTCAAATCTCTTAATGAAGGCGACAATGTTGAATTTGAAATTATCGAAGGTGAAAAAGGACCCCAGGCTATCAATGTAACCAAGGTTCAGTAACCAGTAACACGCAGTATTCCGATCAGAGATAAAAAATGATGCCGCATAGAAATATACGGCATCTTCTTTTTGTTCAGTTTCTTTCCTTCGTCAGTGATCATGCTGGGGCTTCTCTTCGGTCTTTTCCGACATCCCCAGTTTTTTCGCAGCACTCTTCAGCATAGCCTGCTGCATCAGGAATTTCACCTCTTCAATACTGTAGGTATAATCCGTATTACAGAAATGGCATTTTACTTCGATCTCTTTTCCTTCGTCAATGATCGCCTGCAATTCCTTTTTCCCCATAGCGATCAGTGCTCTGGAGACCTTGGATTTTGAGCAGTCGCAAACAAAAGCTGTCGGGATCCTGTCCAGGATCTGCAGGTCAAAGTCTCCCAGGACTTCCGTCAGGATCTCTTCCGGACCCATTCCCTGCTCCATCATGGCAGTCACGGAAGTGATCTTAGAGATCTTCGCCTCCAGTTTATCGATCACCTCTTCATCGATGCCCGGCATGACCTGAATGATAAAGCCTCCCGCCTGGGCTACCGTATTGTTTTTATTCATGAGAACGCCCAGGGCGACACTGCTGGGAGTCTGTTCGGATTTTGCAAAATAGAATGTCAGATCCTCAGCTACCTCAGAGGTCCCAAGAGGCGTCTGGCTGACATAAGGTTCTTTCATTCCCAGGTCTTTGATCACGATCAGTTCTCCGTAGCCGATTGCGGCTCCGACATCCAGTTTACCGGCATAATTGACAGGAATGATCACGTTGGGATTCCCTGGATATCCCTTCACATGGCCATGAGAATCTGCTGTTACGGTAAGTCCTTCGATCGGACCGTCCCATTTCATCTGCAGAGTGAGGACATCCTTCTCTCCTTTCATCATGACGCCCATCATAGCGCCTGCGGAAAGAAGTCTTCCCAATGCTGCTGTCGCTACCGGGCTGGTGTTGTGACGCTGCCTGGCGTATTCCACGAGTTCCGTTGAAGTAATGGCAAAGGCACGGATCTTCAGATCTGCTGCGGTTGCCCTTACGATATAATCTGCCATCTAAAATAATCTCCTTTTCTATCTGCATCCTGACCAGGATCTTCCTATCTCTTGACAATAAAACCAGTCATCAACTATACTCTTTCGGATCACTGAATACAAGGAGCGATATATTATGCAGAACAAAGCAAAACGGATCCTGGCACTTATCGGCATCATTATCCTGGCCGGACTATATATCACGACCCTGCTCCTTGCTGTTTTCGGAAATGAGAACACGCAATCCTGGTTCATGGCATCTATCGCCTGCACGGTGATCGTCCCTATCATGCTCTGGGTTATTTCATGGCTGTATAAAATGCTGAAAAAGGATGTCTCTGATTCCCTTACTTCCGATCATTCAGAAGAAGATCAGGAGAATCAATAACTCCTTTATCTTGTCCATTTTCTGAATACAGCAGTTCTCTTCCCCAAAGGGCGGAACAGACAGACCGCCAATGCAGTGATCGGGAAGATCTCCAGTCTTCCGATCAGCATATCGATGATAAATACAAGCCTGGACCACCAGCTGTAGTTAGCGAACCCAGCCACCACCTCATTTTTCAGTTCAATCCCGTTATTATTCAGAGCCGTTGCCACAGAAGCAAGAGATGTGGAAATATCCATTCCCGGTTCCAGCGAAACAATGATCATCGAAAAGATGGTGATCAGCAGGATCAGCATAAAGTATAAAGAAACCGTCCGGATAATAGGATCCGAAACAAGCTTTCCATTGTATTTTACATAATAGGTTCCCTTGGGGTTTACGGATTCCCGTATCCGCCCCCTGATGCTTTTGAACATCAGGACAAAGCGGGACACTTTGATACCGCCACCGGTACTGCCGGCGCATCCGCCCACAAACATGAGGATCAGCAATATCACCTGAGAAAAGCCTGGCCACAGATTATAATTATAGGCAGCAAATCCGGTAGAGGTCATGCATGAGATCACTCCGAAAGCAGACTGGTGGATCGCTTCTCCCACAGTGGAAAACTGTTGATATGAGAAAATAACATTCATGCTGATCAGACAGGTTGCCGCAGCAAGTATGATCAGATACCACCTGAGTTCGAGATCCTTCAGGACCTTCTTTACTTTACCGGTCACAACCAGAAAATACAGGCTGAAATTGATTCCTGCCAGTACCATGAATACTTCTACGATCACTTGCTGTATTACCGTAGCCGCTGCCATGGAAGAATTCATAAAAGAAAAACCGCCGGTAGCTAAAGTACCAAATGAGATCAGGATCGCATGAAACACAGACATACCGGCAATTGAAAGAGCTATGACCTCCACGCCGGTGAGAACGAAGTACATCGCATACAGCCACTTAGCAGTCTCGCTGATCCTGGGCCGGATCTTCTCAGTGACAGGTCCCGGAGCTTCTGCCCGCATCAGATGCATGGAAGCGCCTCCGACGACCGGAGAGATTGCCAGCATGAACACAAGAACGCCCATGCCTCCGATCCAATGGGTGAGACTTCTCCAAAGGAGCATCCCGTTACCTGCAGATTCCACATCTGCTACTACCGAGATCCCGGATGTGGTAAACCCGGATACGCTCTCAAAAAGCGCATTCCAGAAATCCGGAATAAATCCCGAAATAAAATACGGAACCGCACCAGCCAGACTCATGATCACCCAAGCGATGCCGACGATAAACAGGCCTTCCTTCGCATAAAGGCTCGTGTTTTTGATCCGGATGCAGAACAGTCCTCCTCCGACAGCTCCGCAGCAAAGAAGCGTTATCAGGAAATATTTCCAGTCCTGCTCCCCGCAAAACAATGCCGTAAAACAAGGGAACAGCATAAAAACTGCTTCGATCAAAAGGATCAGTCCAATGATTTTAAAGATCAGTCTTTTGTTCATTTATGCAAAAATCTCCCTGAATCTGCCGATGCCTTTATCCGTCGTGATGACAAGAACCGTATCCCCTAATTCTATGGTATCATTGCCGCCGGGAATAAACGAATTGTTACCTCTGGTTATGCTTGCGATCAGGATATGTTCCCGAAATTTCAGGCTCTGCAGCGGAATACCCAGATATTCTGACGTTTCATGGATCTTGAATTCCAGCACTTCCACTTTATTGTCGATCACATGACACAGAGACTGGACTTCATTTCCGAGGGATTCCGACATAGCGCGGACATAGGAAATAACTCTGTCTGCTGCAATATATTTCGGATTATAAACATTGCCGATATTGATGCCATAGAGCATGTCCTCAAAATCGGATTTTTTGATCTTGGTAATGACCTTGATATCCGGATACAGTTTTGTAAGATACATAGAAACCAGAACATTCTTTTCATCAGAACCGGTCGTCATCGCCACGGCAGAAGAGCTGAACACTTCACATTCCTCCAGGACCGTCAGATCCGTACCATCCCCGCACATGACTTCTACACCCGGCAGCTGATCATCCAGTTCTCGACAGACAGTTGGATCAGGATCGATCAGTTTGACACGGATCCCGTTGCTGCTGGCCATCATAGCCAGATAATACCCCAGCTTTCCGCCGCCGATGATCGTCAGATCCTTGATCCGCCCGGTCTCATAATCCATTTTCTTGAAAAAGTGGACCGCATCAGCTCTGCTGGCCACAAAGGATATAATATCATTTTCCTTGATCTCTACATTGCCATTAGGAATAAAGATCTTATCATCCCTCTTAATGGCGCAGATCAGGATCCTGCGGTTGATAAACTTGGACAGATTGCGGACCGGCATGCCGGCGATCGGATTCCGGTCTTTTACCGTAAACGTTATAACTTCATTACTTCCCTTTGCAAAGGTCTCCACCTGCCCGGCACCTTTAAACATCAGGCTGCCCAGGATCTCTTTGGCAGCATCGCGTTCAGGATTGACAACAAAGGACAAGCCCATATCTTCCTTGATCAGGGAAATGGTCTGCGAATAGTTTGGTTCCCGGATACGGGCGATCGTCTTTTCCACGCCGATCTTTTTGGCAACGATACAGATCAGCAGATTGATCGTATCTGAATCCGTCACAGCGATCAGAAGATCGCTCTTATCTACACCGGCTTCCAGCAAAACCTGCGCAGATGCAGCATCTCCCTGTACAGGAAGAACATCCAGTGAATTGCCGATGTAATCAATATTGCTCTCACTGCTGTCAACGATGATAATATCATGATGTTCCTTGACCAGCTGCCGGGCGATCGCCCTGCCCACACGGCCGCAGCCTGCAATTGTTATCTTCATGTCATCCTCCCGTTCAAGCATTATAGAAAACTTTTTATGCGGATTGGCTTATTCTACCACATTAAAGAAGGTAACTCAATTAGTACTTTCTGTTGTATTCAGCACAGAAATCGTTTAAAATAATAATTCATCACATTAAATTGAAGGAGACTCCCCATGATAAAAGTCGTAAAATTCGGCGGCAGCTCTCTCGCAGATGCCGAACAGTTTCAAAAAGTCAGATCCATTATTACCGCAGATGAAAGCAGGGTCTATGTTGTTCCTTCTGCCCCCGGCAGAAGATATCCCGATGATGTCAAAGTAACGGATATGCTGATCCGCATGTATGAGACCGCTGTAAAAGGAGAGGATTTCTCTGCCGAACTGGCACAGATCCGTGCTCGTTTCCAGGAGATCATCGACGGCCTCGAGCTGAAAGATTTCAGTCTTGAAGACGATTTCCTTGAAATTGAAAAGCAGTTGAAGGAAGATGCTCAGAAAGATTACACGGCATCCAGGGGCGAATACCTGAACGGAAAGATCCTGGCACACTATCTGGGTTATTCCTTTATCGATGCCAAAGATGTGGTCTTTTTCAATGAAGAAGGAAATCTGAATACCTATAAGACAGAAAAAGTCATGTCCAAAATGCTGCAGGATTTCATGCCGGCAGTCATTCCCGGTTTTTACGGGTTGGGAAAAGACGGAAATGTCAAAACCTTCTCCCGGGGCGGATCTGATGTGACCGGTTCTGTTGTTGCCCGCGGTTGTCGTGCTGATGTCTATGAAAACTGGACAGATGTATCCGGATGTATGACTGCAGATCCGCGTATTATCAAGGATCCCGAAGTCATCCGGTTCGTTACTTATCGGGAACTGCGCGAGCTTTCCTATATGGGAGCCACCGTGCTGCATGAAGACGCCATCTTCCCTGTAAGAAGCTGTGGAATCCCGATCAACATCAAGAACACAAATTCTCCGGAGGACGAAGGAACCTGGATCGTAGAAAGCACCTGCCAGAAACCTGCCCATATCATCACCGGTATCGCAGGCAAAAAAGGATTCTGTTCTGTCCTGGTGACCAAATCCATGATGAATGCTGAAGTCGGATTCGGACGCAAGGTCCTGCAGGCATTTGAAGATAACGGGATCTCCTTTGAACATATGCCTTCCGGGATCGATACCATGACCATTGTGGTGCACGAAGACGAGTTTCTGGATAAAGAGCAGAAAGTTGTATCCGCGATCCATCGCATGACCTCTCCGGACTCTATTGAGATTGAATCCAATCTGGCGCTGATCGCCGTCGTGGGCCGGGGAATGCGTTCCGCAAGCGGTACTGCGGCAAGGTTGTTTACAGCTTTGGCAAATGCGCATATCAACGTCCGTATGATCGATCAGGGCTCTTCTGAGCTTAATATCATCGTTGGTGTGGAAAACAAGGATTTTGAAAATGCCATCTCTGCGATCTATAAGACATTTGTAGATTCCGAACCGGCAAATAAATAATACTATGAAAAAGATCGATCTGAGTTTACTGTTTCGTAAAGCACTGATACTGGCTGCAGGCCTCTTTATACTGGCCTTTGGGATCGCCCTGTCCTCCAGGACCGGGCTTGGTGTATCTCCGTCTCAGTCTCCTCCATATCTGTTCAGTCTGATCTTTCCCTGGTCCATGGGAATATTCACCATGATCCTGAACCTTTTATTTTTCGCCGGGCAGATCCTTATCCTGAGGAAAGATTTTAAGCCGATCATGTGCCTTCAGCTGGTGGTCGTCTTTCTGTTCTCCTATTTTACAGACCTGACCATTTCTCTTGTCTCACCCCTGCAGGTCAATTCCTATTGGGGCAGGATCCTGCTCTGTCTTGTCTCCTGCATCATTATGGCGCTGGGCGTCTTTCTGGAAGTCAAGGCAGGACTTATTGTCATGGCAACAGAAGGGTTTATCTCCGCTCTTTCCAAAGTGATCAAAAAGGATTTTGGTATTACGAAGATCTTTCTGGACTGGAGCTGCATTATTTTCAGCACCATTCTTTCCCTTCTCGTTTTTCACCGATTGAACGGTATCCGGGAAGGCACGGTGATCGCTGCATTTCTGGTAGGATTCTGTGTGCGTTTCTACAACCAGAAGATCCGGTTCCTGGACCGGTTCCTGGAAACTCCGACAGAGCTTATGCCGGAAGAAGTGTATGCTTCCCTTAGCAACCCCCTTGTCATCACGATCGAACGGGAACTGGGAAGCGGCGGACATGAGATCGGTGAAGCTTTGGCAAAACGGCTGGGAATCAAATTCTACGACTATAATCTCATCACGGAAACAGCCCGGGCAGCCGGACTTCCTGCCGAAGATATTGAGAAATCAGAAGAACGTCTCGGGATCGGTATCCTGGCGAATCTTTCCCAGGGCAATTATGCCATGACGCAGGAAGACTCCAAAGAAGACGCTATCTTCAAAGCGCAGACACAGGTCATCCGTGAGATTGCTGCCAGAGAATCCTGCGTGATCGTAGGACG
>JAFRKZ010000062.1 GCA_017431485.1 Parasporobacterium sp. | reverse complement strand
GCCGGCTGCTCCTTAGCCGGAAGCATTCCCTGCAGTTCGCAGGCGATGGCGGCAGCATTTACCATGATGTCCTTCGCGCTGCCCGGATGGACGTTAACTCCTTTGATCGTGATCTTTGCAGATGCTGCATTGAAGGTTTCATATTCCAGTCCGCCTTCCAGATCCCCATCAACCGTATAGCCAAAATCCGCACCGAATCGTTGCAGGTCCAGAAGACCTGCTCCGGAGCCGATCTCTTCATCCGGCGTAAAGGCAATGCAGATCTTTCCATGGGGAGCGCCCGTCTTCAGGAGTTCTTCCGCCATACTCAGGATCACCGCGATCCCGGCCTTGTCATCTGCCCCCAGAACAGTGGTGCCGTCAGACGTGATCAGCGTTCTTCCTTTCATTTCAGCCAGATGCGGGAAATCCTTCACGCGGATCGTGATCCCTCCTGCCGGAAGCTCGATATCTTCGCCGTTATAATGTTCATGTACAAGCGGTGTGCAGGGCTTTGAGCAGCAGTCCGAAACGGTATCCAGATGAGCGATAAATCCGATCGCCGGCGTATTTTCACACCCCGCAGAAGCCGGGATCTGCCCGTATACATAGCAGTTTTCATCCACGAAAACATCGCTGATCCCCATCTGTTTCATTTCTTCTTCCAACAGTTGGGCCAGGTCGAACTGGTATGGTGTGGAAGGCGATGCCCCACTGTTTTCATCGCTGGGGGTGTATACCTTTACATATGTTAAAAACCGCTCTAATAGTTTCTGTTTCATCCTTATCATCCTTCCTGTTTTGTATGGTTCAGCATTTCTCTGCCTCATCCTTGTTATTATAAACGAATCTGCATTCAGACGGAAGATGCCAATATCGGAAACTACTGCAGCATCAAGGACAGTTCTATTTCGTCCTCATCCTCTGCTCCGGTCTCGGTAAAGCCTTTGCTTTTGTACAGTTTCATTGCCTTTGCATTGTCTTTATTGCAGGTCAAAGTGACTCTGTCAGAAGAGCCGAAGGGCTTCGTTCTGATATAGTTAAGAACAAGATCCAATGCCCTGCTTCCGTAACCTGCTCCCTGCTTTGCTTCATCGATCATCATATGCCAGATATCATATTCCGGGATATCGTAGTCGTATATCACCATGACATATCCAACCATGGTGTCATCTTCATAGATCCCGAATGGCTGGCATTGATCCCGGTAAACATAAGCCTGCGCCAAACTGCGGATCGGATGGGAAACAAATTGTTCCTGCCCCGGTGCAAGCTTCAGCTGAAATGCGTCAATAAAGTTATCTTCTGTGATTTTTCTGAGATTGATCATAAATTTCCTCCAAAAAATGTGTAAACTAAACTGGTAACGTGGTCTTGTATGAACATCCATGAAGAACAGAAGATCGTAAAGATGAAAAAAGCCGTGGCTGATAAACCACGGCAGTCAGAATGATTTCATTTAATTCAGAACAACCGAGGTCTTCATAAGATATTCAGATTTTGTATTCATTCTGTTATCGATCATAATGAAACACCTCGCTTTCTGTCTGAATTTACGCGGCAGATTATATGCCAGGGACGATTCGTTGTCAAGATGCTATGGATTTCTGTCCGGCACACCACGCAACTCAGATCTTATCGAAGCGTTTTATACCAGAATCCGATACTGTCCTCCGCAGAAAAACCTGCTGCTGAATAGAACTCTTTTCTCCATTCGCCAAAGGCATCCACATAACATTTTTCAATTCCACGTTCTTTGCAGCGCCGGATCGCACCATGCAGCATAGCAGTGCCGAAGCCTCTGTGCCGGTATTTTTCTCTGGTGCTTAACGGCTCGATCAAGGCCGTCTTTGTCCTTTTATCAACATAGACAAAGCAATACGCGCAGACATCGTTTCTTTCTGTTGTATTTTCGTCCACGATAACGCACTCGAAACTATCCCGGTATATGGGGGAATGCTTCCTGGCATCATAGGGATTCATACCTGCTTTGTAGTCAGGCGATTCCCAGTCAGGATGAAACCCCAGACCGGCAAGCATCTCCTGCATATAGGCAAAACGCTCGCTTACCGCAACCCAGAACTTCACTGATCCGTCTGCTGCCCTGGAGAATAATGAACGGCAATATTTCTCACTGAAATCGATCTAGGACGGGAAAAGGCTTTCAAAACCCGTTTTAATGCTCACATAGATATTCTCACCATCCGGAAGGATACTTGCGGCGATTTCCCCGTTTCTTCCCACAGATAGATATGATCAGCAGACCTTTCTCTGCCTTCATCCATCTCTTGCGCACCGACCCTGTAGATGAGATCATGCAGTCTCTCCGGCAGCCAGGAGGTGGCTTCGCAAGATTCCAGATAGCGGTCTCTTAAATATCCTTCCAGCCGATCGAAATCCTTGTCGGGATCAAATTGTACAGTTTTCATCCAAGCACCTCCCCTGAAAACTCCCTCCGTCCAAACACTGCCATAATAGCATCCCTCTGAAAAGAGTCAACATGGTCTATAAAAACAGCAAAAAGTCAAGGCTATATATCATATTTTCCATATGATATACTGTTTTCGGACCTATAAAGAAGTAGGACAACAAAAGGAGAAAAAAATGAAAAAGAAAGTAGTTGCTTTTACTGCCGGCAGACGAGGCGGAAACTGTGAGATCTACGTTAAAATTGCACTTCAGGAGCTCACACAGATGGGGATCGAATGTGAAATGATCCGTCTCCATGAGTGCGACCTTCGCCCCTGCCTCGATTGTCCGAACGGGCCATGTTATGCAAAAGGACCGGATGCATGCGTGATCAAAGATGATGGCCCATGGCTTGCACAGAAATTTCTTGACAGTGATGGCTACCTTCTTGCCGCCCCCGTATGGTCACTGTCCCCCTGCGGCGTCGTGACAGATTTCCGTGACCGCGTATTCGGGCCGAAAATGGACCTTTCTCAGATGGAGGCGCATGGGATTCCTGCGTGGGCGGAAGGCCGTGCAAAGCAGCGCCCCGGCGCGCTGATCTCCATCGGCGGAGCCTTATCAGAGCATTGGACCTCTTTGGGACTTGCCACCCTTTACACAACCACATTCTCTGCCCAGACCAATGTGATCGATAACATCAACATCTACCAGGTAGCAGATCCTGGTGAAGCCCTGATGCGGCAGGATTACATTACAAAGGTAAGATATCTGGCGCAAAACCTGGGCCATGCTGTTTTAAATCCGCAGAAAGACTGGGAAAATAAGTGGCTGGGTGATCTGGATGACGGCGAAGCCTGCCCGGGATGCCATACTTCGCTTATGATTGCCAAACCAGGCAGAAACTATGTGGAATGCGCCGTATGTGGAAGAAGAGGCTATCTGACACTGGATCAGGAAGGGAAGATCAAATATTCCTGGCCGGAAGATAACCGGAACCGCCTGACCATGATGGGCAAATTCGATCATGTAAGAGAGATCGAAAGACATACCGCAGAAATATACGAGCCACACAAGGACGAGATCCAGGACGAATTGAAGAAATATCGTCAAATGGAACAGTTCACTGTCAAAGCACCTTCAAAACAGAAAGCGTAAACTAAAGAAACGTATCAGGGACAATGCCTTTCGGGCATTGTCCCTTTTTTATACGAGAACGCTGCTGTGTTCTCATTTTTGGTATTTGACTGTTTTAAGAACGCCCTCTGTTCTCAAAACAGAGTTTTCCTATATCTGAGAATACAAAATGTTCTTTATTAACCGTTTTTCAAAATTAAAGAACAAGCCATGTATTCTCTATTTTTAGATTTGCTTTATAAAAGAATATAAAATATTCTCATATGGATATTTTTCCGGATTTTAAGAATACATGGACAGTTCTCAAATATCAGAATTGCTACAAAAAAGAACACTTTATATTCTTTTATTTCTAAATATCTGAAATAAAGAACACATGGTGTTCTTTATTCAGACAAATGGCAAAATTGAGAACACCGGGTGTTACTCAAGCCAATATCATCAGCACTAAACGATCCCATAAGAACGAAGGGCATTTCGTATCCCATCATCATCTACGCTGGAAGTGACATGATCCGCTATCTTCTTGACCTGGTCCTGCGCATTTCCCATGGCGACACCGATCCCGCAGTATTCCAGCATCTCTATATCGTTTTCCGCATCGCCGAATGCGATGCACTCTTCCGGACGGATCCCTTCATGCTCTATGACATGACGGATCCCCGCGACTTTGCCTCCGCTCCTGAGGATCAGATCGATCCCAAGATCATTCCATCTTACTGCCCGGCAATCCGGTGGAGTGATCTTCCGGATGAGATCATCTTCTTCGCAGCCGGCAAACGTCGTAGCCTGATAGATTGGGGCGCCATCGTATTCGGCAATATCCGGTACCGGTGTAGAGATCGCTTCCTGTGCCCGTATGACTGTGTCATTCGCGAAATTCAGTATCAGCCTGTTTTCTTCTACCAAAACGAGCGGGATCTTCTTGTTCCTGAAAACAGATATCATTGCCTGCGCTGTTTCTTCCGGAAACGGAAGGCCAAAAAGCAATTGCTTATTATGATCAAGGCAAAGGTGCCCATTTAGTGTGATATATCCGTCAAAAGAAATACCGGAAACCGGAAGAAGTTCCAGTTCCAGAGCGTGCCGTCCAGTGCACAGATAAGTCCTGATCCCTCGCCGCCTGAGCAGGGCAATGCTTTCACGTGCGCTTTGAGGCACAGAGTACGTTTCGTGAGAAAGCAGCGTACCATCAACATCAAAAAAGGCGGCCTTTATTGGATAAGAAGTATTCATAATGACTCCATTGATAAAGTGTTTCTATTCCCGGCAGAAGCGCTGCAGCGCCATGCTGCCCAGCATCAGTGCGGATCCCACAACCAGATATAGAAGGATCAGCCGGTTGGTGGTCCCATAGATTTCCAGAACGCCTTGAAACATGGATCCCACTGTCAGAGTAAGTATCCCAAGCTGCCACATCGAAGAACACATGTGCGGGATCCTGCGGGAACGGGCTCTTTTCAGGAGCAATAAAGAAGGAACTGCTCCCAGTACCAGCGGGAATGCAAAGGCGTAGATCATATAATAAGAATACACTTCGTGACTGAAGCATTCATAAACCGCTCCGATCAATGCTGCTGCAGCGGATATGATCAGATAGCGCAAAGCCATTTTATACCAACCGTATTCAGTCATGGCAGTTTGTATTCTTCGTCCGTCATCTCTTTCTGTCATGTGTCATTTATCCTTTCTGCCCTAACAGGCCATCCCATGAAGATCATCCGATATAAATGATATCGCTGATACTTCGCTCAGCAATCCTCCCTCCGGAGGTGGGATTGTTTATCACCTCACCCTGGAATACCATGGTGGAAGAGCCGCCGCCATCCAGATTATAGGCAGTGGTCACCCCCAGTGATTCCATGAATCCGGCCAGTTCGTATAGCGATAATCCTTCACTTTCATCCGTCCGCCCATCGGAGACCACGAACACAAAATGATTATTATCAATGATGCCCACTGCTGTCCTCGGATTACTGGCTTTGGCTTTTCCGACTTCCTCCTCTTCCGAGATTACGATCTGTCCATCCTCCAGGAGTTCCGGTCCGAAGCAGAACGCCTGCCAGACCCCCTGTTCCACCAGTTCCTGAGCCGTGATATCATCGGAATCTACGATTTCCATTGAACCATCCGCATAAATACATACGATATTATCGCCATTTCCTGCTTCCCTGTAAACGATCCCGTTCCGGATGACATATCCGCTTTCCTGGGATCCGTAATAATCACCATTCACAGCAAGAATGGCATCGTGTTCGGAAGCGATCACCGACGTCGGATCCGTGATATTTTTCCCATAAGTATCCTGTGCGAACGCCGTCTTCAGATACTGCGCGGATGATAATACCACATCCGCCACGTAGATATGGGTTCCCAGTTCTTCATACTCGGAGATAGTGATGCTGATGTTTTCATCTTCATAAGACTGCGCTGAAGCTATGCCT
>JAFRKZ010000061.1 GCA_017431485.1 Parasporobacterium sp. | reverse complement strand
GCTCCGTTGATATCAGCCAGCGGAGCCGGCAGAGAAAGGGAAACACCCTTTGTCGTCACAGCCTGTACCCCGATCAGCTCAAATATGGTCCCTACGAAAATATATGCTCCGGCTGTAAAGATATAAGCCCCCAGGAAGCGGTTCATATGAGGACTGTTGCTTTTTGCCATATTGTCAAACAGTCCTACTGCCAGTTCCAGCACCATCTGGATCTTCCCCGGGATCCTTTTGAAACGGGGTACCAGCACAAACCTGATGATGAGGCCAAGGACAAGAAAGATCCCTGTTACGATAAAGGCGGATATCAGCCCCGGATTGACTTCCATCCCGAAAAAGGCGATCTTGTGCGTCTCATGAAGGACAGCGTCTTTCATGGCCGTCTGAATGGTCTCATGATGTTTTCCTGCACCTCCAAGGACATTCAGAAGCACCAGGATCACTAAAAGCACAGCCAATACGATCAGGAAGAATCGGGTTTTCTGTTTTTTCGTCATAATATTATATTTCCTCCTGTGTGATCGTTTCCATAGCATGAACAGCGGCTTCCTGCTGTGAGAGTTTCTTGGAATGTCCCGATCCTCTTCCGATCTCCCTGCCATTCAGCAGGACCGCGGAAGTAAACAACTTGTTATGACTTGGTCCTTCTTCGGAAAGCAGCTCATAAGTAAGTCTGGCGCCGGGATCTTTCTGAATGATCTCCTGAAGCCTTGTTTTCGCGTCAAAAAACAAGGTCTTGTGTTCCAGGACTTTGATCAGGTGCTCTTGTATGAATGCTTCTGCCGCTTCTTTTCCGGAATCCAGATAAATGGCGGCGGTAAGCGCTTCAAAAGCATCGGAAGTTATGGACGGCCTTTCCCGTCCGCCGGAGGACTCCTCTCCCTTTCCCATGTTCAGATAGGAACCAAGCCCGATCTGACGGCTGCATTCCGCCAGGCTTTGTTCGCATACCATGGATGCCCTGAGTTTTGTCATATCCCCTTCCGGTGTATCGTCATATTTGTGAAACAGGTAGTCACTGACATAAAATTCGATGATCGCGTCACCGAAAAATTCAAGTCTTTCATTATCCGCAGGCAGACTGTCTCGGCCCTTGCTTTCATTTAAATAGGAACTGTGGGTAAGGGCTGTAACAAGAAGCTGCAGATCTTTAAAATGATACCCGATGATCTGCTGCAGTTCTTCAATATTCTTCATAATGATTACTTCAAGGAATTACGGATCTCGCAGGCAGCATCTCCTACAGTGACGATCTTCTCTGCCTGAAAATCTTCGATCGTGATCTCAAAATACTTTTCAATGCCCATGATGATCTGGAAAACATCCAGGGAATCGGCCCCGAGATCTTCTACGAATCTGGTCTCTTCCGTGATCTTTTCGGGATCTGTGTTCAATACTTCAGCAATGATCTCTTTTAACTTTTCAAATTCCATAAAACGTCCTCTCAATTTTTCCTGTCAGATCTTCTGTAACTGCTTTGCTGCACTGCAGGATCGTATTTCTGATCTCCGGTGCTTTGGAATTGCCATGCGTTTTAACAACCAGCTTTTTGATCCCGAGCATCGGGGCCCCGCCGTATTCTTCCACAGAGAACAGCTCCAGGGATTTTTTCAGTTCGCTTTTCATAAGAGCTGCCCCTATTTTAGTCCTGATATTTTTCATCATAGCGCCCTTGATGACTTTCAGCATGATCGCAGCAACGCCCTCAAAAGACTTTAAGATGATATTGCCGGTAAACCCGTCACAGACGGCAACATCCGCGATGCCTTCCGTAATGCCCCTGCTCTCCACGCTTCCGATAAAATTGATCTCAGGGCACTCTTTTAATAAAGGAAAGGATTCATGGACCAGGGAATTGCCTTTGGATTCTTCTTCCCCGATATTAACAAGGCCGACTCTTGGGCACTTGACATCCAGCACGGTCTCCATATAGATCGAACCCATCCTGGCAAACTGGACCATCATCTCCGGTTTGCAGTCTACATTTGCTCCGCAGTCCATGATGAGTACCGGTCCTTTTTCCGAAGGGACCAGAAATGCAAGCCCTGCCCGGTCGATCCCTTTGATCCTTCCGACGATCGTCTGTCCCCCGACTAAAAGGGCTCCTGTGTTGCCGCAGGAAATGAACGCCTGCGCCTCATCATCCTTCAGGGCATACAGTCCCATGACCATGGAAGAATCCTTCTTTTTTCGGATCGCGACGGTTGGCACATCGCAGTTTTCCACAATGCTCTCAGAATGAACGATCTCGATCCGGTTCCTGTCAAACTGGTATTTTGCAAGCTCGGCTTCCAGCTTATCCCTGTTTCCGAACAGTTTGATGAGAAATCCCTGCCGTGCATTGACTGCTTCGACTGCACCCTTCACGTGTTCTGCCGGAGCATAATCGCCTCCCATAGCATCCAGAGCGATCACTGCCTGCTTGTTTTCTTTCAAATCAGCCATCTGCATGTCCTCTTCTCAATATCATTACATTAAAATCAGGGCGGCCGGGCCGTCCCATATAGGTGGGATTTTACTATCATTTACCGTTAAATTCAAGGCTATCTTCAAAGGCTCACAGCAGCATCCGGGATTGCCGGATTTTTTTTTATTTTTTTCTTGCATATCATTTATGATAGTTATACAATAATTTTCGTTAATCATGTCGCTTTAACGCGTTAATACGGAAGGAGTTTATAAATGGCCCTTAAAAATGAGTATTTAAAGAGAGTATACAATGACCTCGAAGCAAGATGCGGAAATGAAAAAGAATTCCTTCAGGCTGTGGATGAAGTATTTGAAAGCCTCGAGCCGATCGTGGAAAAACACCCGGAATACGAAGAAGCCAGCCTTATGGAACGTCTCGTTGAGCCGGAACGTGTGATCATGTTCCGTGTACCCTGGGTAGATGATGCCGGCAAGGTACAGGTGAACCGTGGATATCGTATCCAGTTCAATTCTGCAATTGGCCCCTACAAAGGAGGTCTTCGTTTCCATCCCAGTGTCAATCTGTCTGTTCTGAAATTCCTTGGCTTTGAACAGATCTTCAAGAACAGCCTTACTACCCTTCCCATGGGCGGTGCCAAAGGTGGTTCCGATTTTGATCCCAAAGGAAAATCAGACCATGAAGTAATGGTATTCTGCCAGAGTTTCATGAACGAACTGTACCGTCACATTGGTGCTGACACAGACGTACCGGCTGGTGATATCGGTGTCGGCGGACGTGAAGTCGGCTATCTGTTCGGACAGTACAAGAAACTGGCCAATGAGTTCACCGGCGTGATCACCGGCAAGAAAGTCGGCTCCGGCGGATCTCTTGTCCGTACTCAGGCTACCGGTTATGGTCTGTGCTATTTTACGGAGCAGGTCCTTAAGGCAGCGGGAACAAGCTTTGAAGGCAAGACGGTTGTTGTCTCCGGTTCCGGAAACGTTGCGATCTACGCAGCAAAGAAAGCAGCCGAACTGGGCGGCAAGGTTGTGGCCATGTGCGACTCCAACGGATATGTTTACGATGCAGAAGGTCTTGATCTTGAATGCATCCGTGTCCTGAAAGAAGAAAAACGTGCCCGTATCAAAGAATATGTGGAATATCATCCGGAAGCCACCTATACAGAAGGTTATAAAGGGATCTGGACGATCAAATGCGACATTGCCCTTCCCTGTGCAACCCAGAATGACATCGATCTGGAAAGTGCAAAAGCACTGATCGCAAACGGTGTTATGTGTGTCTGTGAAGGCGCCAATATGCCTTCCACACCGGAAGCCATTGCTGCTTTCCAGGAAGCAGGCATTCTTTTCGGACCAGCTAAGGCAGCCAATGCCGGCGGCGTAGCAACATCCGGTCTTGAAATGACACAGAACTCTGAGCGGATCTACTGGAGTGCAGAAGAAGTAGACGCTAAACTGAAAGATATCATGGTCAATATCTTCAAGGCATGTGAAAGCGCAGCCATCGAAGCAGGAATGCCCGGCAACTATGCAGCAGGTGCCAATATCGCAGGATTCCTGAAAGTCGCTGACGCTATGCTGTGGCAGGGTATCTGATCCTGATCCATCGCTTTTTAAAGATCAAAAAAGGGGCTGTGAAAAAAGCATAGCCTAAAAAACAAAGAAGGATCGAGGGTTTAAAAACACCCAAGATCCTTCTTTTGTGTTAAAATTAAACTTGCGATGAATAATAATAACAAATTTCATTTTAACCCTAAACAGG
>JAFRKZ010000060.1 GCA_017431485.1 Parasporobacterium sp. | reverse complement strand
GGGAAATTGATACCATACTCCAGGCCCGGTCCATACCGGAAATTCACATACCCGTCCCAGGCATCCACCACCACGTAAAAATCCGCTGCCTGATAATTATGCCCTCCATCGATCGCTGCATCTGCCATAACAGATACAGGGAACAGCATCAGGACACAGCATGCCAGAGCCATTGTTCTTCTGATCCGTTTCATTTCATCATCCTCCTGTTTTGTATATTCTTACTGTCTGTATATCATGAGGTTCTATAAAATTCCTCTGAGCAATCTCAGCGCGATCGGACCCAGCCACAGACCCGCCCCATAGGAAGCTGCATTTAAGCAAAGGGAAAACCAGAAGAAATGCTTCCCTTTACTTAAGAAACTCCTGAACAGCAGCCATTCTGGCAGGACTACCAGGATCTCCGCGACGATCAGGATCCCTGTGCGCATTTCCAGCGAAGGAAGAAACTGTGCTGACAGATACCGAAGGAGCGTCACCAGGGGATTGGTAATGGTGTTGACCCACAGGACTGTCAAAAGGTCTTTTCCTGATCGATATCCCCACAGAAGGGCAGCCGCCTCTTCCACGATCAGCGTCAGCAGATATGGCACCAGGAATAATCTCAGCCAGAACATCGTTTTCACCAGTATCTATCCTTCCGAAACCATCTTCTTCGGTTCCATCCACCGGACTGTCACCAGTAAAAGGCCCAGGGAGATCATGCAAAGTCCGAAGGCGCCGACGGGAGAGGCCATCCAGTTCACATGCCATACCATAACAGGCAGTGTTCCCAAAAACAACGCCAGCATCAATACGCCGAAAGCAAATCCCGGCAGCTCCTCCCACAGTTTCGTCAGCAGCGTCAGCGTGATCGGCATCGTCATATTAAACAGAAGGATCGACAGATATCCTGCCAAAGGGATCGATCCTGCGAACAATGCCAGAACGCCGGCCCCTCCGAGAGAGATCACCGATGCCGCTGTGACGCCAAACCTGTCTGCCGCAAATCCTCCCAGGGCTTTTCCCGCAACAATACATCCCGTAAAGATCAATCCTGTCAAAAAGGTATGGTTCCAGGAATAAACTGCCACAAACCCATAGTAGGAACGAATGATCACCACGAGAAAGATCAGCAGGGACAGCCCGAGCATCTTCGAGGAGACCGCCTGTGCAGATATCATGGAACGGATGGACTTTTTCCACTGCCGTACTGCCATCCACAGAAGGAGCAGGACGCCAAGTGCCAGGGCGGCTTCCATGCAGATATAGAAGATCTGGCGAAAAGCCTGCGCCATATTCTTACCGAGAAATACTCCCATGGCACCGGAAGCAATAAAGACTCCGGATGGCGCATACCGCACGGTGCTGCCGATCCTCTCCTTTCCGCAAGGATCCGCAGTCCCTCCTAAGGGGACACAGCCTGAATCCATCAGCACCTGTCTGCCGCCTCCGATATGAAACAGTCCGTTTCCGATCCCGATCAGGACCACAGACGCCCATGGGCCCGGCACAGTCAGATAGCTCGTAAGGATCATCAGGCATCCCAGACAGGATACCGCCGCATTCCTGCCGGTCAGATCTGCTGCCAGCCCAAGAAGCGCGGGCAGAGCAAACGCAAACATATTATACTGTATCGCTGCATGTATCCTGACATCCGAGCCGGCAAGCTGCGGATATACCATTCCCATAAGGAAAAAAATGCAGGAAAGGTCCACCAGAAAATGAAGTATCGTATAGATAAAAAGAAGCATTCTTCTATTTTCTGACCGGCCTGTTTTTTCCATCTGTTACCTCCGCTTTCCTGTTTCCCGATCGTATTTCTTATATATCATAGCATAGGATCGCATAAAATTCATTCACCCGGTTGCACTTCCGAGCATTATTTACTAGACTTTATATCGCCGGAGGCTTTTTGTTTCGTTTGAGTTTATATTTCTCTGTTAACATGAGCACCGTATGTTGCCAAAAATGCAATACGGAGGTTTTATCAATGTTTCACATCCTGGTAGTCGACGACGATATCAACACACGGAAATACATCCGCGCAGTACTGGAAAATGAAAACTATATCGTTTACACGGCAGCAAACGGTGAAGAAGCCCTGCAGCTCATGGATAAAGAATATATCGATCTTGTAGTCCTTGATATCATGATGCCGAAAATGGACGGTTATCAGTTCACAGAAACGCTCAGGAAATCCAACAACGAACTTCCCATTCTCATGGTTTCCGCAAAGCAGATGCCCAAAGACCGGCATCGCGGATTTCTGGTGGGAACGGACGATTATATCACCAAACCCATTGACGAAACAGAAATGCTGCTGCGGATCAAGGCGCTGTTAAGACGTGCCAAGATCGCCAGTGAAAGAAAGATCGTCATCGATGACGTAGTCCTTGACTACGACAGCCTGACGGTTTCCAGACAAGGCACAGTACAGGAACTTCCGCAGAAGGAATTTCTGCTTCTATATAAGCTCCTGTCCTATCCAGGCAAGATCTTTACCCGCATCCAGCTGATGGATGAGATATGGGGAACCGAAAGCGAGACCGGATGGGAGACCGTCACCGTACATATCGGCAGGCTCCGCAAACGTTTTGAGGGATGGGATGAATTCCAGATCGAATCCGTCCGCGGACTCGGCTACAAAGCGATCAGAAACGCATGAATCATAACCGCAGAAAATTTAATCCACGAACTTCCCTGATCCTGCCTTTTGCGGGGATCATTATTGTGCTGCTTCTTGGAATCACGGTGATCGCAGCCATTGTGACCGGTATCCTGATCATGAATGGCGTGCTGAAGATCGGCAGCGTACAGATCAATATCGGTTCCTTTATCCTTACCTTTCTGATCGTAAACGCCATTATCGGCATTGTGCTTGCCGCAGTGATCAGCAATATTGTCTTCAGTCCCATTAACAAGATCATGGCGGCGCTGAACCGGCTGGCTTCCGGAGACTACTCCGCCCGCCTTTATTTCAGCGGTCCGGTGGGCCGCAACAAAACCATTAAAGAAATGACGGACAGTTTTAATACCATGGCGCAGGAACTGGAACAGACGGAAATGCTCCGCTCCGATTTCATCAATAATTTTTCCCATGAGTTTAAGACCCCTATCGTTTCCATTGCCGGATTTGCTCAGCTGCTTCGAAGAGGCAATCTGACGCCGGAAGAACAGACCGAATATCTGGAAGTGATCGAAAAGGAATCCCTGCGGCTGGCCCATATGGCGACCAATGTGCTGGATCTTACCAGGATCGAAAACCAGAATATCCTCACAGATCGTCAGAAGTTCAATGTCTCCGAACAGTTAAGGACCTGCATGCTGATGCTGGAAGGGAAATGGACAGCGAAGCATATCGAGCCGGTTCTTCCCGAAGAAGAGCATTTTCTGGTGGGAAACGAAGAGCTGATACGGCATGTCTGGAACAATCTTTTTGAAAACGCCATCAAGTTTTCACCGGATTACGGTGTGGTGGAAGCTGGTATCACTGAAATGCCGGATGAGATTACGATCACCGTTTCCAATTATGGGGATCCGATCCCGGAAGCCAGTATGGACCGGATCTTCAGCAAGTTTTATCAGGCCGACGAATCCCATGCATCGGAAGGCAACGGCATCGGTCTTGCCATTGTCAAAAAGATCGTCGACCTGCACGACGGCAGCATTAAGGTAGCCTGCCATGACGGAAAGACCAGTTTTGCCGTGACGCTCCCAAAGGGATAAAGATACTTTAGATACGGCAGGATGACGCATTTTACATGTATTTTCCGCCTTTAGTTTAGATTCGGTTTAGAAAGTCGTTGTAAAATGAGCCCGTTTAAGATGTTCATATAATAAAGAAGGAGTTACTTTTAAATGAAAAACAATGTCATTAACAGAACCATTGTCAGACAGACTCTTCGAGCCGCGATCAAGGACCCTGACAAAACAATCCCCCGCGTTCTGAATATGGTAGAAAAATTTGATACCAAGAAGATGAACGCCCACACCTTTGCGAATCTTCGTAAAAGCATCGAGGATCCGAACAATAACTGGAATATTCTGATCCACAATCTGATCAAGAATACGGATCCGGAATACCTGGAAAAACTCGTGATGTCCCTCGGCTTCCATTCGGCGATCGCCAGTGCCAATGAACGTCTTGATAATATTAAAAAATATGGATGCAATATCCCCTGGGCGGTCCTGATGGATCCCACCGCCGCCTGCAACCTTCACTGCACCGGCTGCTGGGCTGCCGAATACGGCAAGAGCACGTTCCTTACCTATGAGACCCTGGACAGGATCATCAATGAAGGAACCGAACTGGGCACATATACTTACATCTTCTCCGGCGGCGAGCCTACCATGCGTAAGAAAGACCTGATCCGTCTGGCAGAGTCACATCCGGACTGCGCTTTCCTGGCATTTACCAACGGAACGCTGGTGGATGAGGAATTTGCAGAAGAACTGAAACGCGTCGGCAACTTCGGCCTTGCCTTCTCCATTGAAGGAAGCGAAGAAGATACCGACTTCAGAAGAGGCAAAGGAACGTATCAGGCTGTTATCAAAGCTATGGATATCCTTCGTTCCAAGGGGGTCGTCTTCGGCTTCTCTGCCTGCTATACCAGTAAGAACATCGGTACGATCGGTTCTGATGAATTCGTGGATCTGATGATCGAAAAAGGTGCTATGTTCGGTTGGTACTTCACTTATATCCCGGTTGGCAAGGATGCTGTTACAGAGTTGATGGCCGATGCTGATCAGCGTGCTTACATGTATCACAAGATCCGTGAATGGCGTGAGACCAAACCGTGCTTCCTTCTGGACTTCTGGAATGACGGTGAGTTCGTATACGGATGCATCGCCGGAGGGCGGCATTATCTGCACATCAATGCCAACGGTGATGTGGAACCTTGTGCTTTCATCCATTACAGCAATGTCAACATCAACAACTGCAGTTTTCTGGAAGCGCTCCAGAGCCCGCTGTTTATGGAATACCATAAGAACCAGCCCTTTAACAACAATATGCTCCGCCCCTGCCCGATGCTGGACAACCCGGAGAAACTCCGCGAAATGGTAAAGAATTCCGGTGCGCATTCTACCGATTTCCTGGCTCCGGAAAGTGCGGAAGATCTGACTGCCAAGACAGAGCCGTTCGCTGAAAAATGGGCGGCCAAGGCTGAAGAGCTTTGGACTGATCCGAACGAAGCGCGTCATCCGTGCAGAACGAGAATGTACGAGTAATCCGTCATACGACATACATCAGACATAATTAAAAATCGGGCTCTATGCCCGGATAAAAGTTCAGATTCTATTCACTTTTACCCGGACATAGAGCCCGATTTATTTATGTTTGATGTATGGCGTATGTCGTATGACGGATGGTGTGGGATGAACAGCGGATGTGCTGGTGATCAGGCGGCTGCTGCTTTTCGGTGTCTCTTGCGCAGGATCCGCGGCAGGATAATGACCGCCAGGGCGATCACTCCGGCTGCCACCATGATCATGTATTTGAATCTGGTGTAATCCGGCCAGAACAGGGGAAGAACGATATCCAGCACCTTCAGGACAGCAGCGCCTATCAGGACACGGATAATATTACCTTTGCTGAGGATCTTCTTTAATGGCATTTTGGGAAAGATGCTCTTCATGGTCAGCACAAACACCGCCAGCAAAATGACCGCGCACAGCACAAACCCGATGATGTGGGAGATAACAGGTGCCAGCAGGACGGAATACACGCCCGACAGCAGATGTAAAATGGCATAACCGGCTGCCCACAAAGGAACTCCCACCACTGCTCTGACCGCGGTCGGGATCTTATAGATCAGGCTTCTTGCCGCATCAGCGATCTTTTGAAAAAAGCCCTTTTTCATCGGCCGTGTTTCCGCTTTCTTTCGCAGATCTTCCTCCGAACCCGGATCCTCATCCTCAAGCACCAGTTCAATGGCGTCCTGATCGTGAAGCTGTCTGATGGTCTGCTGCCGAACCAGTTCCTCCGGCGTACCGAACAATCCTGCCAGCGTGATACTGAGACCAAGCAGCGACGCAGTCCCTCCTCTTGCCAGTTTTTTCCGAAGCCCCGGCTTCTTCACATTTTGCCTGCTGCCTGACAGTTCCCGCCGTCTTACTTCAAGATACTGCAGCTGCCTGCCTTCTGCCTGTTCCGGAAGCGCCGGCTGTTCCTCTATTTTATATAATTCCGGTAATTGGTTTTCCTTCATGTCATGTATTATAACATAGTCTGTCTACCCTATGCAGAAATGCTATTCTTATGTTTTCCTGAAATGGCTATCGAAAAACCGCTATGTATTAGAAAAATACATGATTTCTAAAAAGCAAAGCCTTTTTCAGGCATATTTTTAGAAATATACCGGAAAGTTCGGGAAAAGTATCTTATTTTCTAAAAAACAGGCTTCAAAAGGCAACGTTTTTTAGAAACTGTGAACTTTTCTAAAAAAATATCGTTATTTGAAGCCTGTTTTTAGAAAATACTATTCTGAGAAGGCATGCCGGTAACAGAAGCTCAGCACATTTCTATAAAAGCCGGGTTTTCAGCTGCAATACAATTTTCGGGATTCTTCATAGGCGATCGGGGTGAGACGGGGATCTGCCCGGAAGGTCTTGCCAAGAAAAATGCCCGGCGCATGCTGCTTTAAAAGGTCTTTGATACGTTCCCGTGCCTCCTCGTCAGCCATGTCCGGCTGGATCGGTGATTCCACTTCGATCCCGAGTTTTCCCCGGTAGGTTTTGCTGAGGCTTGCCTTATCGTTCATGATCTGTCCGTCCCATAGATCGGCTCCTGCTTCCACGATCAGGGGAACTAAGGGTTCGATCATGCCGCAGCTGTGGAATTCAAAGATCACGCCTGCTTCATGGGCTCCTTTGACCACCTTTTTCAATGCCGGCAGGATCATTTCCTCTACGGTATCATAAGAGAACATCGGCGCTCTCTGCGATCCCCAGTCATCATGGAACCATACAATATCAATATCGAAATATTTCTTCATGTTGGTGATATACTCGATATAAAAGTCAGCCAGGCGGTCAAACAATTCCTGCACATCCTCCTGCTGCTCTTCATCGATCAGGGCAACCAGAGCGCCTTCCATGTCCATAAAAGAAACCAGTCGTTCAAAAAATCCCGTATACAATGGAGTTTTGATCATTTTCCCCTGCGACAGGAGCGGTTTGTTCCTGGCAGCACATTCTTCCCAGTCCCATGCGGACATATCCGGAAAAACAACTTTCTCTTTCCATTCACATGCTTCTTCCATCAGCGGATTTCCCGGTTTTACCATGGAACCTCCCTGCTCCGGTACAAATACCCAATCGATCCCAAAGAAATCCTTTCCGCCGAATTCCTCCGGCGGCACTCTTTTTGTATCGATCACCATGCCACGGGTCAGGTTTTCCCCGATGGTAGCAGGCGCAAACATGAAGAGTTCCATATCGCTGGGAATCCACACCGGTTCTCCGGCAAGAGTTCTTTTAAAATTTTCCCTGGGGGAAATGGGATAAGCCGGCTTCAGGATACCCGGCGCTCCCGGGATCGGCCGCTTATACTCTTCTCCTGACTGCATTTCTGTTTCCTGAAACGGGATCTTGTTGTAAGTCATATTCTGGTTCCTTTCCCTAATATAGTAGTTCTGTCAATTCCCGCATATCTTCCAGCGTTTCAACGGACGCTGTGAGGGATACGATCCTGTCTGCATTTTCCTTAGGAAGTTTGCCGTAGGTGTCGAACTGATCCCTGAACTTAGCTGTCAGATCTTCCTTGGACGGGTAACGGTCCATGGCAAAGAAATTCTCTTCCACGCCAAACTGCTGTCCGTCTTTCATTTCCGCAACGGCTTTCATCTTGGGATGTCCATCCGCCGGACGATAGACATCCATAGTTGCCTCTTCCGCTAGCCTTAACAACTCAGCGTGCGCATTGATATACTCTGTCTGTACCTGCGATACTTTTATGCCTCCATACAGGATCGCGCAGACTGCTGCGAACCGATAAGCAAACAGCGCATTTATCTGGTTTCTGCGGACAAATGGATTGGAATAGTATCCGTGATACACATTTTCCGCACCGTACACATGGATTGCCTTGATCTTGTCCGGCGAAACAGTTCCATAGACGTGTTTCAGACGTTCATGCAGTTTCCTGCCTGCCTGTACAATGGCTGTCATCGGGATCCCGCCCGGCGACAGTTTGAAAGCAGTCTCTGTATAATAGACTTTGCCAAGATCTTCAAATATCTTTTCGTATAAAGGAGGATACTGGTCGTCCTTTACTTTCGAGGAGATCAGGCCTGCACGGCCGAAATATGGATCCTTAAGTCCTGTCCATCCGCCCTTTACCAGTTCCGCCGCCATGATCCCCATCTGCGCACTGGCTCCGTTATGGTATTTGAATTCTTCCGAATAATCAAAATAAGCGTCGCCCGGATCTGTGGCATTGGTGGCAGCATAACTAAGAGCATCTTTCATCTGTTTCGCATTGAATCCATAATACCTGCCTGCCACTGCCGCAGCCGCGCTGGAGATCAGCTGCATATCCGTGGGGAAGCGGACCGGAAGCGTATAAAGGAGCCTTCCCATCATATCCTCCGCCGCCACCATATTGGTGATAAATGCTTTTCCATCCGTTTTGAACGTATCCGCCAGGGTCAGGCTCAGAGGGAAAAGAGTTTCTCCCATATGGGAAGGCATAGCATCTGAATGCACCTTGAACAGCATGCTGCCGAAATCATTGGACCTGGCCTTGATGGCGTTTAACATGGCAGCCTGGGGCAGCGGAAGTCTCTTTCCCTGGGAAGCAAACACCGGGGCTTCTCCCAGGCCTCCCCATTCCATCATCCTCTCCTCCAGATACCCGTTTTCCTTTACAATGGCTCCTCCCAGGATACATCCGATCATATCCAGGAGCCTGTCCCTAAAGATCCTGATATTGTCCTCACTCAGATCTCCAAAACATGTGTTTACGAGATTCTCGCAGAGAAGTTCGGTACCCCTGGGACTGGCATATTCTTTCTTCATGATCATCACTTCTTTCTATATTACAACGTGATATTCGCAAACAGCCCGTCAAGAGAATCCTGCTTTTCAAGATTCATGATGATATCAGATGCCCGGCACAGTTTTTCATCTGTCAGAATCTCGGATCCCATTTCCCGGAAACGATTGATCATGTCTTCATCCGAAAAAGCATATCCCGGAACTTTGGCTCCGGTGGGATACATGGTCTCTTCCCTGAATACCCGGCCATCTGTCGTCTTCAGTTCCACTCTTCCGTACCAGCTCTTTGGATCGGTCTTCCGATACTGCGCGTACTCCGGCGCCACATTCATTTTCACTTTCGGCATGAACTCACGAACGTCCGGATCTCTCAGAGCTTTTTTCGACTGCCATCCGGCTCCTACCGGATAATGGTTGATCATCAGCGCGAAACAGTACGGCGCACTGAACTGAACGTCGATCTGGTTTTCCACGGCGTACTGATCCGGATGGGCATTGAACGGAGCCGTGTAGCACTGAACTTCGTCGATATCGAACCTGCTCAGTCTCTCCCGGTCCACGATCCGCCTAAAGCAGTCCAGTACCGGATGGATGAAGGAACAGCAGGGATACGGTTTATAAATGATACTCAGCAGATCCCAGCGTTCTCCCAGAGCCCCGGCCATCTTCTCTTCATTCCAGATCTCTTTGTTATTATTATCATATACAGGGAAACCGAACTCATTGTCAAGTGTCCTGGTGGTGCCGGTATAGCCTGCTCTGGCCAGCATGGCAGCTTCCACGCTTCCCTGTGCCAGGAACGACAGCGGAGCATATTTCACCATAGTCTTCGGGCAGGAGCTTTCCCAGTCTCTGCAGACCGGCAGCGTACAATAGTAAGCCGCAATGCCAAGAGCATTGGCGATCTGCTCCCTGGAAAGACCCATGGCAACTGCATCCGCCACCGCGGCGGCGATCACGCTCTCATTGCCGTTGCTGAAGCAATCGGGTGTTTTGTTGTATTTCATATAGGATATGATCATCACCATCCCGAAGATCCCGCAGATGCGCATGCCCAGTTCCAGACCCACCGCCAGGGAAGCGATCAGCTTTTTGCCGTCCAGCTTCTCCATTTCGGCTGTTGCAAGAACGCTGGGGATCACCAGCGGCGGGACATGGGGAATGGGATCCATATCCAGTCCGTTTAACAGTTCCGCATTGGCAAATGCAGCCATCGGTGCCGATACTTTACCGCCTGTTCCGATCACGGAAGAGACGGGATTCCCACCAATCTGGTGAGCCATCTCAACGCCGATCTTGCCTTTATCCGATGCGATCCCCGCCAGGGCATTGCCGATCCCGTCCAGAAGGAGCATCTTAACCTCATGGACGACCTCCGGGGGGAGATTCTCATATTTACCGTATGTTTCTGCAAAATCCAGTATCTTATCTGTTACACTCATGGCTGGCTCCTCTCATGATAAATACAAAAGGCGGGAGTACACATGGTACCCCCGCACAATTATGGATCTATCGTTTATTTAAACTCTCCGTCATAGTTATCGATCGCTTCGTTCAAAGCATCCAGAACCTCGAAGACATGGGTATTGCCTGCATCATAGAGTTCCTGCATCTTGGCGTCGCCCAGCGGCTTCGCTGCTTCGATCCACGGCTTCATGTCATCGCCCTTGACATCAACAACATGAATGCCCCATTTTTCACAGTTGTCCAGATGATCCTGGTCGGATTTGATCCAGTATTCGGTAGCAAGCTCCCATTCTTCCGGGCTGTTGAAGCACTCAATGAAGATCTGCTGCAGTTCCGGTGTAAAGGAGTTCCACAGATCCAGGTTGATGCCGGCTACACGGCAGCCTGTGGTGAAGCTGTTCTCCAGCATGGAAACATGATGTGCCAGTTCCAGTGCACCGAAGATATCACAGATATACAAGCCATAGATCGATCCGTCCACCAGACCGCTCTGGAAATTCTGGAACATTTCCGTCGGGGGCTGCGGGACCGGAGTTCCGCCGGCATTGGTCAGGAACATTGCCTCTGTCGGGGAGGAAACCATCATCTTCTTACCTGCAAGATCTTCCGGAGATAAGATCTCTTCATCGTCTTTCATAACGACAGCCGTTCCCCATACGCCTGTGAAGAACAGCGGGAAGATATTGGCTGCTTCAAATTCCGCCATGCAGTATTCATTGTTCGGGATAAAGTTTCTCATAACATCCGCTGCCATGCAGAAGCTTGTAAATCCCAGGAACGGATATCCCGTTACCTGCTGGGAATACGGGAATCTGTCCGGTGTATTGGTCAGCGTGATATCCGCCATATCTGCCAGCCCCGTTCCGCAGGCATCCAGAGCATCCGCTGCCGGTGCCAGAGATCCGCTGAAGTAATTGTCAAACTGAACCTTTCCGCCGGTCCGTTCTGTGATCATCTTGCAGGGATTGGTGTAGACGATGGAAAGTTCCTCACTGGAGCTGAAGCTGAAGGACAGCGTCATCTCCGGACCGTCGTATACGACTTCTCCTGCTTCCCCTGCCGGCTCTGCCTGTGCGATCATGGCAAAGCACAGAACACATGCCAGTAAAACACCCAACAGTTTTGCAATTTTTCTCATGTTTTTTCTCCTCCTTAAATGATTCTTGTTAAATCGATTTAACCAGCCATATGATTGGGTATATATGTTGCGATTTCCGGGAAGATGATCATCAGTACCAGGATGACCACATCTACCAGCAGAAATGGCATAACACCTTTAAAGATCTTTCCGGGCGGTCTCTTGATGGTTCCGGACAGGGTAAAGACTGTCAGACCCACAGGCGGTGAGATCCCGCCGACCGCCATCAGTTTTACGATAAACGCTCCCAGCCAGATCGGATCAAATCCCCTCTTGGTCAAAGCGCCGTAAAGCACCGGAACCGTAAGGACGATCATCGGGACATCCGGCAGGAACATGCCCAGAATGAAATACAGGATGATGATCGCTGCAGCGATCACCCAGTTCGGGACTTCCAGCCCGACGATCACCCGGGATAACCACATCGGGATCTTGCTGAGGCTCATGAAGGTCACGAACAGATAGGTGGATCCCACCAGGAAAAACACCATGCCGCTCATGACGGCGGTATCCTTGATCGCCCGCAGCAGGTTTTTCACTGTGATCTGCCGGAACGCGAAGGAAATGATGATGGATCCCAGAGCGCCGATGGCGCCTGCTTCCGTTGTGGTAAAGATCCCGCCGTAGATGCCTCCCAGCACCAGTCCCAGAAGAAGCATAATGGGGATGATCCTGACAACGGTCTTAAGGATCACCTTACCGCTCTGCTTCGGCCCTTTCGGTCCCTTTTTCGGATTGATCAGGCACAGGACCCAGATCAGTATGATATACAGAACGATCTGAACGATCCCGACGCCGAATCCCGACATGAAGAGCTTTCCAATGGAATTCTCCGTCAGGATACCAAAGATGATGAATCCGATACTGGGCGGGATCAGGATCGCAAGCGGCGCGCCTGCAGCAACCGATCCCAGCGCAAAGCTTTCTTCATAGTTGTTCTTTTCCATCTGCGGGACTGCCACCTTTGCCATGACCATGCAGGCGATATGCGTTGATCCGGTAATGGCTCCCAGCACACCGCAGGCAACCACCGTTGCGGATGCAAGACCTCCGCGGAACCGGCCGACTACAGCATAGGCGCAGTCATACAGGTCTTTTCCCATGGACGATTCCGCAATGACCATTCCCATCAGAGAAAACATGGGAATGACTGTAAACGTATAGGAATTCAGGTTCGTAAACGTGGAACTGCCCGCCTGAGTGAGGGCTACGCCGGTACCTTTCAGGATGATGATCCCGATGGTGCTTACAAGAAGCATGGCAGCGCCGACCCACATCTTTAATGCCAGAAGGACAAGAAGGACGATCAATCCGATCAAACCGATGATCTCAGGACTCATGTTCATCCCCTCCTTCCTTCTGCTGCTCTTTCGGATCCATCCCCATCAGCTTCTGCAGCTATTCCGGAATATGTTTTCCGAATACGAAGACAGGGTCCAGTTCTTCCAGTTCTTTTTCCAGTTTCCATTTTCCCTTTGCAGCATTGACGATCTTCCGGATCAAAACTGCGATCGTCGTGATCGCCCCGACAGCGTAAGCAAGGGAAAACAGCACGATGAACGGCCACTGCGGAAGGCCGAGGGTCACATATTTTGTGCCGTCGGACATGCTCTTCATGGCGAACATAAACTGTCTCCATGCAACCAGACCGATGATTCCCGAGCACAGGGTCAGCATAATGATATCCAGGATCACCTGCGCTTTTGCAGAGAATCTGACCGTAACCATATTGACTTTGATCATCCGGTTGGACAAGACCGCCGCGCCGATGGACGTCAGCTCAAACAAGAGCAGCATACACGCCCATTCGGTGGATCCCAGAATGGCTTTTCCGAAAATAGAACGCAGAATCACTTCCGCGACCATCAGGAGCATAAGCGCAACAATGAAGAACATGGTCATCCATACGAAAAATCTGCTTATTCCTCTGATCACTTTCATTGTTCATCCCTTCTTTCTGTCAAGGCTGACGGTAATTGATGAACTGGTTCGGATCCTCTGCCGCCATCTTGGAAAGTTTTGTATAATGGCCATAATCAAACTCTTTGCAGAGATCTTCCAGGTACGGATCCGTCTTGGGGTGTCTCGGCAGAGGCACATCCTGATCCACCAGGATATCCTGCACGCGTTCGATATTTACATCCCTTACCGTGGTTCCATCCGTGACCGCAACCGCAGCTGCGACGCCTGCTGCCTGACCGGTACCTACGCACTGCGGGATCAGGTTCATCCAGTCTATGGCTATGCTGTCCGCAGAGACATGGCGTCCCGGACACAGAAGGTTTTCAACTCCCTGAGGAAGGATTGTCCGATAGGGAATCTCGATCGGAGCCGAATCGTTGATGCGGCAGATCGTGCTGTGCCATGCGATGGTATCCGGGAACTCCCGGTGGAACGCGTAGTCAAACGGAGTCATGATGTATTCGCCTTTCAGGCGGCGGCTGCATCTGACGCCGGTCTGAGGCGCGATATCATACAGGTAGGCATTCTCAAACCCTTCTGCATTGTCCTGCATGAACTTTATGACATCCCGGATCTTATCCCTGACCAGAAATTCCGTATAAGTCAGATCTTTTACGTCGATACAGTTCATGGGGCTGATCCAGTTATTGAACCAGACGATATCATTGGCCGGTGTCGGAAGCGGCAGCATGCCATGTCCGACGATGGCTCTTAATCCGCCTATGAGCTTTCCGAAGGTTTCTCTGCTCTTATTGGCCGAGGCAAAGAATTTCCGGAAATCAACGCCGCCTACCCGGAATACAAGCGCTGTATCCGTAGAACGGGTCTTTCTGTCATTGTCCATGGCAAACGGCGCACCGGCCTGGGCATACAGATCGCCGTCTCCTGTGGCATCGATAACGACCTTGGCTTTGATGGCTTTGCGTCCTTCCTTGCTTTCAAATACAATGCCCGTTACAGCACCATCCTCCACGATGGGGCGGCTTGCCCAGCTGTGGCAGTAAACACGGATGTTTGCTTTCTCCTCCAAAAGCATCTTATCCATCTCGATCTTCAGCTGGTTCGGCTCAAAGTAAACGGAACGGACAACTCTCGGCGTAGAGTCTTCACATTTAGAAACCGCATCCCAGATCGGGGTCCAATACTCGATATCTTCCTTCTTCTCACTGCCATAGGTTCCCTTTTCCGCGCCAAGCACTGCCCCGGGAATATCCTTCATACGGGTGAACCATTCTTCCTGAAGGCCCCGGACAAAGGATCCGGTCCTCCAGGTCAGGGCAGGGACCATGATCACGTATCCGCCGGTGACATCTCCGCCCATGTATCCGTAACGCTCGAGCAGGATAATGTTTTTCGCGCCGGCTCTTGCCGCTGCGATCGCCGCGGAATGGCCGGCTGCTCCGCCGCCGACTACAAGGATGTCGCACTCGTCAAATACTTCAATACTGCGGGCTTCTTCCATAAACATTCGGCTCATTTTCATCCTCCCTTTTATTGACAGTTAATCCATGTGGAATATAATGAACGATAGAACTACGGTTTGATTGTAGACTTTCGGGTAACCCCAAAGTCAATCTTTTTTGAAAAGAAAGACTGATTTTTATGAATTCCGGAAAAGAATTGTTTACGATCGGAGAATTTAAGACTCTTTGCATGACGACAAGGGAAACCCTGTATCACTATGAGAAAATGGGGCTTCTATGTCCGACAGTCGACGAAACGAACGGCTACCGGTACTATACGCCTTTTGATTATTATACGTTCATGTATATCATCCATCTGACCAGGCTGGGGTTCTCGCTTAATGAGGTGCATCAGTTTCTTGATCACAGGACTATGCAGAGCTATATCGACGCCATTGCCACCAGCAGTGTCCGGATCAGCGAAAAAATAGATGCCCTTATACTGCGGAAAGAGCGGATGCAGCGCGGATATGAAGCCGTCCGCCAGCTGCTCCAGAAACCTCTGGACCGGCCGCAGATCACTTACCGGGAAACTGCGTACTATCTGAAGATACCATTTGATAATGCCAACCCCGTCGTCAGTGATGTGGAATGTTCCTATCAGCATGATCTTTATGCCATGGAAAACAACATCGATGTCCAGCGTCATTACCACGGCTTCTATGCGGAGGAACCATTTAAAGGACCAAAACCGGTATTTGACTACAGCCTTTCCAAACTGACGGAGTATCGTGAGAGCGACCGGCTGCTGGTCCAGCCGAAAGGCATGTATATTTCCATGTGTTATCACGGACCTTTCCATGCCGATACCACAAGATCCTATCAGATCATCCGGAACTATCTGGAGGAACACCGTTACACGCCGCTGACCGGCATGTTTGTAGACGCCGGCGTCAGTCCATTCTATACAAATGATGAAACGGAGTTTCTTGCAGAGCTGTCCATTCGGATCGAATGACAGGAAGGAGCATTCTTTATGCGCAGAAAACTGTTCGGCCGGCATCCCCTCACCATCGGAGCCTTGATCCTCCTGGGACTGTCCGCCTATGAATTATGGATACGAATAGAAGATTTTCTTGCCTGGACCCAGGGGATCCGGCATCTCAGTGAGGTCCGCGGGACCTCTTTTCTGGAAGATATGAAGATCATCTTTGAAGCCCCCGCCATGCGGGCATTGGGCTTTAAGATGCTGTATCTGGCCGCGGTGATCATTTTCGCGGTCATCTGTCTGATCTGCCGGAACAAACGAAGAGGGATCTGGATCATCCTGCTGCTTGCCCTTGCCGCTGCCGCGGGCGGAATCTTTCTGGAGATCTATTCCCTGTCCGGCTGGGTTCAGATCGCCAAACTGGTACCGTTGGCGCTGATCGTGATCGGAAGCTGCAGCAACATGCTGCCGCAGCAAAAGGAGCACCGCCGGATCCCGGAAGATTGGCAGGCTTCGGAAAGACGTCAGATCCCCGGAAACCAGCAGCCTCAGATCACAACCCATGCACCTTCAGAGCCCGGATGGCATTCAGGACAGCAAGCACCATCACGCCGACATCCGCAAAAATAGCGTACCACATGTTGGCTATTCCGAAAGCGCCAAGAATAAGGCAGAGGAATTTGATAACGAGGGCAAAGATAATATTCTGATAAACGATGCGGATGCATTTGCGGGAGATCTTTACCGCCTTGACCATTTTCATGGGACTGTCATCCATCAGGACCACATCTGCAGCTTCAATGGCCGCGTCCGAACCCATGGCGCCCATGGCGATCCCGATATCGGAACGCATCAGGACCGGCGCGTCATTGATCCCGTCTCCTACAAAAGCCAGCGTTCCATTTCCCAGAAGTTCCTCTACTTTTCCTACTTTATCTGCCGGCAGCAGACTGCAGTATACCTCGTCGATGGAAAGATCCTTCGCGACTTTCCCGGCCACTTTTCCCACATCGCCGGTCAGCATCACAGTCTTTCGGATCCCCAGTTCTTTCAGTTCCCGTATCGCCTGCGCGGAATCCGGTTTTTCCACGTCGGATACCACAATATGGCCTGCATAATCCCCGTCGATGGCCAGATGGATGATGGTTCCTGTACTGTGACAGTCTTTCCACTCTATTCCCAGGTCATTCATCAGTTTTCCATTACCGGCTGCGATCTCTTTACCGTCCACATTTGCCAGGATCCCTTTGCCGCTGACCTCCCGGATATCTGTTACCCTGTTCCGGTCCGGTTCTTTTCCGTAGGCACGCAGAAGACTTAGTCCTACCGGATGGGAAGAGGCGCATTCCGCCAACGCAGCATACTCGATGAGCTGTTCATCCGGGATCGTATTATGATGAATGTTGGATACCTCAAACACGCCTTTGGTCAGTGTGCCCGTTTTATCAAAAACAACTGTTTTCAGTTTAGCCAGCTGCTCCAGGTAATTGGATCCCTTGACCAGGATCCCTTCTCTCCCGGCGCCGCCGATCCCTGCAAAGAAACTGAGCGGGATGCTGATGACCAGGGCGCAGGGGCAGCTGATCACCAGGAAAGTCAGGGCTCTGTAGATCCAGATGGACCATTCCGGTCCCATACCGACAAGCAGCCGGACCACAGGCGGGAGAACAGCCAATGCCAGCGCTGCGATACATACAACAGGCGTATAGACTTTTGCAAACCTGGAGATAAAGCGCTCGGACTGAGATTTTCTGGAGCCGGAATCCTGCACCAGTTCCAGGATCTTTGACACGGCGGACTCTTCAAAAGGTTTCGTTGTACGGATCTTCAAAAGTCCTGTCATATTGATGCATCCGCTGACTGCTTCCATGCCCGGGGCAATCTCCCGGGGCATGCTTTCACCGGTGAGGGCGCTGGTATTCAGGGCAGAGGTCCCTTCCGTTACAATGCCGTCGATCGGGATCTTTTCTCCCGGCTGCACCACGATCTCCGTCCCCACCTCTATCTCTTCCGGATCCATCCTGGTCAATGTGCCTTCAGACTCTACATTCGCGTAATCCGGGCGAAGATCCATCAGCTCCGTGATATTCTTCCGGCTCTTCTGTACTGCCAGGCTCTGAAACAGTTCTCCGATCTGATAGAACAGCATGACCGCGATCGCTTCATTGTAATCGCCGCTCTTTTCATAGATGGCAAGAGCAAAGGCACCCAGGGTCGCCACCGCCATCAGAAAATTCTCATCAAACACTTTTCCCCTTAAAATACCCCTGCCCGCTTTGTAAAGGATATCATAGCCGATGATCAGATAAACCGCTGCAAAGCAAAGGAGCCTAAGCAAACCGGTGAGGGGACTGATGTTCCAGGCGATCAGCAGCGCAGCCGCCGCTAATATCCTGATCAGCATGATCTTCTGCTTCTTTTTCATAGGTTCTCTCCTGTTATGCGGTCATACGTATTACAGCTCGATGTCGCAGTCAGGCTCTGCCTTCCGGCAGGCTTTCCGGACATCTTTCATAACGGCTGCAGGATCGTATCCTTCTTCAAATTCCACCGTCATGCGGAGCGCCATAAAATTCACGGAAACTTCCTTCACACCTTTTACTTTGCCTGCGGTCTCTTCCATCAGGTTGGCACAGTTTGCACAGTCTACTTCGATATTATACTTCTGTTTCATAATTTGTCCCTCTATTGTTTACATTAAGCGCTTGTTTAATCGTTCTGTGTGGAATATAATCCTTGCATATCAACAAGTCAATATATCGCAGTGATTCATTTCTGTTCGGGCTAAATGTTTGTCCGTTCAGGCTAAACAGGAAGAAATATGAAAGAACAGACCGTTCCATCCGATAACAGTGCAGCCGTTAAAGAAGTGCTGGAGCAGACAGACAGCTTCCGCATCATCTCCGATACTTTCCGAAACCTGGGAGATGCTACCAGAGTCCGGATCTTCTGGCTTCTTTGTCATGAAGAAAAATGTGTCATAGATATTGCTTCCATGCTGGAAATGTCCAGTCCTGCCGTCTCCCATCATCTGAAAGCGCTGAAAAAAAGCGGCCTGATCATAAGCCGCCGGGAAGGAAAAGAAGTGTTTTACCGTGCCGGTGATACCTTGCTCAGCAATCTTCTTCACCGGATGATCGAACAGGTCATGGAGATCGCCTGCCCGGATATGGCATCACTTCCGCAGCCGTTAGACCATTCCCACGGCGTCTCCGGCTGCAGCTGCGAAGGACCCTGCTGCCAAAGCGAACATCAGGCTCCTGATGACCCGGATCTATACAACGCCGATCAGTTGAAAGTGATCCATGAAATACATGAACTGCTGACTGTTCATATGGAAAAACGCTGGACGGTGGAGGAACTGGCCCGGATGTATCTGATGAATCCCACTACTCTGAAGGATCTGTTCCGTTCTGTTTACGGCAATTCCATCGCTTCCCATATCAGGGAGCACCGGATGGAACGGGCGGCTCTCCTGATCGAGACCACCGGCCTTTCCTTCGGGGAGATTGCAGAAGAAGTCGGATACAGCAGCCAGAGCAAGTTTACAGCTGCCTTTAAAAAGCACTTTCATCTCCTTCCGGGAGAATACCGCCGGCAGAAGCAGAAAGATCAGCCGCACAGCAAATAAAAAAACTGCTGCACCGGAAACTCGAAATAGCCGGTACAGCAGCCTGTATTACTCTTTATGATATATTATTTCTCAGTCTACAGGAAATTCTGTTCCGCTGGTAAGCCTGCGTCCGCAGTGGGGGCATACCGGAAGGTTCGCGCTGACTGCATGTCCGCAGCTGCAGTATCTCTTTGTTCCTGAATTGGCAATTCTCTCAAAAAACTTTCTGATCTTCTTCATGGTATATATCCTCCTTTTTATCTGGTTTGTTTTCTTTCACTGTCTGCATTATAAAGGATTATTGATTAAATATCCAATGATGATTTTAAATGGATCGATTTGATATTTTAATTGATATATGGTAACCTGAAAGAGCTGCAGGCAAATGTTTTCAGAAAGGACATACATTCCCATGAACCAGAAACAGCTGGAGATCTTTACCACCCTTGCACAGACCCTGAATTTCACAAAAACCGCTGAACAGCTGTTTTTATCCCAGACCACTGTAACTCTGCAGATCCATGCTCTGGAAGAAGAGCTGCATGCAAAACTGTTTGACCGCACCAGCCGTTCCGTCCGTCTGACCTACGCCGGAAGGATCTTTTATGAAGGCGCGCAGGAGATCCTGAAAAAGATACAGCAAACAGCGCAGCTCACAGCTGATGCCGCGAAAGGATATACCGGGCATCTGGAGATCGGATATGCCGATGATGTCAATGCCGCCGGGATTTCCACCGTTCTGCGGGGATTCTCCCTGCTGTGTTCCAGGATCCGTCTGCAGATCCACGGGGGCTATCCGGCTGCTTTACTGGACGGGCTTTTAAAAGACCGGTATGATCTCATCTTCACCCCTTCTTTTCGCGGGATCCGGAAAGACAAACTGCAGTTTCATACCATAGGGACCTATAAAACCATTGCGGCGTTTCACCAGGGACATCGTTTCAGTCAGAAAGAATTCCTCACATACTCCGACTTTGAGAATGAAAATTTCATCTATATATCCGGGACGGATCAGGAACTTGATTTCTCCAGTGAATTTCTCCACCGGTTGGAGCAGGCCGGAGTGCATATCCATATCTTTTCTCGTAATGATGATATCGATTCCGTCTTTCTGATGCTGGATTCCGATATGGGTGTCACAGTGCTCCCCGAATACTTTATCGGGCGGTTTTACGGTACTTCTCAGATCCGTACCTGTCCGATCCGTGAAAACCTGAAACCGACCGACTTTCTGGCAGTCTGGAAACAGGGAAAACGCTCCGAAGAGCTGGAAGAATTTCTGCAGTATGCAGGATATCTGCAGTAAAAAAGACAGCCGCATGGCTGCCTTCTTTACGATTCTATTCTGTTATGACATAGAAAATTCTCTGTGACAAACGGATCATTCGTCTTTCCCGCCAAACAGGGAACCCAGCTTATTGATCACGTTTTTTGCTCCGTCCACGATCTTCTCATCCACATCGGTTTTATCCAGAATGCCCTGTGCTTTTTCTTTCAGGTCTTTTGCGCCTTCTATGATCTTCTCATCAATATCGGTTTTGTCGAGAACGCCCTGCACTTTCTCTTTCAGGTCTTTTGCGCCCTCAACGATCTTCTCATCAATATCCGTTTTATCCAGGATACCCTGGATCTTATCTCCGAGACCGCCTGCTGCCTTTTCTTCATTTTTCAGTTCATCATTGCCCATATCATGTATCTCCTTTCAATAATGGATGCGGGATCACCCCGTCCGCAATATAGTTTCAATATATACGCTCCTGCAATTCTTGTCAATAAATGGCCTGACTGTACTGTCACGACCATTTGGACTGGATCATCTTGGCAAAATCCTCCCGCCAGATGGCAATGATATACAGGATCGTGTCATAGATGAGCGCCAGGGTAAATACTCCCATAGCTATGGTCTCTACGATATAAAACGGCCAGAGCGGAATATAAAGCACTTCCGTCACATATCCGCTTTCAATGGTGACTCCGGTCTGTACATAAGCGGCATAGGTCAAGGCTCCTGCCGCAAAGATAGACAGAAGGCTCATGATCGAAAAGATCACAAAACGGACAGGACGGGGAAAACGGGCGATCACGATCGTCATATTGATATGGGCTTTCTTACTCTGCCCATAGGCAAAGGCTGCGAATACGGCACACATTAAAATACGCTGTGTCAATTCGTACGCGCCTATGATCGGTTTGTTGAACAGCTTGCCAAGCAGCACATCTGCCACATTCATGAGCATCATAACGATCACACAGACAAAGCTGATATAACCCACTGCCTTGGTGAAACGCTCTGTTTTGGCGCTGAATTTTTTGAATTTCTCAATGTCCAGTTTTTTCATATCAGGCACCTCACTTCATCAGACTGGGAAGGAATGTGGCAATCTGAGGGAAGATACACATCAGAGCAATTCCTACGAAGATCGTTAACATGAAGGGCAGCGCACCTTTGTAAATTGTACCCAGTGGGACATCTTTCGCCACCCCCGAAATGATAAAACAGTTCAGACCCACCGGCGGGGAAATGGCACCCAGTTCCATCGACATGATAATGAAAATACCAAACCAGATCGGGCTGAATCCCAGCTCACTTGCGATCGGCCAGAAAATGGGAACTGTCAGCATGATCATCGGAAGCTCATCCATGATCATGCCCAGGAACAGGTAGATCAGAGTCATTAACGCAATGATGATATATTTGTTTACATTGAGACTGCCGATATAATTGGCAAGGGTCATGGGAATCTTCGTGATCGTAAGGAATTTGCAGAATACGCTGGCACCGATGATGATCAGGAAGGTCATGGCAAAGGTACGGATCGTAGTCCACATGGCATCCTTGAAATGCGCATAGAAGTTTTTCCATGTCAGTTCCTTCCGGATCTTCATATTGACCACCATGATGATCAGGGCCAGAAACGCGCCGATAGCAGCCGACTGATTTACGGATACAAAGCCGCTGAACATTCCGCCTAATACGGCGCCGAATAAAATAACAACACCGATCAGGCCGCGAAGGGATTTCAGTCTTTCTTTCCAGCTGAACTTCTCTCCCCGGGGTGCCATTGCCGGATGTGCGATCACCTGAATGATGATCGTCGCCATGCAGAGCACGGCCATTAAAAGTCCCGGCAGGATACCGGCGATGAACAAAGCGCCGATGGACGCTTCGGTAACCATGATACAGTAGATGATCATCGGGGTACTGGGGGGTATCAGGATGCCCAGTGTGCCTCCCATGGCAATGGAACCTGTGGCAAGCCGGTCATTGTAGCCGTACTTACGCATCTCGGGAATGGAGATGGTGCCCATGGTGGCACAGGTCGCTGCGCAGGAACCACAGATGGCACCGAATCCGGCGCAGGCTGCCACAGTAGCACAGGCAAGAGATCCGGGAAGCCGGTTCAGCCATTTATTGGCACACTCGTACAAGCCGCCGGACAGTCCTGCATGAAAGGCAAAATTACCCATCAGAATAAACAAGGGGATTACCATAAAAGAATATGTACTCGCCTGCGTTGCGGGATCGGTTCTGAGCAAAGCCAATGCCGCTACCGGATTGACTATAACCGCATAACCCACAAAACCTACAATCAGCAGGGCGAGACCGATATTCATCCCCAGAAAGATCAGCACCAAGAATGTGATAATACCGATGATGCCAATAGTTAAACTAGACATAAAACAGCCTCCTTTTGGGAAACCACACAATATTTACAGCCGTATACGACCTCTCCCACTGCAGTGCAGTGGGAGAGGAAAATGTTTGATCAAACACAAAGTTCTTTATTTGTAGCTTTCAGCAAACGCTTTTGCATCCGCAAGATATGCTGCAGCATCAAATCCGTCGGTTGTCTTGGCTTCTATCCAGGTCTCTACATAAGCATCCGCATCGGCCTGCAGCTCGGCAATGGCTTCCTCTGTCATCTCCAGGAATTCGCCGCCGGCTTCCGTGATCACATCACGTTTTACGACAACATCATTTGCGAAAGCTTCCGCAGCACCAAGAGATGCCTCT
>JAFRKZ010000059.1 GCA_017431485.1 Parasporobacterium sp. | reverse complement strand
ATTGTAGTGTCAAGATAATAATTTGTCAATAAGTGCATAAATGCATGGAAAAACGGTTAATAAATTGTGCAACATAAACAAAAACAAGGCCGCAAATCGTCCTGCAGTGCCGCGGCAGGCATGCTATAATCATTTCAAAAAAGAGGAAGATGAAATAGATGCAGTGTTATATTTCCGAATTAATAGAAGAAGTAAAGCTCAGGCAGATCATAAAGGGATCCGGCCTGGGAGTGGAGCTGATCTCTTTCAGTATTTCCGACAACCTGGACCGGTTTGAAGATACGATGGAACGGATGCAGAATATGCTGGAGCAGATGGATCGTCCACACGTCACGATCCACGGACCTTTCCTGGACCTGAATCCCGCGGCCTTTGACAGCCAGATCCGGAAGGTTACGGAAAAACGGTTCGCCCAGGCCTTTGAAGCAGCCCGGATCCTTTCCGCAGACAGGGTGATCTGTCACAGCGGAATGGTCCCGACGGTGTATTTCCTGGAAGGCTGGGCTGAGCGGGAGGCGGATTTCTGGAAGGAGTTTCTTTGGAACCGTTCCGGGATCACGGTCTGTCTGGAAAACGTGCTGGACCGTGAGATAGAACCCTTCGCCGAGATCATTGACCGGGTCGGCCATCCGGATCTGGGAATGTGCCTGGATCTGGGGCATGCCCATTGCTATTCCAACCACTCTGCGGCGGAGTGGGCCGGTGTTCTGAAACCGTATATCCGCCATGTGCATCTTCACGACAACCAGGGCGTAAAGGACGAGCATCTGGCCTTAGGAGAGGGCAGCGTTCCCTGGAAAGAGGTCCTGGGGATCCTCGCAGATGCACAGCCGGATCTTTCCTGCACCATTGAGTGCAGCAGCGAGGAAGCGATCCGCCGCAGCCTTCAGGCACTGGAAGACAATATCCGCTGACACTGTGCCGGGCGTTCTTTTTTAGCCGAAATATCGAAATCACAAACAGTTTATCAGGGTTTTCACATTATCACATATATATAGGAGGAAACACAATGAAACATTTTATTCGAAGAGTATCAGCCATTATGCTGATACTTGTACTGACGCTCTCGCTCTGTGCTGCAGCCGCGCCTGAAGGGGAGTCTGCAGGCGGACCGGGCGGAGAGTCTGCAGGAGAGCAGGGAGCACCGTCTGATGGAGGATCTCCGGGCGGCGAAGGCGGATCCGGCGGTCCGGGAGGTCCGGGTGGTGCCGGTCAGGAATTCGGCACATTTGAAGAGATTGCGGGATCTGCCGGTGTCATCATTGAAAACGGTGAAGTCAGCTATGCGAAGGACTGGGACGGAACCATCTCCGGCGAGATCACAGCCGACAGCATGGAAGGTGCTGAAATCCATGCGGAAGAAGCCAACGCAGTCACGATCTCCCTGGCACAGGAATCAGATACCTATGTGATCGAAGATTCTGAGATCTCTGCATCAGCCGGTCAGCACAACAATGATCTTGGTTATGAAGCTGCCTTTGGCGTTGGCGTTGCTGTCAACACAGGTGAACTGTGGATCCGAAACAGCCATATTTCTTCAGAAGGCGCCCGTTCCGTGCCGGTCTATCTGTTCAGCACTGCGCAGCCGCAGGCGACTTCTCTTGTAGTGATCGATTCCGAGATCACGACACATACAGACAAAGCGGACATCTGGATGCCGCCCTTTAAGCTCCTGGCCGGCGGAAGCCGTGCGACGCTTCTGATGACCCGCAACAACAGCTGGTTCATAAACAGCAAAGTGACATCCAACAACTGGGGCGCTGTTTCTCAGGATTCTGTGGATGCTATGACCTATATGATTAACTCCCGGGGCATGGCGACGGAAGGCGGATACGGTACATATCTGACTTACGGCATGAAACTGTATGCATCCCAGCTGTACGGCGGACAGTACGGCGCCTTTATGTGCGGCACCTCTCTTCTTGAGACCGGCACGGCAGCGGATGCGATGGAGGATGAAGAGGCTATGAGCAAAACTCCGGACTATGTGCCGGAGGAACAGACCACCGTGATCGCAGCCCCTGTTAATTCCATTGTCGTCCACACCTCCATACCGGGGCAGGACAGGATCGCAGAAGGCCATTTCAAAGACGCCATCCTTTCCACCCGGACGGAAGATCTCCCGGAAGAAGTAATCCCGATGGCGGCGGATGATGAGTTCTTCATGGATCCGGATGCGCCTTTTGGCGTGGGAAGCGGCTCTTCCTATTTCTATAACCGAAATCTTTACGGCTCTTTGATCCTGGTCCGTTCCATGAACGGGGACTTTACATTTGATCGTACGGATGCCCGTCCCTCCAACGGAGTGCTGGTACAGACCGTGCTGAATTTCGATCCGCCCCAGGGGATCGGTTATGCGGCAGCAGGCGAGGGTGAAGACCTGCCCGGCACCGCCGTCACGTTTCTGAACGGAGAATATGCCGGCGATATCCTGCATCAGGACTACCAGCACCGCATGAAAGTAACAGTCGGTGAAAATGCCGTGCTGAAAGGCGCCGTGGTATCCGGAACCTGGCAGGGCTGGAAGGATCTGTGGAGCGAGGAGACCCTCCGGAAAGCCCTGGAGGAAGACGGTTACAAAGAAGTGCCCTTCACGGCAGAGAACTGGGCGCAGGAGGTGCAGGATAATCTGACCCGCGCGGAGGATGCCGCCTACGCGGAAACGGAGAATCTCGGAGCGGAAGTGACGGTGGCAGCAGGCGGCACCTGGATCGTAACCGGACGTTCCACCCTGTCCAGCCTGACCCTGGAAGAAGGCGCTGTCCTGGCCGCACCGGAAGGAATGACCCTGACCCTGTACGTGGATGCGGATGCGTCCAACGCTGCCGGCAGCTACGAAGGCGGTACGGAGCTCACGGATCTTGTTGCCGGAACATATGAAAACGTGATCATCACAGCAGAATAATCACAACGGAAATAAGTATTTTCAGAAAATGAACAAAAAATGCAGTTGTGTTACCTTTTGACATTGGGCATATAAACAGTTTTGGACAAATTGCTAAAAGATTGCCAGATGTTTTGTACATTAATCAGAATTTTTTGATTGTCAGATAGCTTTTTTCAATAGATAAAAGATTCTGGACATGTTCCAAGGGCGGAAAAGGTTACACAACTGCAAATTTTGTTCAGTTCAATTCAGAAAAACTGGATGAGGATTCAAGGCTGATGGTTCTCAGGAGGAGTAAGCCTAAAAAACGTTACCTTAATTTGATAGTATAATCAGTCACCAAAGTTGAAAAAACTGTATAGCCGATAAACGATGTCCACCAGGTCAGGAATGCCCGAAATTGGCGACAAAAGCAGTAATTTGGCAATATTCCTTATTGTAATTTTATTCGGGATTTACTATACTAGTGTGCAAGTTTCATCTATTTTATAAGCTTTTTATTCATTCAATCATTCAGGAGGGATTAACATGAAAAGATTACTTGCATTACTGATCGTTCTCACAATGGCATTTGCGTTCACGGCGACTGCGGAAGAAGCGATCCCGGGCGTAGAAGACGGTGTGCTGACGGTCGCTATGGAATGTGCATATGCTCCGTATAACTGGGCGCAGCCGGATGATTCCAACGGCGCGGTCCCGATCAAGGACTCTCTGCTGTTTGCGAACGGCTATGATGTTATGACAGCAAAACAGATTTGTGAAGCAAACGGATGGGAACTGGAGATCATGCAGCTTGACTGGGATTCCCTGATCCCGGCTGTTCAGTCCGGTGTGTGCGACGCCGTTATCGCCGGACAGAGCATGACTTCCGAGCGTATGGAAGCCGTTGATTTTGCAGGCCCGTATCTGTATGCTACCATCGTCTGCCTGGCTAAGCAGGACAGCAAGTTTGCGCAGGCGAAGGGAATCTCCGAGCTGGCAGGCGGTACCTGCACCAGCCAGAGCGGTACTATCTGGTATGATTCCTGTCTGCCCCAGATCCCGGATGCCCAGATCGGTATGCCGGCAGAATCTGCTCCGGCTATGCTGATGGCAGTGGAATCCGGCACGGTTGATTTTGTCTGCACCGATATGCCGACCGCACAGGGCGCGCTGATCGCATATCCGGATCTGGTGATCCTGGACTTTGCAGGAAGCGATGATGACTTCGAAGTATCAGAAGAAGAGATCAACATCGGTATCTCTGTCCAGAAGGACAACAAAGCATTGGTTGACGCGATCAACGAATGCCTGAAAGACAAGACCGCTGATGATTTCAACGCACTGATGCAGGAAGCGATCAAGATCCAGCCGCTGAGCGAGGAATAAGAACATAAACAAGGATGCTGACGCATCCTCTTGAATCCATCCGGGGACCCTGCCATTCTGGCCCTCCCCGGATATTTTGGAAAGGATGCTTCGCATCCTCTTGAATCCATCCGGGGACCCTGCCATTCCGGCCCTCCCCGGATATTTTGAGAAAGGCTTTCATTCATGGTAACTACGCTTCTATCTGACATTGGCAGTTTGTGGGCGAAATACGGTACCGTCTATCTGACCGGTATCGCCAACACACT
>JAFRKZ010000058.1 GCA_017431485.1 Parasporobacterium sp. | reverse complement strand
TCCTTTTTTACTAGTACTCTTTTTGAGTCTCGCTTTTTGAAATTTTATTGAAATTTCAGGGATGGTTTATACTGTTCAATTGTCAAGGTGCTTCGCTTTTCTTTCGTCTGTCTCAGCGACAGCTTGCATATAGTAACACGCCCTCAAAACATTGTCAACAACTTTTTTAAAATATTTTTTATTTTTGAGCGCTTATTATTTGTACCACAACATCCGCTTTTTTTCCAGTGGACAATTCGAATTTCCTTTCCGATTTATCCACATAATGAAAGAAATGGCCAATGCTTGTCCACAAATCGGTTTTTTCCCTGTTTAAATGTCGTTTCTGCAGAGATCTTCAAGGGATTCGCGCTGTACTGCCACGTAGGAGGAACCGTCTTTCAGCATGACGACGGCCGGCCTCGGGATCCGGTTATAATTGGATGCCATAGAGAAATTATAAGCGCCGGTTGTGCAGACAGCCACGATGTCACCTTTCGTCGTGGCGGAAGGAACTTTCACATCTCTCTGGATCAGATCTCCGCTCTCACAGCAGCGGCCGGCGATCGTTGCCGTCATATCGCAGGGCTCGTCCATCCGGTTTGCAATGAAGCAGGTATAGGAAGATCTATAAAGAGCGTATCTCGGATTATCGGTCATACCGCCATCTACAGAAATATAGTTTTTGTATTCCGGGATCCGTTTTACATTTCCGGCCGTATACAGCGTCATACCGCTGTCCGCCACGATGCTCCGTCCCGGTTCCATCATGACCGCAGGCAGGGGAAGTTCCATTTCCCTGCAGGAATCTGCGATCACACGCCCTACGCTCCTGATCTTTTCCGCGATGTCAAGACCGGCATCCTCTTCTATATAAGGTACGCCGTATCCGCCTCCCAGATTCAGCTGGGAAGCGACAAAGCCGTATCGTTCCTTCATATCCCGGACAAATTCCAGCATGACCCTGGCAACCCTTTCAAAGACATCCTCTTCAAATACCTGGGAGCCCACATGGCAGTGGAAGCCGCACAGCCGGATATGACTCTTCGTTAGCGTATATCCTGTGATCTCATCGGCCTGGCCCGTCTCGATGGCACTTCCGAACTTGGAATCCACTTTGCCGGTACTTACCGCATCATAGGTATGGGGGTCGATCCCCGGCGTGATCCGGAGAAGTACATTCTGGATGCAGGATCTTTGTGCCGCCTGCTCCTCGATGGCATCGACCTCGGCCATATTGTCCGCTACAAAATATCCTACGCCGCAGTCCATGGCATAGGCAATATCCTGATCTGTTTTATTATTGCCGTGGAAATACGCTCCGGTAAGATCATATCCCGCTTCTTTCGCCGTGTAGATTTCCCCGGGTGATACGACATCGATCCCCATTCCCATCTCCGTCATGATCCTGTACAGCTGTTTAAAGGAACATGCCTTGCTGGCATACAAAGGTCTGGAGCCTTCCGGAAGAAAGTGTTCAAACGCATCAAGGTAAATGCGGCATTTCTCCCTGATCTTGTCTTCATCCATCAGATACAAAGGGGTCTTATATTTCGCGGCAAGTTCAACGGTATCCTGTCCCGCAAAATACAAGTGTCCGTTTTTTCCGGTCCTGATGTTGTCGCAAATCATTGGTCAGATTCTCCTTTCCTTCTAAAGCCTTACGGCAATTGCCCGAAGCCTACTTTTTATTACAGGCAGTGTGCCCTCAGTTCGTCGCCTGACATCGAAGACAGATCCGCCGGCGCCAGATCCAGCATGGTAAGGCACCCTGTTACGCCCTGTCCGGCCTTTTTCCAGATCGCTCTTGCGCAGCATACCAGCACGGAAGAGGTAAACTGCGGGTTAGAATCCAGCTTCAGGCTGTATTCGATGGTATGTCCGCATTCCTTTTCCAGGCCGGTCCTGCCGCTGCGGATCACGCTTCCGCCATGGGGCAGCGCACTGTGTTTTTCTTTCATTTCTTCCATGGAAATAAAAGTTACGGTGGTATCATACTCGTCAAAATATTTCGGCATGGTCTTGATGGCCTGTTCGATCGCTGCTTTATCTGCTCCTTCTTCTGCTACGACAAAACATTCTCTCGTATGTTTCATGCGGGTGGTCAGCTCCGGGTTTTCTCCGTTCCTCACCCTCTCGACCGCTTCCGGGACCGGGACGGTATACTGTCTCGCATCCAGGACGCCGGGAATGCGGCGGACCGCATCGGAATGACCCTGGCTTACGCCCTTTCCCCAGAAAGTGTAGGTACTGCCTTCGGGAAGGATCGATTCCATATAGACCCGGTTGATGGAAAACATTCCCGGATCCCATCCGCAGGAAATGATCGCCGTATGTCCGCTTTCCTTTGCTGCCTTGTCCACC
>JAFRKZ010000057.1 GCA_017431485.1 Parasporobacterium sp. | reverse complement strand
GTTCCGGTGATGCCGTATTTGGTTAAATCAATTTTACTCATCTGCAACCTCGTTTCTTTTTGTATTTTATTTCTCGAATTTTTGCCGCGTACATTATACTGCCTTGACACCTGTGTGTCAAAGAAAACTATGCTTATAAAATGCTCTCCAGCGCTTCCAGATCCTCTTCGGTGGTGGACCAGCTGGTGGCGAAGCGCACTACGGTGTGCTCTTCATCCTTCTTTTCCCAGAAACTGAAGACCACCTGCTCTTTCAGCCGCTTAAGATCCCTGTTTTTCAGAATGACAAACTGCTGGTTGGTGGGCGATTCCAGGAAGAATTCATAGCCCTTCCTGCGGAACAGTTCCTTCAGCCGCTCTGCCATCTCGATAGCGTGGCTGCCGATGTGGCTGTATAGGTCATCGGTAAACAGCGCGTCGAACTGAACGCCCACCAGACGGCCCTTGGCCAGCAGGGCTCCCCGCTTCTTGACGGAGTTGATGAAATGCTCCGGCCGGTTTCCTTTTGTAAAAACAACAGCTTCCCCGCACAGCGCTCCCACCTTGGTGCCGCCGATATAAAATACGTCGCAGATCCTGGCAATATCCTGCAGCGTCACATCAGTCTCCCGGCTCATAAGACCGTATCCCAGTCTCGCACCATCCATAAAAAGAGTCATGTGATAAGTATGGCAGACTGCCGCAATGTCTTCCAGTTCCTGTCTGGTGTACAGGGTGCCGTACTCTGTGGGATGGGAAATGTAGACCATCCCCGGGAACACCATATGCTCATGGGTCTCGTCCGCGTAAAATGTTTCCAGATAATCCTTCAGATCCGCTGCCTTCATTTTGCCTAGTTCCTGGGGCAGCGCGATCACTTTGTGGCCGGTATATTCGATGGCGCCGGCTTCGTGTACATTGATATGGCCGGTAGCCGCCGCGATCACCCCTTCATAGTCCTTCAGCATAGTAGAGATCACGATCTCGTTGGTCTGGGTCCCGCCGGTAAGAAATTCCACCTGGGCGTCTTCCAGGCCGCAGGCAAGGCGGATCTTTTCCCTGGCGCTCTCGCAGTACCGGTCAGCGCCGTAGCCGCTGAGGGTTTCCAGATTGGTTTCCACAAGCCGTTTCAGCACCTGCGGATGGGCGCCTGCAATATAATCACTTTCAAATGAGATCATTGCTTTCATCCTCTTTTTCTTTAAAGTGCTGCTATAGTATCACATTTTAGATAAAAAGCACAGCGATTTACATTTCTGTTATTCATGCTACAATACTTCTTGATCATGAAAAAAGACATTACCGTGAAAAAAGCAGACGACACTCTTGATATGACATCCGGCAGCCCGGCACGGATCATCATCCGCTTTGCGCTGCCGATCTTTCTGAGCCAGGTTTTCCAGCAGCTGTACAACACTGCCGATACTTTTATCGTCGGCCGCTTCCTCGGCACGGAAGCGCTGGCCGCCGTCAGTTCTTCCGGCAACCTGATCTTCATGCTGATCAGTTTTGTCATGGGCGCCTCCATGGGTGCCGGCGTCGTGATCTCCCGGTTTTTCGGAGCCGGAGACCAGGACAGTGTCAGCAAGGCGATCCACACCAACGTCATGGTAGGGCTTTTGTCCTCTGTCTTCATGACAGCTTTCGGCGTGCTGCTGACGCCCACCTTCCTTCGCTGGATGAATGTGGATGCAGCCGTCATGCCGCAGGCTGTGGAATATTTCCGGTACTATTTCTGGGGCATATCTACTATTATTATGTACAATGTCCTGAAGGGCATCATGAACGCCATCGGCGACAGCAAACGCCCATTATATTATCTGATCGTTTCGTCTCTTCTGAACATCGGCCTGGACTGCCTGTTCATCGGGCTTTTCCGATGGGGCGTCTGGGCGGCAGCCGTCGCTACCGTGATCTCCCAGCTCACCAGCTGCATCCTGTGCCTTGTCCATCTGATGCAGAAAGGACACATCTACACGATCGAGCCAAAGAAACTCCGGATCCATAAACGGGCCCTGATCCTGATGGTGCGTTACGGTCTTCCTTCCGGGATCCAGAATTCCGTCATTGGATTTGCCAACGTGATCGTGCAGTCCCAGATCAACACCTTCGGCATGATGGCCATGGCCGCATTCGGAACCTACGCCAAGATCGAAGGCTTTGCCTTCCTGCCCATCATGAGCTTTACCATGGCGATCACCACCTTTGTCAGCCAGAACCTGGGGGCTGGCAAAAAAGACCGGGCCAAGAAAGGCGCCACCTTCGGGATCTTGTCAGCAGTTGCCATTGCGGAACTCATCGGCGTCCTGATCTTCTTCCTGGCCCCTGTCCTGATCGGACTGTTTGACAGCACGCCCGAAGTGGTGGCCTTCGGTACCACCCAGGCTCATATCGAAGCGCTGTTCTACGGCATGCTGGCCTTCGCCCATGCGGTGGCCTCTGTCTGCCGCGGCGCCGGCAAAGCATTTGTCCCCATGACGATCATGCTGGCCATCTGGTGTGTCTTCCGTATCGCCTATATCTATGCGGTGATGTACCTGTTCGGCAGGATCGATTTTATCTACTCCGCCTACCCTCTCACCTGGGGCATCAGCGGCGTCATTTACCTGATCTACTATCTGAAGTCGGACTGGGCAAACGGGTTCGACTCCCGGCCGGTCTGATAGGGCTCTCCCTGTTTCCGGGCAGCGTTTCCGGCGACGTTTTCCGGCGCGGAAATATAATTGCACTTCTACCCTTAATCATGTATAAAATAAGATACAGGCATATTTTGTATGCCTAGGGGGTTTTCATTTTATTTTCCATACGAACAATTCAGATCGACCAAACAGGGGGTAATATTTTATGAAACGGGTAATTACAGTCATCCTTTCCATTTTTCTGATCTTTACTGCTCTTCCCGTCCTGACATTTGCCGGGGATAATTTTCTGGAATCACTTTCCCATTCGAATGCCATTGACAATCTGCTGAACGGGAGCAAGGAAGCGCCGGAGACTGAGCAGGCTCCGGAGACTTTGTCGCTGCCCTTCAACAATTCGTTCTCACAGATCATCGACCAGCTGAATAACAAAAATGATGCTGCAGAAATAGAGGCAGCTGCGCCGGCGGAACCTGCGGCAGAAGCTCCGGCAGAACCTGAGACTCAAGTACCTGCGCCGGCGGAACCTGCGGCAGAAGCTCCGGCGGAACCTGCGGCCACTGCCGAGGAATATGAGCTGGAAAAAGTAAGTGATCTTCTTGTCTGCCTGGGCGATAAGCCCGAAATGCTGGATACCATGCTCGCGTTCTACAACGGGGACACGGTGTCCTTCAACGATAATTCGGAGCTGGCGAAGGGGCTTCAGCAGACCCTCGTGGAACTGGGCTGTGACATCGCTGTGGACGGCAGCGCCGGTCCCGGAACCTTCGGCGCACTGAACAGCCTTCTGAAAAATACCGGCTTCACAACGGAAGATATCAATACCGTGGATACAGATATTTACTGGGATCTGCTGGCGATCTATCTGATCGAAAACCAGGAAGAAGACGCCTACAATATGATATCCGACTATTTCGAGATCACGGAAAATGCAGATCAGCTTCAGTATATCAAGGCGGGGCTTTATTATAACCAGGAGAGATACTACAGCGCCATGGAAACATTCTACGACAGCCACTATGGCGACTGGCAGGAAAGGCTGGCGGCCTGCGAGCAGCCCTGGCCGGCAACCGGCGAGCTGTGGCACAATGATTATTACTACAGTTCAGAAATGTCCCTGACATTCGACGTCAACTGGGATAATCCCTCGGAAGCACATTATTATATGGTCTTTGATACCGACGGCACGCTGGCGTCTCTGCTCTTTATCGCAGGGGACAGTTCCGCAACAACATATCTTCCCGGCGGCACCTATAAGATCCGCAGCGCAGTCGGCGATACCTGGTACGGTACGAAGGATGCGTTCGGCAAGCTGGGATCTTACGAGTTCCTGCGTTTTGACGAAGATGCGAACGACCCGTATCTGACCTATCTGGATGCCGGCTACGGCTGGACCATCAC
>JAFRKZ010000056.1 GCA_017431485.1 Parasporobacterium sp. | reverse complement strand
TGGATAGCGATCACATTCAGCTTTAATTCCTTAAGAAGCGCCTTAAACTCGTCAATGGATAATCCGCCTGAGTTATCGGAAATAATTTCCACACCATCGTATCCGATCCTTGACAGTTCTCTCAAAGCTTCGATCAGTCCATCCCGTTCCACTCTGATCAAAGAGTAGACCTGCGCATATACTTTTCCTTCCATTATTTTTCTCCTTCCAACCGGATCTTCTGCAAAATCAACCTGTGACAGAATAAATATAGCGCAGATTCCTGCGCAATTCTACTGTTGAGAGGGAATATTGGTCCGGAGTGTTCTCAGATCGAGGGTTTTTCAAATTTAAGAACGCCCCGTGTTCTTGAATCGGAGTTTTCCCATATTTGAGAATACAAAGTGTTCTTGATCTGCCATTTTTTAAATTTAAAGAACAGGCCATGTATTCTCTTTTTTTAATTTTCCCATTAGAAAGAATATAAAATATTCTTTTTTTGGACATTTGCCGGGATTTAAGAATACTCGGGCTGTTCTCAAATATAAGAAAAGTCAGAAAAAAGAACACTTTATATTCTTCATTTGTAGAAAAATCCATTTTAAGAACACCGGCTGTTCTTGTTTTTCAGGAAAGTCCGTTTCAAGAACACCCGGCTGCGAAATGGGCAAGAAGAACCCTGGAAACACGCCGTTTCCAAGGCATGTTCAGTTCCCCATCTTATAGCACAATAAGATGGAGTTGTCACTTGAAGTGACAACTCCATCCCAAATGCGACATATTTTTAAAAGGATCTTTTTCGTGGATTATTCAGCAGCATCCTGGCGCGGCTCCCATGCACTCGGGTCTACCAGATTCCAGATGTTGAGATGGTCTCCATAGATGGCTACATAACCGCCTGAGGAATCATAGTCCGGCTCTACAGGCATGTCACCGATCAGTTTGCCGTAAACAATCTGCGGATCTCCCATCATAAAGTAGGAGTAGTAGTATTTGCCATGATCCGCTGTGGTATAAACCATAACCGGAACATCCTGGTTATTGAAGTTATGTGTTACCTGCTGCTGCAGAACGAATTCTTCCGGAGCATTGCCGGTAAGGATGATCTCGTTCTTGCCCATGACCTTCTGGATATACAGGTCAGCTGTCGGGATCCACAGTTCAGAAGAAGTACCCAGTTCGCCGGCGCCAAATCCATGGCCGTTCTTACTGAAGATATGCAGTTCCGGATTGACATCCTTGAAACGCTCGTCTTCTTTATCTCTTAACTGTTTGAACAGGTCGATGCTGCCATCGTATCCGAAGTCATCATCCGCACCGATCGCGATGAAGGTATGCGGCATGTTCGGATTCTCCAGATTTTCAAACGGATGTCCGCTGTAGATGAAAATGGCAATATCGATATCACTGTTTACTGCGTCTATATCATCACAGACATAATCGGTATCAAACTGATCCGGAGTGATGTCACCGTAGAATTTCTCCAGCATGGTGTGCAGATTGCCGCCGCTTCCGGAGAAACCTGCCGAGCCGATGATATCTGTTCCGCCCAGGCCCCATTCTTCTTCATGGAACTTGATAAAACGGATGGCGCGCTGCATATCCATAACAATATCATCGTTGTTATAAGGAGCAACACGGCGCTGCAGGACAAATACGTTATAGCCGACATTTACAAATGCAGGTGCTACGGCATAAGCTTCCACCGGATTGCTTCTCCAGTTGTTACCGCCGCCTGAGGTAACCAGCATGATGCCCTTTGCTTCGCTCTGATCCTCTACCAGATACGGGATCAGGAACGGCCGGAAATCATCATCATCATAGGTTTCATTGTTAAATACCAGTTCTTCTTCCGGTGTGGTGACAGGCATGTCATCTCCCCAGATGTACATCACTTCACCATTCAGTCCATCCATAAACGGAATAACCTGTACCAGTGCTTCTCTTGCTTCTTTTACCCGCACCAGTTCCGCTTTCTGATCATCTGTCATGTTCTCCGGATCATATCCAAGAACATTGGCTGCAGCTGCCAGATAATCTGACCAGCTGTCTTCTGTATAAAGTGTAGGGTAGTTGCGGATCTGCTTGAAATTCCATGCTTCCGCTGCTGCCAGTTCTGCGTAGTAACCGGGATCTGTTTCTGCTGTCTCCACGGTTCTGTAGACAACATCATTCCCTGCAGCTGCTTCTTCCGCTGCCATAGCCGGAACACAGATCGCAAGCAGCAACGATGCAGCTATCAGGATCGCTACCATCTTTTTCATAGAAAAACCTCCTGTCTTTTTTTTCTGTTTATTGTACGATGCATGCTGATTAACAATTGTTAATGACAGCTTTATTATACAAAAACCATTTCATTGGGGTTAGAATTCTATTGTCAGATGTAGCAATATATCACTTTTTCTGTAAATTACACGGTATGGGAACGACGGTAGTCGCTGGGCGTCTGCCCGTTATATTTTTTAAACAGCTTCACGAAATAATTGGCGTCTTCGATCCCGACCGCAAAACTGATCTCCCCGATGGTGGCGCTGCCGTTTAGAAGCAAGGTCTCCGCCTGTCTTACCCGGAGCTGGTTCAGATACGTGGTTGGCGTCACGCCGGTTTCCGCCTTGAACTTTTTGATCAGATAGTTTTCCGAAATATCCAGTTCCTCCGATAAGGCAGGCAGCGCGATCCGATCCGTATAATGATGATCCAGATAATACAGAGCACTTTGCACAACGGCGCTGTATTTCTGCGTTTTCATTTCCAGGATTGCTTTACAGATACTGCGGATCAGATCTTCCTTTGCCTGCAGCAATTCATCAACGGTTTTTGCCCGGGTGATCAATGCAATATTATCAATGGTGATCCGGTCGATCACAACCACAGGCAGTCCCGCTTCGATCGCCGACATCCTCACCACGGTGTGATCGATCACGGCTCCGATCCGTTCATTTTCCAACCGGTTTCCCTTGGTTTTATAAAATGTCGTATCCTGCTCCATCATCCGCAGATGATACAGGGCTGAACGGGCATTTCCGGATCTGATGCTGTGTTTAAACTGTTCTTCGTGAATATACCGTTTTTCCAGCATACGCGGATTGCTGGTTACCACCTGGGTATCCTGCAGCGGTTCCTCGCTTCTTGCTTCGGCCTGCAACTGCATGACTTCTTTCTGCGGTTCTTCCGGGTTTATGGTATGTATAAAGGAAAAACAGATGTCAAGTGCCTGTTTTTCGTTGATATAAGGAAAAGAATCATGGTAAGCGATCAGTTTATCCGCTTCCAGATTCTGGATCTTCTGCTGCGCAAATATGTCTTCCGCCGCTTTTCTGTTCAACAAAGAAGGGCTGAAGGGCCCCAGTATAAAAGGGATTCCTGCCGCTGTAAACAGGAGAAAATGGATCATAAACGGATCATTGATATGATAGATCCTGGTCTGCTTCATCTCTTCACACGCACTTGCCAGATAGTCTTTCTGAAAATACCGCTGTACCTTATGCAGGCGGTATAAACTGCAGAAAGCTTCGATCTGTTCTTCTGCATACAGGCAGGTGATATTGATCCGGTACAGGGAGGACAGCAATGTCATAGCCGTCTCCACGCGAATACGCAGCGGATCATGTTCTGATATCTGCTGTTTCATACAGTTTCCTTTCTATGGGATGTACGGATGCAAATATGTTATATCACAGCATATCCATAGATGTAAAATGCAGCCTGGCAGGGTACCGTTTCCGGCCCCTGCCAGGCTGCAACCTAAAAAATGATTATTTATCAGGCGGATGATTTAGTTAGCCAAAGCATCCGGTCCCAGCAACGTATCATCATGGAATACTTCCTGCAGATGTGCGTAGGTAGCATCCGGATTGTTTCTTCTGCAAAGATCATTCACAACCATTTCCACAGGGATCTGTGCCATGGAGACATCCGCGGTTCCCAACATGGACTGTGTGGTCACCTTCTGAATATCTTCATCACTGTTGATAAGGTATTCAAAGGAGTTGATCCGCTCTACCGTAAAGTCGTCAAACTGATTGCCGGTGATGGCATTGTCCAGCAGGACCAGCGCATAAGCCGGGTTCTCAGAGGGTGATACGGAGACGCTGGCGATCACTTTTCCTTCACTGTCGCCAATAGCATCTGTGATAGAGGGATCAGATTCATATCCGCTGGTGATCAGCTTCATGTTCGGCTGTGCAATTCCATTTCCGATGGCGGAAACCAGTTGTGGATAGATAAACAGGGTACCTGCGCAGAATCCGACGATAGCGTCTGCATTGCCATTGTCCCCATCCAGGAACCAGGAATCTTCAATAGGAGAAAACATTAAAGTAGTGACGTCCCCTACGATCTCAATTTTGTCTTCATCAGCAGCTGTTTCATTATACGTGGCTGCCATTTCCTTA
>JAFRKZ010000006.1 GCA_017431485.1 Parasporobacterium sp. | reverse complement strand
GTGACAGTCATGCCGGGAGAAGCGTATCTTGTACATACCGGCCTGGCGATGGAGATCCCGGCAGGATATGCCGGCCTCATATTTGCCCGCAGCGGCCTGGCGGTAAAGCAGGGGCTCGCACCGTCCAATAAGGTCGGTGTGATCGATGCGGATTATCGGGGAGAGATCATGGTCTCCCTGTATAATCATTCGAAAGAAATGAGGCAGATCTCTCCGGGAGAGAGGATCGCCCAGATCGTGATCACCCCCTTCCTTGCAGCGCAGTGGGAGGAAGTGCAGGAACTGCAGGAAACACAAAGAGGTGCCGGCGGTTTCGGAAGTACAGGGAAATTTCTTGAAAGCATAAGGAATGTCTGATAGAATGCATGAGATTGAATCTGCCTGCAGCTGTCAGAGCAGACAAAACAATAGATGACAAAAAGGTAAAGAGGGAGGTTCAGATGATCTATTCAAAAGAAGTAGAACTGATGTGCCCGGTTGCAAGAGGCACAGATCATGGTCCTGCTCCCATTCCGCAGGAAGGGAAATGGACAAAAGCAAAAGAGATCAAGGATATCAACGGACTGACACACGGCATCGGCTGGTGTGCACCGCAGCAGGGAACCTGTAAACTGACGCTGAACGTCAAGGACGGCATTATCGAAGAAGCGCTGGTGGAGACCATCGGATGTTCCGGAATGACCCATTCCGCCGCTATGGCATCGGAGATCCTTCCGGGCAAGACGATCCTGGAAGCTCTGAACACTGACCTGGTATGCGACGCTATCAATACGGCTATGAGGGAACTGTTCCTTCAGATCGTTTACGGCCGCAGCCAGACAGCGTTCTCCGAAGGCGGACTTCCGGTAGGCGCAGGACTCGAGGACCTTGGAAAAGGGCTGAGAAGCCAGGTCGGAACCATGTACGGAACAAAGGCAAAGGGACCGCGTTATCTGGAAATGACAGAAGGTTATGTGACCGGCATTGCGCTGGATGAACATGACGAGATCATCGGATATCAGTTCGTAAGCCTTGGCAAGATGACAGATTTCATCAAAAAAGGTGATGATCCCAATACCGCATGGGAAAAGGCAAAAGGCCAGTACGGCCGTGTCGCCGATGCTGTTAAGATCATTGACCCGAGATGTGAATAGAAGGGAGGGGAGAACATGGCATTATTTGAATCCTATGAAAGACGTATCGATCAGATCAATAAAGTTCTGGAGCAGTATGGTATCTCCTCACTGGAAGAGGCGGAAAAGATTACCAAGGACAAAGGACTTGATATCTACGCTCAGGTAAAAGGGATCCAGCCGATCTGCTTTGAAAATGCATGCTGGGCATATACCCTCGGCGCAGCTCTTGCGATCAAGAAGGGACAGACCCGTGCAGCCGATATCGCTGCTACTCTCGGCGAAGGCCTTCAGGCATTCTGCATCCCCGGTTCTGTTGCCGACCAGAGAAAAGTAGGTCTCGGTCACGGCAATTTAGGAAAAATGCTTCTGGAAGAAGAAACAGAGTGCTTTGCTTTCCTGGCAGGACATGAGTCATTTGCTGCCGCAGAAGGCGCCATCGGTATTGCTGAGAAAGCCAACCGCGTCAGAACAAAACCGCTGCGTGTCATCCTGAACGGCCTTGGAAAAGATGCTGCAAAAGTGATCTCCAGGATCAACGGATTTACCTATGTACAGACAGAATATGATTATTTTACAGGAGAACTGAAGGAAGTCTCCAGGACCAGATATTCGGACGGCGTCAGAGGCCAAGTAAACTGCTACGGCGCCAATGATGTGCAGGAAGGCGTCGCCATCATGCATAAGGAAGGCGTAGACGTATCCATTACCGGTAACTCCACGAACCCCACCAGGTTCCAGCATCCGGTAGCCGGCACCTACAAGAAGGAATGCATCGAGCAGGGTAAGAAATATTTCTCCGTTGCATCCGGCGGCGGTACGGGACGTACCCTTCATCCGGACAACATGGCAGCCGGACCGGCTTCTTACGGCATGACCGATACCATGGGAAGAATGCATTCAGATGCGCAGTTCGCAGGTTCTTCATCTGTACCGGCGCATGTGGAAATGATGGGACTCATCGGAATGGGTAATAACCCGATGGTCGGCGCTACTGTGGCAGTCGCAGTTGCAGTTGCGGAAGCGATGAAATAAAAATCGTCAGCAGTGAATATACCGTTATATTGCTGTAAAATGATCAGAGGCTTTTACGGAAAGATCCGCAAAAGCCTCTTTCGTATTGTTCCTGTATTCTGACAGACTGTATCAGCAGAATGTCAGCGCACAGTGACCGAGCCGTCAGGCAGAAAACATACTGATGCATTATAAAACGCTTCCATGGCTCTTATCATATAAGCGGTATCTTTTATTCCTGCAGTTTCATAAGGCGAATGCATTGCCAACTGCGCGCAGCCGATATCGGCGCAGTTTATGGAGACATGGGAGGAGGAAATGTTGCCCAGGGTGGAGCCGCCCGGAATGTCGGAATGATTGAAATACGTCTGCACAGGGATATCGGCATTCCGGCAGATACTGCGGAAAACGGAAGCGGAAACAGCGTCTGTGGTGTATTTCTGATTTGCATTGTATTTCAGCACGACGCCGCCGTTCATGAACGGCCTGTTAACGGGATCGGCCTTATCCGGATAATTCGGATGAACAGCATGGCTGTTGTCTGCTGACAGCATGAAACTGGAAGAAAGCATGATCGGGAGCTTTTCCGGGTCCCATTCGAAAGAGGTGCTGATCCGTTTCAGAACATCCTGCAGAAATGTGGAATCCGCCCCCTGTTTTGTACGGCTTCCCACTTCTTCATTGTCAAACAGGCAGCAGACGGAAATGCTGTCTGCATCTGGTGAATTTTCAGCTGCACTATGAGCGAGTGCCCGCAGTGAAGCATAGGCGCACTGCAGATCATCCAGTCTGGGGCTGGAAAAGAATTCCCTGCCGGCTCCCCATATAGAATAAGGCGTTCTGTTGTAAAGAAACAGATCGTATCCGACGATCGATTCCACACGGACGCCGGACTTTTCTGCCATCAGCCTGAGGAAGCTTCCGAAAGAATTCTCATCTCCGAATACCGGCAGCATCTCGGACTGGACAGAACTGTGCGCGGATTCATTTGCCTTTCTGTCCATATGGATGGCAAGGCTGGGGATCATCAGAAGATCCTCTCCGGAATCAGCCAGGACCTGCCTGATCGTATCACCTTCACAGACCATCAGCCGTCCGGCAACTCCAAGGGGCCGGTCGAACCAGGGCGCTTTCAGCATACCGCCGTATGATTCTATATTCAAAGTGACGTAATGATCCGCTTTCCTGATCTCCGGATCTTCTTTGATCCGGAAAGATGGGGAATCACTGTGAGATGCCACGATCTGAAAATGATGCGGGGATCTGACCGGGATATGAAAAGCGATCATGGAAGATCCGGAACGGATCACATAATAACTTTTTCCGGGCGCAAGTTCCCAGTGCACCTGTTCGGAAAGACGCTGAAATCCTGCTTTTTCCAAAAGCAGTGTTCCCTGCGTGATCGCATGATAGCAGCTGGGGGCACCCGCAATAAAATCACACAGCTTTCTTGTGACGGATTCATATTCGTTCATAACGGACTCCTTTCCCGGATCAACTGACATGTCTATTATATTCACTGAAGAGTAAAAATCAATCCGGACCGGGAGAAATGCCGGGTTTCGTTTCGGACCTTGGTTGAAAGAGGCTTTCGGAAATGATAAGATAACCAACGATCACAGACAGCAGGGAAACCTTATGGAACAAAGAAAAACTATCAATTATCTGAAAGCTTTTGCCATCATACTGGTGGTTGTCTATCATGCCTGGAATTTGACAGGCGTCTCCTACATGAGCATGCCGTCGATCCGGTTTTCCTATGCCCTGAGGACCATTCATGTTCCGCTGTTTATCCTGATCGCGGGCTATCTGTGCCACAGACAGCCTCTGCGTTCGTTTTACGGGAAGAAGATCCGGCGGATCCTGGTGCCGTTCCTGCTCATGTCTGCCCTGAAACTCCTCCTGAACAATATATTGCCGACGGGGTACAGCCATGGCAGCAGCCTGCTTTCCCAACTGGCGGATGCCTTCGTCTGCGGACAGCTGTACTGGTTCTGCTACTGTCTGCTGATCATGTTTGCTCTCGCCCCGCTTTTGTGGGATCGTAAGCTGCTGAAGGCGCTGCTTCTGATCCTTCTGATCGGGATCGATCTGTTTCTGGGCATCCGGGAGATCCATCTGACGGATTGGCTCCAGCTGCATAATGTACTGTATTACCTTCCGTATTTTCTTTTGGGAATGCTTTTTCGGGAACTGCATTTTCCTGGAAAGTTCAGTACAGCAGGGCAGAAGGACAAGGGTACGGCCCGGAAATACCGGATGCTGCTGTCTGCGGCAGCGCTTCTGATCGGCGGGATCTGCGGATATATGATCTTTTACAGACTTGTGATCTTTTTCTATATCCTTGATCTTCTGTTCGGTCTCAGTGTTATGACTCTGATGTATCTGCTGGCGTCGTTTCTTGGCGGCCTCCCGTTTACATTACGATTTCTGGATGCTGCCGGCCGGTATTCTTTTCAGATCATGCTGCTGGATCCTTTCTTTCATGCCGCTCTGTATAGGCTCTTGTCTCTGTTCCTGCAGGAAGGAGCCGTTATGGTACTCCTGATCGCAGTCCCGGACCTGGCCCTGTCATATCTTCTGTGCAAAGGCCTGGAAAAGATACCGGTGCTTTCGGGCCTGCTGGGACTTGATCTGGTACAAAAAAACTGATTGACGTTCTTCTGTAATACTGATAAACTAAATCTCGCTGTTTTTTTGAAACAGCTATTTTTCATGAAAAGGAATTATAGTGCATGAGCAGCAGACAGCCGAAAAGGATCACAAAGGAATCTCCCCACCAGAAACTGGATCCCAGGGAGGTAAAGAATAAAGCAACCGCCAGACAGAATGACCAGTATATGGATCACGAAATCTATCATGATGATTTTGAGATCGAAGAATTTGTAACTTATACGGATATCTATGATGATGTCCGGAATTACAGGAAAAGGCCATCCGGTCCGTCAAAGGGAAGACGAGTCATCGGGAAGATCCTTCTGTATCTTCAGCTGGCCGTTTCGATCCTTGTGTTTATTCTTCTTTTCAGATTCAGGATCCTGAATACCGGGACGCTTGTGATCATCGGAAGTGTGCTCCTGGTACTCTGGCTGATCGTTTTTATCTCCCAGCGGAAATGGTTTAAAAAGATCCAGGCTGCCGGAATGATCCTGTCCATTGTTCTGAGTATTATCCTGGCCATGACTTCTTTGTATCTGGCGCGGACGAATTCCATGCTGAAGACAGTCACTTCCGGAAAACAGTATGATATCAATCTGTATGATGTAGTTGTGCGGGCGCAGGACGATGCGCAGACAGTTCTGGATACAAAAGGATACCGCTTTGCTGTCCAGCCCTCGTTCCGGCAGGAGGAACTGGCGTCTGTGATCAGTCAGCTGGAAGAGAAACTGGGAGGAGAAGTGGAGACTGTCGTCCTGGATTCTGCCCTCAGTCAGGCACAGGCTTTGCTCGAAGGCGAAGTTGACGCGGCTGTATACAATGATGTGTTTAATTCTTCCATCGCGGAGCAGCTGGAAGGGTATGAAGAGCAGATCCGGGTCCTTGACACCTATACAGTCAAAATGGAAGCGGAAACCGTTCAGGCTGTGGATGTGGATATTAAAGACACCGCATTTCTTGTCTATATCAGCGGAAACGATTCGGAAGGATCGATCTCCCTGACAGGACGTTCTGATGTCAATATCGTTGCGGGGATCAATACGGCCAGCAAGCAGATCGTTCTTATTTCGATACCCAGGGATTACTATGTGGAATTCCCCGGGATCACTGCGGCAGGAAGCCGGGACAAACTGACGCATGCGGGTATCTATGGGATGGATGAACTGATCGCAACCATCAGGGAACTCCTGGGTCATGAGATCAACTATTATGTCCGGGTCAATTTCTCCTCCATGATGGATATCGTGGACGCGATCGGCGGGGTGACGGTCTACAACGAGCAGGCGTTTATTTCCCACGGCGGCTATTACTTCCCGGAGGGAATGGTCGATATGAACGGTGAGTATGCCCTGCATTATGTCCGGGAACGGTTTGCTTTTGAGGATGGGGATTTTGCAAGGGGCAGAAACCAGATCAAGGTGATCCAGGCGATGATGGATAAACTGGTCTCCGTTAATTCACTTGCCAATTATAACGCCCTGATGACGGCGATCACTAACAGTGTGGCGACCAATATCCCGGAAGAGGATCTGAAGACGGTCATCAATATCCAGCTGAACGAAAATCCGCAGTGGCATGTGGTCAGTTACCAGATGCTGGGAAATGTGATGTTCCAGCCGTGTCAGAGCACCGGCGGCACTTTCCTGTCCGTGGATATGCCGTATCTGGAGTCTGTTGAAAACGCGCAGGCTCTCCTGGAACAGCTGTTTGCAGGAGAACCCCTTTCCGAAGACCTCCAGCTTGCTGATAACGGTCAGCTGACTTTTATCACAAACCCGGTCGACTGATCCAAAGCAGCCGCAGAGCACGGCAATCATCATATTGCAAAGAAAAAGGTCAAGTGATACACTTTAACGTAGTCACTTGACCTTAGTTTTTTTAAAGGAGGAGGTTTTCATGCTGACAGTTCTTAACCATGCCCTGATCAAACACAAGATCAGTATCATGAGAAACAAAGATACTTCTACGTATATCTTCAAACAGAATCTGGATGAGATCGCAAAGCTTATGGCTTATGAGGTTACCAGGGAGATCCCGCTGAGAGAGAAGGTCATCGAGACCCCGATCTGCCAGACCGTTGGCTATGAAGTGGATCAGCCGCTGGTGCTTGTTCCTATCCTGAGGGCAGGTATCGGGCTTGTGGATGGATTCCGTGATATCATCCCGACAGCCAAGATCGGACATATCGGAATGTACAGGGATGAAACCACATTGGAACCTATCGAGTATTATGCCAGGTTTCCGAAATGCATGCCGGAATCCATTGTGATCGTAACGGATCCGATGCTTGCAACAGGCGGAAGTGCATCGATGGCGATCACCAATATCAAAAAACGTGGTGCAAAAAAGATCCTTTTGGTGTGCCTTGTGGGGGCTCCGGAAGGTGTGGAGAGGATCCAGAAGGATCATCCTGACGTAGACATCACACTGGCTGCCCTGGATGAAGGACTGAACGAACGCGGCTATATCGTTCCCGGACTGGGTGACGCAGGTGACAGACTGTTCGGAACAGACTGATAAGGACGGGAGGAATCACGTAAATGGCAGAAATCTTATACCAGGGGCATTCCAGTTTCAGGATCATTACCGCGAAAGGCCTGGTAATCTATGTGGATCCTTTTGCAGGGGAAGGATATGACATTCCGGCAGATGTTTTGTGTGTGACTCACAAACATCATGATCATTATGTGCCGGAACTCGTTCCGGTGAAACCGGACTGTACAGTGATCACCAATGATGAAGCCTATACAGACGGAGAGTACAATACCTGGGAGATCAATGACGTTGTGATCGAAGCAGTGCCTGCCTATAACAGCCATCATCCAAAGGGTACCGGAGTGGGCTATATTATGCAGTTCGACGGGCGGACGGTTTATTTCCCCGGAGACACCTCTATTACGGAGGAAATGAAGGAGTATTCCCAAAGGCATATCGACCTGATGTTTGTTCCCTGCGACGGTTTCTACACCATGACGCTTCAGGAGGCGAAAGAGTGTTCTTTCCTTGTAAACGCGGATTTTACGGTTCCCATTCATACCAGTGCCGAAAAACCATTTGACATGGAAGTAGCGAGGCAGTATGAAGGCAAGGAAAAATTCATCGTAAAACCCGGTGAAAACATATACACATGACAGTCAGAGAACAACTAGAAGAATTTGAAGCCAGGATGTTAAGTCCTTATGCGGTAGCGGCAAAGGATTCAAAGGGCAGGGAGATTGAGATCGAACCCTGCCCTTTAAGGACCTGCTTTCAGAGAGACCGGGACCGGATCCTCCACAGCAAGTCCTTCCGGAGACTGAAACATAAAACCCAGGTATTTCTTGCGCCTGCCGGGGATCATTACCGGACAAGGCTGACTCATACCCTGGAAGTATCCCAGATCGCCAGAACCATTTCCAGAGCACTGTGGCTGAATGAGGATCTGACAGAGGCGATCGCCCTCGGCCATGATCTGGGTCATACTCCTTTCGGCCATGAAGGCGAGCGGGCGCTTAACGCCAGATGCCCTTTTAAACATAATATCCAGAGCCTGCGGGTTGTAGAGAAGATCGAAAACGGAGGAGAAGGTCTGAATCTCACCTGGGAAGTGCGGGATGGGATCGTTAATCACAGCCTGTCCAGGAAAGCGGCGACCCTGGAAGGCCGGGTCGTAAGGATCTCCGATAAGATCGCCTATATCAATCATGATATGGATGATGCCATGCGGGCAGGGATCCTGCGGGAAGAGGATGTACCCGAAAAGATCCGTGAGGTTCTTGGCCCTGCCAGAAAAGAAAGACTGGATTATCTCATCAAGGATATCGTAGCTAATTCCACGGGAAAAGCGGATATCTGCCAGTCCCCGGAAGCATATGATGCGCTGATGGATCTGATCCGTTTTATGACAGATAATCTGTACTTCAATCCGGCATGCAAATCTGAAGAAGCCAAAGCCAATACTATGATCCTGTCCCTGTTCGATTATTACTGCGGGCATCCTGAAAAGATGCCTGATGAGTATCTGGGGCTGATGGAAAAGTACGGCCAGTCGCTGGAGCGGACCGTCTGTGATTATGTTTCCTGCATGACGGACTATTATTCGGTGGAACGGTTTAACGAACTGTTTGTACCGGAATTCTGGAGGAGATAATGCTTTATCCGCAGGAAACCATTGAACAGGTGCTGGAAGCCAGCAATATCGTAGATATCATTTCCGAATATGTGAAGCTGAACAAGAAAGGCTCCACATATTTTGGCCTGTGCCCGTTCCACAATGAAAAAACGCCTTCTTTTTCCGTTTCGGACAGTAACGGCAGGAAGATGTTCTACTGTTTTGGCTGTCATACGGGCGGCAATGTGATCACTTTCCTGATGAAATATGAGAACTACACCTATACGGAAGCACTGAAAGTGCTTGCCGACAGGGCGGGGATCACCCTTCCGAAACCGGAGTATTCCAGGGAGGATTCAGAGAAAGCCAGACGCAGGGAGCAGATCCTGGAGGTGTATAAAGAAGCAGCAGTGTATTATTATCATCTGTTGAAATCGCCCCGGGGACAGCAGGCTTACCAGTATCTGAAAAACCGGCAGCTGAGCGATGAAACGATCCTGAAATTCGGCCTGGGATATTCCGATAAATACAGGGATGACCTGTACCGGTATGTGAAAAGCAAAGGCTATACGGATGAAGTACTGAAAGAGACGGGCCTTTTTTCTATCCGGGAAACGGACGTGCATGATTATTTCTGGAATCGGGTCATGTTTCCGATCATGGATACCAGGAACAAGGTGATCGCTTTCGGAGGCCGGGTCATGGGAGAGGGAGAACCCAAGTATCTCAATTCTCCGGAAACAGCGATCTTTGAAAAAAGAAAGACTCTCTTTGGGCTGAATACTGCAAAAAAACATAAAGGCAATGAACTGATCCTGTGTGAAGGTTATATGGATGTGATCTCTCTTCATCAAGCCGGGTTCACCAATGCAGTCGCTTCCCTGGGAACGGCGCTTACGCCTTCCCACGCCGCTGTGCTGAAACGATATACATCGGGTGTTGTCTTGTCTTATGATTCGGACGGCGCAGGAAGAAATGCCGCTGTCAGGGCAATCCCGATCCTGAAAAATGCAGGGCTCAGCGTCAGGGTCATCCGTCTGGACCCGTATAAGGATCCGGATGAACTGATCAAGGCAGAAGGTACGGACTCTTACCGGAAAAGATTGAAAGAAGCCAGGAACGGCCTTTTGTTTGAGATCGATGTTTTGAGCGAATCCTTTGATCTGACAGATCCGGAAGGACAGACGGCATTTTATCATGAGACTGCCAGAAGGCTCAGTTATCTGGAAGATGAGATCGAGCGGGAAAACTACCTGAAGACGATCGCATCCCAGTTTCGGCTGGATCAGAAGCTGCTGAAGGACAGGACGATCAGACTGGTCCTGAACCGGGACAGCGGCCGTACCTACAGTTCTGTTCCGACGCAGCCGCCGGCCCGCCGTCCTGAAAAAAAGGAACCGGCAGGTCTTTTGGAAAGTCAGAAGACGGTTCTGGCTTATCTGGCTGAACATCCGGGGTTTTTGGAAAAAACCGGCAATATCCTTTCGCCGGAGGATTTTACACCCGGCCTGTACAGGGATGCGGCAGAACTTCTGTTTGCGCAGATCAGGCAGGGATGCATCAGTATTTCCGGCATCATCGGCTCCTTTTCGGATGAGGAATCCCAGGAGCAGGCTGCGGATATTTTCCGCCCGGGGCAACTTCACGACGATGATGGAGAGTACAGAAAACTTGCTGCGGACAGTATCATCCTGATCCGTCAGCATTCTCTGGAACAGCAGATGGAGAAGGAGCAGGATGTCGGAAGGCTCCTGGAACTGAAAAAAGAGCAGGAGAATCTCAGAAAATGTCCATTTCTTTTCGATTGAAATACATTGCCGGCCTGGTAGGTCAGGGCTTTACCGTTGCAGATATAGGCACAGACCATGGGTATGTGCCTGTCTTTTTGCTGAGAGAAGGGGTAATTCCCAGGGCGATCGCAGTAGACCTCAGCAAAGGCTCTCTGGAGAAAGCCAGGGAACTGGCAGAGCATGCAGGACTTCAGGAACAGATGGACTGCCGTCTTTCAGACGGCCTTTCTGAAGTAAAGCCGGGAGAGGCGCAGTGCATCATCATTGCCGGAATGGGAGGGATCCTGATGCGAAGGATCCTGGACGACGGGCTGGAAACAGTTCTGTCCGCAGAAGAACTGATCTTGTCTCCCCACAGGAATCCGGAACTGATCCTGGAATTTCTGGAAGAACATTCTTTTCGCATCGTATCGGATGAGATCATAACGGATAAAAAGAAGCAATATCGGGTCATAAAAGCTGTACAT
>JAFRKZ010000055.1 GCA_017431485.1 Parasporobacterium sp. | reverse complement strand
TTCAGCACAGCATATAAGATCTCGATATTGGCATAATCGTAGCCGACAGCAGCAGGCGCATGATCCTGTCCGGTAAGTCTGGTGAACTGTTCATTCAGTTCCGCACTGGTGGATCCATCAATGGACGAAACCGTCGGGAAAGAGCTGTCCCACCAGATTTCTGTACAAAGCCCTTCCACATCCAGTCTTTCGATGTCTTTTTTAAACAGTGCGGTTTTTGCGATGGTGATCACTCTGATGTTTTCCAGGTAGCCTTCCTCTTTCAGCTGTGCATAGAACGTTTCAAAATCGGCATTGGTCATAACCCCGGCAAGTACTTCCACTTTCTGGGTTCTCAGGTTCCGGATGATATTGGTGAAATTCTTCTGCCCTGCCAGATAAGCGCCCGGATCATAAGCAGTATACCCTTGATCTTTTACATAGTTCGGAAGAACGTTGATCATGGTGGAACCTTCCGAATCATTAGGATGCATCACGCCCACGCGTCCGTTCGTCTCGATCTCATTCCAGGCATCCATGAAACAATTCAATTCGGAAGCGATATCAAAACCGGCATGGAAGGAATACTTATGCGGCTTTACAGCCCAGGCTTCATCCGGCGTATCAACAGACAGGCAGACGATTCCTTTATTTTCACAGATTTCCGACACCGGAACCGTTGTGTCTGCTGTTTTGGAGGTGATCATGATATCGATATTTTTCTCTTCGATCAGCTGTTTTGCTGCCTTGCGCGCTTCTTTTGGATCCGACTGAGAATCAGCCGTGATCAGGCTGATCGTGGCAGGCTGTCCGTCGATGGTAATGCCTTTGCTGTTTGCCTGGTCTATAGCATACTTCGTCCATTCTTCCGTAAACTCGCCGAAAGAAGCCAGATCTCCTGTCTTCGGATAAACAAAACCGACTCTTACAATAAGATTGCCATCAGCAGGAGCAGTTTCTTCCCCATAGGATACAGACCCTGCGATCAACAGGATCGCGGCTGTTATCAGTAAAACTCTTTTGATCATTTTTTTCATCGTTCTCTCCATTCTCCTGTCTTATGTATCAGGCCTTATCTGACAGAAATGCTTCCACTTCCTGCAGCTCTTTTTCCATTCCATTCTGTTTCAGGTAATCCCGGTTGTATTTGTGCTCATTCACCCGTGTGACAAGTACGACATTAATGGCCGCAACGAACACGAAGATCAGATAGGCATACCGGATCTGTCCGCCGGTAATCCGCTGCACAATGGCATTGATCAGAAACTGCAGCGCTGTAACAGCTCCCTGGATCGGGAAGATAACACTGTTTACTTTACTGAATCCCTGCCGTCCGAATACAGACGTCGGAAGCGATGTGGTAAAGTTTGCAGAACCTCCGATACCGATCGCGATCATAAACAAAGAAACGTATACAAGCGGCATGATGTTGGTGAAATTCAGCACCAGGGCAATGGCATACCAGATGCCGAACATGATCATGGTTTTTTTTGTCCCCAGCTTATCATCCAGAACGCCGATCACAAAAGATCCTGCAACGCCTACCAGAGCAAGGATCATCATGATGATCATCGCAGTGTTTGCCGAAAAACCAAGTTCTTCATTTCTGAGGACCAGCTGGCTCATAACGCCTACGGAACAGATCTGGAACAATCCGGTGGTGATCGCGACCATCCATGTCATTTTCCGGGTCAGGAGTTTTTTTACTGTCCATCCGCCGTCTTCATCATCTTCATTTACGATATATTCTTCCTTAAACACTTTATCCGATACATTATCAGGATTGATCTTCCGCTCCTGCGGAGTGTTTCTGACAAAGATCATTCCCAGAATGCCGAGGATAATGCAGCCGATGCCGACAGGGATCACGCCGCCGGTAATATAGAAACTGCTGATCAGGGCAGACAGGAGAAGGACATAAAATGCAGATGCCAGATTATGACCCATCGTAGTATATCCCATCACGACGCCTTTTTTCTTCGGAAACCATTGCGCCACCAACGCACCTCCGCAGATATATCCTGCTGACATGATAGAACCTGTCACAAGACACATACAAACCAGATACATTCCTACGCTGGAGGAATTACCCAGTCCGATATAGGCTGCTCCGGCTATGATGCATAAGATCCCGGAAAGCCATCTGGCTCCGATCTTCCGATTCGCCTGACCCAGGAAAATAAAGAAAATGACTCCTACAAGTCCCGCAATGGAATTCATTGTCAGGAGCGTACTGTTTTCCACACGCAGATTTGCCGCAATGGCTGGAACCGAGGCATTGGAACCATCGTTGCACATACCTACATAGAACCAGAACATCAGCAGGCAATAAATGATCGTAAACCACCCCGGGCCGAAATTAAAGACTGAATTCTTGTTGCCGTCCGGCAGCTGATTAACATCTTTTTTCGCTTTCAACTTACTCCCCTCCCCTTTGCATAACACGTTATTTTATATAAAAAAACGCCCTGGTTTATGCTTTCTTTCAAAACTCAGGCCGTTCCTCTCTCGCTCGGAAGCTTCATTATGCAGTTTCTCTTTTTGATTATATGTGATTTTCCTTATGACAGCAAGTGGCAATCATATGTATCGTTCCTTCTACAGATATCGTCCTGTAATACTCAGCTCGTTCTTCTGTATCTCTTCCGGCGTACCGACGGCAACGATACGTCCTCCATCCTTACCGCCTCCCGGCCCCATGTCAATGATATAGTCTGCACTTCTGATCACATCCAGATCATGCTCGATCACGATCACCGTTGCTCCCTGATCGATAAGATGCTGAAAGACATTGACAAGGGTCTTCACATCCAGCGGATGCAGACCAATGGTCGGTTCATCGAACACAAAGACAGAATCAGCCTGTCCTTTTCCCATCTCGCTTGCCAGTTTCAGACGCTGCGCCTCACCTCCGGAAAGACTCGGTGTATCTTCTCCCAGTGTCAGATAGCCCAGTCCAAGATCATGAAGTACCTGTAAACGTCCGCTGACGTTTTTCAGATCATCGCATAAAGGCAGCGCTTCATCGATGCTTAAGGCCATCATCTGAGGAAGAGAGATTTCCTTCCCATCCTTTCGGATCCTGTATATATCGTATGCTTCTTTTGCATATCGTGAACCACTGCATTCCGGACAGGGAATATCCACATCCGGCAGGAACTGGACGTCCAGACTGATCGATCCGGTACCGTCACAGACCGGACAGCGCAGCTTCCCCGTATTATAAGAAAAATCACCTGCTTTAAAACCATGTTCTTTCGCATCTTTACATCTGGCATAGACTTTACGCAATTCGTCATGCACATTGGCATATGTGGCTACCGTAGAGCGTATATTGATCCCGATAGGGGTGGCATCGATCAACTTTACACGACTGATCCCTTCTGCAGAAACAGTTTTTACATGCGCCGGCAAAGCCCTTCTGTCAAACAATGCTTCCAGCGCCGGCACCAGGCTTTCCAGCACCATCGTCGTCTTTCCGGAGCCGGATACTCCTGTTACAACACAGAGCCTTCCTTTGGGAATCGATACTGTAAGCGGCTTCACAGTATGGATCTCATCCGTTTCCATCCGGATCTCACCAAGATCAAAGAGCCTGTCTTTTTCTGTTCTGACCCTCAGCTCTTTATGGGTTTCCGGAAGCAGGAACTGCCCGATCCTGGATTCTCCATCTTGCACAAGATCATTCACATTTCCCTGTGCAATGATCGTTCCTCCCGACGCTCCTGCCCCAGGTCCCAGCTCGATCAGCCAGTCCGCATGAGACAGGACCTGTGTGTCATGATCCACAAGCACGATGGAATTGCCGTCCGCAACCAGGTCATCCATCACACCGTTCAACCCTTCCAGATTAGAGGGATGCAGTCCGATCGACGGTTCATCCAGGACATAAAGGACGCCTGTCGTCCTGTTCCGCACTGCGCGTGCCAGCTGGGTCCGCTGACGTTCTCCTGTGGAAAGCGTTGATGCAGCCCGGTCTAAAGACAAATAAGACAATCCCAGATCCACCAGTCTTCTGGCAGTATGCTGAAAAGAATCACAAATGCTCTGTGCCATCGGCCGCATTTCCTCCGGAAGGGACGCAGGCACCTCGGCGACCCATCTGATCAGATCCGACAGCGGCAAAGTACATACCTGATCAAGAGACTCTCCCATGAGTTTTAAGGATCTGGCCTTCTCGGAGAGTCTTGTTCCGCCGCATTCCGGACAGATGTCTTCCTTCAGGAATTTATCGACACGTTTCATGCCGGATTCATCTTTTACCTTATTCAGGGCATTCAGGACTGTTGCTGTCGCACTGTAATAGGTAAAATCCATTTCTCCCGCACTGACGCTCTCTTTGTTTTTTGCCCTATAGAAGATATGTTTCTTCACCATGGGACCGTCATAGACGATCTCTTTTTCTTCCTTCGTAAGATCCCTGAACGGTACGTCTGTCCTGACGCCCATTGCACGGCAGACATCCGTCATCAAAGACCACATCAGGCTGTTCCACGGGGCCACAGCGCCTTCATCGATCGTAAGGCTTTCATCCGGGATCAGCGTGCTGCGGTCCACGGTTCTTATCATTCCGGTACCCCCGCAGCATTTGCAGGCTCCTGCGCTGTTGAACGCCAGATCTTCCGCTCCAATGACCGGGACGATCTCCCCGCAGACCGGACAGCGCACTTCCTTTTCCGCTGCAAAATCCAGGTTAGGTTCAACGGTATGTCCGTTGGGACATTTATAGTGGGACAATCTGGAAAACATCAGGCGCAAGCTGTTCAAAAGTTCCGTCATGGTCCCAAAGGTACTTCTGATCCCGGGTACGCCGGGTCTTTGATGAAGGGCCAGTGCCGCCGGAACATAACGCACCTCATCGACGGCCGCATTAGATGCCTGCGTCATCCTGCGCCGGGTATAAGTGGACAACGATTCCAGATACCGCCTGGAGCCCTCTGCATACAATACGCCCAGGGCCAATGACGATTTTCCTGAGCCGGATACACCGGCGATCCCGACGATTCTATGGAGCGGAATATCCACATCCACATTCTTCAGATTATGAACCCGTGCTCCCCGTATCTCTATCTTATCCGGTATCGGATACCGCCTATCTTTCAGATTCACCTATAAACCTCTCTATAAAGACATATTTGATAAAAGTTTCAGGACTCAGAACTATTTCGCCACGCAAACATCAGCATTGCCGCATAGAACAATCCCATGTAGATCACATGCAGGGCCGGATGGATATGTTTCCATTGGTACAGTGCGAGCAGAAGATCTGAAGAAAAAAAGACGAATGCCGCAATCCTGCGTATCCCTCTCTGGTTGATCGCTGTGAACACCATCAGGATCAGGATCGGCGCATACACTGCAGCTCCGTAGGCATAGATCCCCATGCCCGATCCGGCTGCCAGGATCACACCAACAAGGCATGCGCTTATGATGCCCCAGATAAGCCATCTTTTGCGGGTAAGGGGCATTTGTTTATAAAACAGGATGATCAGGCATATATGAGCAAGAGCAAACAGGCCGGCTCCTGCAGGAAAAGAAGATACAATGATCACATCTGCAGCGCATGCCGCTGCCAGTGCAGCAATCATCCACCAGAACTCCCGCCCTTTCCGGTTTCCTCCTGAAACTGCGCAGGCAAGAATACAGACAGCGGTAACTGCCTTGCAAATTGTTCTTATACCGGGATTCTCCGGAAAGATCCAGTATGCTGCCTCACTGCAGCATGCTCCTGCTGCCGCTATAACGGTAAAATACAGCGTTAATCTTTTTTCCATGGTATCAGGTCCTGAACCGTTTCACATTCTTATCTTTTCCAGAAAGAATAACAAAAAAACAAGCTGCAGACAACTTTTCCCCCACAAAAAAAGGATTGCTGCAGCAAATACAACAATCCTTTATGATCAGTCAATCTTGTGTCAGCCTTTGACCGCACCTGCGACAAAGCTGTCCTGGATACGCTTGCTCAGGAATACGTAGATAAACAGTGTGGGGAATGTCGCAACGACCAGCGCAGCTCCGATCGGACCCCAGGCAGTGGTATACTGTCCGGAGAGAGCCTGAATGCCTACCGGCAGGGTTTTCAGAGCAGTTTTGCTGATAAAGATATTGGCAAACATCAGCTCATTCCAGCACTGCAGGAATGTATAGATACCAACAGTAGCAACAGCCGGCTTCATCAGCGGTACGATCACGCGTAAAAAAATGCCCCACACACCGCATCCGTCTATACAGGCTGCCTCGTCCAACTCCCGTGGTATCGCATTCATGAATCCTGTACACACCAGGATCGCCATGGACAGGGAAAACGCCGCATAAGGAATGATCAGCGCCAGATAGGTGTTCAGAAGATGCAGTCTGGACAGCGTAACATAGATGGGGACGATCGAGGCATGGATCGGGATCGTAAGGCCGAGCATGAAGAATTTATTCAGTGTTTTTCTTCTCTTCCAGATCAGCCGGGTCAGTGCAAAGGTAGCCATCAGTGCCACTGCCAGTGTGATCAGGATGGTGGCTACTGCCACGATACCGCTGTTCAGGAAATACTTTCCCATATTGCCGGTCTTAAGCGCTTCTGTATAATTGGACCAGATCCAGTTCTGCGGAAGCCCCGCCACGTTTTCGCCGAAGATCTCATCGTTGTTCTTCAAAGAGAAGGTGAACATCCAGTAGACCGGAAACAGATTGATCACAGCCCAGAACACAAGACCGATATAGATTAATATTCTCGGGATTTTATCTGTCAGTTTCACGTTATTCTTCCTCCTTGAATACCCTGTTTATGATCAGTGCAAAAGCAAAACACAGAATGATCAGCAGAACCGCGATCGCGCTTCCCATGCCGTACCTGTTTCTGAGGAACAACATATCGATCATCAATGTGCTTGGCACTTCCGTGGAGTGGAACGGTCCGCCGTTTGTCAGAACGTAGATCAGGTCAAATGATTTCAGGGAACCGGTAACAGCAAAGATCACGCTGATCCGAATGATCGGTTTAATATAAGGAAGCACGATAAAACGGTTGATCTGACTGTCTTTGGCTCCATCCAGCATGGCAGCTTCCCGGAGTTCTTTCGGAACACTCTTTACGCCGGCATACAGAAGCAGCATATGGTAACCCACATACTGCCATAAAGTCGGTATGAATACCGCCCCCAGAGCAGTTTCTCTCAATCCCAGCCACATCCTTGTCCAGCTCTCCAGGCCGAGGCTTCTGAGCAGCACGTTTAAAATACCGTAGTCCGGATTATAGATCTTCAGCCACAGCTGTCCGATAACGACGGTAGATAT
>JAFRKZ010000054.1 GCA_017431485.1 Parasporobacterium sp. | reverse complement strand
TTTTGCAAGAAATTCACTAATATGTACAATATACACAAATGAATACTGTGAAAACTAAAAGAAAATGTACAAAATGCACAGCACATTTGTTTACAAAGAAAAACCTATGTAGTATAAATCCAATGATAGAAGGGAAACTGTCGTTTTACTACATTATTGAAAGGAGACATTATGAAACGAGTTTTAGCTATCCTGATGGCTGTAGTCTTCTGTGTTTCCATGCTTTCTCTGCCTGCTTTTGCGGAGCCGGCTCCGGAAGGCGGATCAGAAGGAGGTCCGGGATTACAGACAGAAGAGTATGAGATCACCGTTGACGGCGTAACGGATATTGCTCATTACCAGGATCTGGAGAGCAATTCCGAACAGAGATCTTTTGTGATCACATTTAACGGTGCAGATTACACCGGCAAGATCGATAAAGGTGTCTGGACAGCAGATGATCCTGCAGGGGATGCAGTGATCGCAGCGTACCAGCAGGCACATGAATCTGACCCGAGCTTTATGGGACCACCGCCGGCAGGCGATTCACCGGAAGGGGAGTCACCGGAAGGACAGGCTCCGGAAGGCGGATCACCGGAGGGAGAGTCACCGGAAGGACAGGCTCCGGAAGGCGGATCACCGGAAGGACAGGATCCGGCAGAAGGTGAACAGCCGGCAGGGGAATCTGAAGGCGAATCCGGTGAAGGAGAATCTGCGGGAGAATCCGCAAGTTCAGGCGGATCTGCATCACCCATGCAGGATATCATCCTGACCGATGGAGCAGAAGAAGTCTACGAAAATATTGACTGGGAAGGCACGGGCGGCTATCTGGCCCTCCTCGGCGCGACGGCTCGTGTCGGCGGCGACGAAGACAATTACCAGGTAGAAGGCCTTCTGGTGCCGGTGACGCAGGAATATTTTGATGCAAGCGCTGTACAGTTTGACGGAGGCGTCAACTCTGTATTTACCGGTACCCAGGATGCGACCGGCGGCGGCGCCACCTTCAATGTCACAGGAGAAGGGTCCGCGCTGTATGTGAACAATGCGTATATTTCATCCCAGGGCTCTCAGACTGCGGCTATGTATACAGACGAGACCAACAACAAAGTCGTCGTGAAGGATTCCTATCTGGAATCCTACGGAAGTGTTCCGGGTTATGAAGATGTTATGGATTTCATTGCTCTTCAGGGCCTTCTTTCCTGGGGACATACAAGGACCAACCTGTCCCAGGGCATCACATCGACATATTATTACAACTCTGCCGTTGTCGCCGATGGCTGGGCAGCAATGTCCACGGACGGCGCGCAGGGGCTGGGCGTCAACTTCGTAGCGGTCAATTCCTATGCGGAAACAACGGACGGCGGCTATGCGATCTATTCGGATCATGAGTGCCGTGACTATGTTCTGGGCACGACATTGGTCGGCGCCGAATATGGCGCGATCATCGCAGCCGGCGGCGAACTGTATCTGCTGGACGGCGAGGCTGTAGATCCGGCGGCGACAGAGCTGAACGGCTGGAGACAGGCATTCATGGATGCGCATCCGGCCAATCTGATGAATACCTCTTATCAGGATTTTGCTGCAGAGCATCCGGTTGTTGCTCTGGAAGAATATGACGGCGAGCCCATGGAGATCGGACGGACCACCATCGTAGGCGGACGTAACTGCGTCCTGATGCATAAGCCCGATGAGCAGCATGAAGGTCTGCCGGCAGCAAGCCAGAATGTCCTTTATGCAAAAGGTACGGATTTCATTGTGGATGAAGCGTTATTTGACCTGAATGCGATGCCGGAAGGATGGTATACCCCGGAAGATGTGACTTCCTCTGCCTCCTTCTTTAACGATGATACCCTGAACTATGTGTATTTCACATCCGGCGCGGCGATCCTGATGAGAAGCTGCTCCACGCTGGTGTATCTGGACGATGTCACATACACGAACAACTATGGCAGCACCGCTCTCGGCTATGATGATCTCTTCCTGCTGTCTGTGATCAACAGCGACGGCAACGCCAATCTGATCCCGGATGGGGAGCAGGCCAGCCCGATGGATATCACAGTGGCAAACTCCGAGATCAACGGCAATATCGCGGACATGGATTATCAGAGAGAAATGCTCCTTAACTTTGACAACTCCACTCTGAACGGCTGGATCAAGTGGGTCAACTGTGAAGGCTGGAATGAGATCTGGGGAGAAAACGGCATCCTGGGACACGGTGCATATGCGTATGACGAGTCTTATGAAACGGTCTGGGGTCCTGTTGTCAGTCTGACGAATGGATCCAAGTGGATCGTAACAGAAGAAAGCTACGTGAAAGATCTGTACGTTGATGAGACCTCAGAAGTCGTCGGCAACATTGAAGTCTTTGAGAACGGCTGCAAAGTAACCCCGTTGGAAGGAGAAGCAGTAGCAGAAGATGCAGCTGCGGCAGGCGATACTTCCGAAGAGGCATATCATGCATACCTGAAGGAATTTGTGGATGCGGTTCCGGCGGTTTCGGATGAGCATCTCCCGGATTTCTTTGCTCTGATCGACGCTTCCGATTATACCACCATGCCGGCAGATATGATGTTCAATCCCCAGTGGTGGGGCTATGCGGCTATGACATATGACGAGTTCGTGGCGGCCGGCGGCGTATACGAGATCCCGGCGTTTGACCCGAACCTGGTTCCGGATTGATCCGGATCGTGACCGGCTATCCGGAACAAGACCGGCTATCCGGATCCTGACCGGCTTTATAAGCTGAACTTTTCAACTTTGGCAGCGTTTTTCGGCTCATTTCGAGCAAAAATGCTGCCAAAGCTGTTTTTTTCTGCATTTCAGGCTGCCGAACCTGAAAAGTTCTGCAGAAGAAAAAGGAAATCTCGAAAAATAAAAAAAGTGATTGCATTTTCCGGCGGGATGTACCATAATAGGGAAGTCTTTCGGGGTATGGCTCAGTTTGGCTAGAGCGCTCGGCTGGGGGCCGAGAGGTCGCAGGTTCAAATCCTGTTACCCCGATATGGATTTGCCAGGCAGTATGAGAACATTGCCTGGCATTTTTTAGAAAATGGTGCGGGAAATGGCAAAAAATGCCCAATTTTCCTGCCGTTTTGGTCTGTCATTTTTTTGACAATGCCTATATCTTATTCACACGGAGTGTGGTATAAATTAGGGCAGATTATTTTTAAATTGGTGCATTAGGAGGGAGACATGGAATATTCCAATTTGTTTGTGTGTCTGATGGGAATATGTACGGTGTTTATCGGACTGATCTGTATCATTATCCTGATCACGATCATGAGCGGTATCATGGGCCGTGCAGACCGTAAAAAAGAGAAGGCTGTGAGCCCGGCAGCGGCACCTGCTGCAGCAGTACCGGCACCGGCAGCCGCCGGAACAGTGACGCCTCAGATGGCAGCAGCTGTCAGCGCTGTGATCGCAGAGGAGATGGGGACTGATGTCAGCGGTCTCAGGATCGTATCATTTAAGAAGATCAACTCATAAAGGGAGGACATGATGAGAAAATACAGAGTAAATGTAAACGGAACAGTTTTTGAAGTAGAAGTAGAAGAGATCAGCGGTACAGCAGCACCGGCAGCGGCTCCTGCGGCAGCACCTGCACCGGCACCGGCTCCTGCAGCAGCACCGGCAGCTCCGGGCCAGGGCGAGCAGATCCTGTCTCCGATGCCCGGCAATATCCTCGACGTACGCGTGAAAGCAGGCGACGCCGTGAAATCCGGCGACGTGCTGATGATCCTGGAAGCCATGAAGATGGAAAATGAGATCATGTCCCCGAAGGACGGCAGAGTTGCTTCTGTATCTGTAAGAAAAGGCGACACAGTCGAACCTGATACCTTATTATGCGTGATTGAGTAAACGGAGGAGTCGTCTATGCAGGCTATAGCTAATTTCTGTCAGTCGACAGGATTTTTCCAGTTCTTCCAGGGCGACAACTGGAAATGCGTGATCATGATCGTGATCGCCTGTGTCCTGTTGTACCTGGGAATCGTTAAGAAATTCGAACCGCTCCTGTTGGTCCCTATTGCAGTAGGTATGCTTGTGACCAACCTTCCGGGAGCGAATATGTTCCACGAAGTACTGTTTGCCGGTGGTCATGTGCACTGGGATCTGTTCGGCGGAGCTCCGATCTCTGCGGAATTCATCTCCGAAATGCAGGGTTTGGGGGTCTCTGAAGCGATCCTCGCCAGCATTTCAGTAGGGCAGACCATCACACCGGGTCTTGTTGATATCCTGTATCTTGGTATCAAGCTGGGAATCTATCCCTGCCTGATCTTTATGGGTGTCGGCGCCATGACAGACTTCGGTCCGCTGATCGCGAACCCGAAGTCCCTGCTTCTCGGAGCAGCAGCCCAGCTGGGTATCTTTATGACCTTCCTCGGATGCCGCCTGAGCGGGCTTTTCACCGGACGTGAGGCAGCTTCTGTCGGTATCATCGGCGGAGCGGACGGCCCGACAGCTATTTTCGTAACAGCGCTTCTGGCACCGGCTCTTCTGGGTCCCATCGCAGTATCTGCCTATTCCTATATGGCACTGGTACCTGTGATCCAGCCGCCGATCATGAAGCTTCTGACCACGGACAAGGAACGCAAGATCGTGATGCGTCCGCTTCGTCAGGTCAGCAAGAGAGAAAAGATCGTTTTCCCGATCGTTGTAACCATCTTTGTTGCCCTTCTGGTGCCGTCAGCAGCTCCGCTGATCGCTTGCCTGATGTTCGGCAACCTGCTGAAGGAATGCGGCGTAACGGAACGTCTCAGCAAGACCGCACAGAATGAACTGATGAACATCGTTACCATTTTCCTGGGCATCTCCGTCGGTGCAACAGCTACCGGCAAGACCTTCCTGGATCTGAAGACCCTGATGATCATGGCGATGGGTATCGTGGCATTCTCCTTCGGTACCGCAGGCGGCGTGCTCCTGGCCAAGTTCATGAACCTGTTCCTGAAAGAGAAGATCAACCCGCTCATCGGATCTGCCGGCGTTTCGGCTGTTCCTATGGCTGCCAGAGTCAGCCAGAAGGTTGGACAGCAGTACAATCCGGGCAACTTCCTGCTGATGCATGCCATGGGCCCGAATGTGGCCGGCGTTATCGGTTCCGCCATTGCGGCCGGCGTGCTGATCTCACTCTTCGGCTGATAAGCCATGGAGCCTGCAGGATGCTGACAGGCATTTCACAACAAGAAAGAGGTAAACTTCATGAAGTTTTTATCGGATAAACCATTATTGATCACTGATACGATCCTGAGAGATGCTCATCAGTCCCAGGCGGCGACCAGAATGACGATCGAAGACATGATCCCGGCGCTGGAGCTTCTGGATTCCATCGGTTATTATTCCCTGGAATGCTGGGGCGGAGCCACATTTGACTCCTGCATGAGATTCCTGAACGAAGATCCGTGGGAAAGACTCAGGACGATCCGCAAATATGTCAAAAACACGAAGCTGCAGATGCTGTTCCGTGGCCAGAATATTCTGGGCTACAAGCACTATGCGGATGACGTGGTAGATATGTTCTGCGCCAAATCCATTGAAAACGGCATCGATATCATCCGTATCTTTGATGCTTTGAACGATGTGCGCAACCTGGAACAGGCCATCCGGTCCACCAAGAAATACGGCGGCCAGGTCGAGGCAGCCATGTCCTATACCATTTCCCCGATCCATGATGAAGCTTATTTTGTTAAGCTGGCGCAGGATCTGGAACAGATGGGAGCTGATACGATCTGCATCAAGGATATGGCGAATCTGCTGCTTCCGGATGCTGCTTACTCCCTGATCAAGGCTCTGAAGGAAAAGGTCAGTGTACCGATCCACCTGCATACCCACAACACCACAGGTACCGGCGACATGGTCAACCTGATGGCAGCATTTGCAGGCGTGGATATCGTAGACACAGCACTGTCACCACTGGCAAACGGAACCAGCCAGCCGGCAACGGAATCCCTGGTCGCAACCCTGAAGGGAACCGCCCGGGATACAGGACTCGATCTGGAAAAGATGTCTGAAGCGGCAGCGCATTTCCGTAATGTTGCGGCAAGACTGGAGTCAGCAGGCATCCTGAATTCCAAAGTTCTGCGTGTGGATACCAATACGCTGAGATACCAGGTGCCCGGCGGCATGTTGTCCAACCTGCTCAATCAGCTGAAGGAAGCCAGAAAAGAAGATAAATTCTACGATGTTCTGGCAGAGATCCCGAAAGTAAGGAAAGACTTCGGATATCCGCCGCTGGTAACGCCTACTTCCCAGATCGTCGGTACCCAGGCCGTTATGAACGTCATCATCGGCAAATACAAGAATTTCCCGAAAGAGTCCCGTGCTCTGATCAAAGGGGAATACGGCAAGCTCCCCGGTGAGGTGAATCCTTCCGTGCTGGCCGCTGCCGGTATCTTACCGGAAGATGTGATCACCTGCAGACCGGCAGATCTTCTGGAACCGGAGCTTGAAAAATACCGCAAAGAGTATGCGGATATCGCAAAAAGCGACGAGGATATCCTGAGCCTGGCGCTGTTCCCGCAGGTAGCGCCCAAATTCCTGGCGTACAGGGATTCGGATAAGACAGAAGCAGCTTCTTCCAAGGCTCCGGAAGCCGCGGCAAAGGCTGCTCCGGCGGATCCGAACGCCGTCCGGGAACTCTATGTGGAATTCAAAGGATTATAAGATCATAAAAGAACTGAAATGAAATTGTCGTCCCGGCAGAACCTGCCGGGACAACTTATGAGGTGAGTAATGTCCGTATCAAATGAATCGATCCAGTTTATGCTTGGGAAATGGCAGACGCTTCCGGTGTATTCCCTGGAAAGCTTCGGCGCTTATCTGGGAAATGAAAAAGACAGGGTTCTGCTTCCGATCAAGCAGGTGGGCCCGGATACCCGTGTGGGAGACCGGCTGAAAGTGTTCCTGTACCGGGATTCCGACGACCGTCTGATCGCGACGGTCCATACCCCGAAGATCACGATCGGGGAGGTCGCAGCCTTGAAGGTCAGGCAGGTTTCGCCCATCGGGGCGTTCCTGGACTGGGGATTGGAAAAGGATCTGTTCCTTCCGTTCCGTCAGCAGACAGAAAAGGTGGAAGAGGGAATGTATTATCCGGTGGCTTTATATGTGGACAAATCGGAACGTCTTGCAGCGACCATGTGGATCGACAAACACATTTCCGGAGCAGACCTGGATGAAAAACGGAAAAAGAAAGCCATGCTGAAGCTCCGGGCGGATGCGGAAAATGTCTATACCCGCATAAGCCGAAAGGGAGGGCATCTGCCTTACAATGACAAGGCGGATCCGGAAGTGATCGAACGGGACTTCCACCTCAGCAAAAATGCGTTCAAGCGGGCGGTAGGGGTTCTTTATAAAGCCCGCAGACTGGAGATAACAGAAGACGGGATCACACTGGTGTGATCCCGCCTTTTTATTTTTCTGCTGAAAAGAGCAGAGGATATGCGTTATTTCAGGTAATCCTTCAGAAGATCGGCAAAAGGATTGTTCGGAACATATTCGCTGTGGTATTCCCTGGCTTCTTCTTCCACCTGCTGTTCCTTTGCAGCTTCGATCGCTTTCATGGACAGGCTGACCTTTCCGTTTTCGATCCGGAGGATCATGACGTTGACTTTCTGTCCGGTACGAAGGACTGCTTTCGGGTGGCTGATCCGTTCATTGCTGATTTCGGAAATATGAAGAAGTCCGGAAATACCGTCTCCCAGGTCTACGAAAGCACCGTAATTCTGGAGGGATTCCACAGTTCCTGTGACAATGCTGCCGACCTGCAGGCGCTTGACGTTTTCTGTCTGCTGTTTCACATATGCTTCGGTAGCGCTTTCTTTGGCGGAAAGGATCAGTTTCTTGCGTTCTTCGTCTACTTCGATGATGCGGACGGAAAGCTTTTTGCCGACATAGGGTGAAGTATCTTCTACGTATCTGACATCCAGCTTGGAAGCGGGAATGAAGCCCCGGATCCCTTCCACATACATGACAGCGCCGGACTTGACCGCTTCGGAAACGGTACCGGTGACTGCTGTTTCTTCTTCCTTCATTTTCCTGAGTTTATCCCAGGAGTTCTCGGACTCACAGGCTTTCTTGGAAAGCAGGATATTGCCTTTGCCGTCGTCGACGGACTTGACCATGGCCTGGAAACGGTCGCCGACTTTTACATCCGTCATAATATTGAACGTGGGATCGGCACTCATCTCCTCAACCGGCACACGTCCGGTGGCAAAGTAATTAAGATCCAGGATCACACCATGCTCGTTAAAGGCGATGACTTCGCCTTCCATGATATCTCCTTCATAGATCTTGCGCACGGAAGATTCCACTTCCTTGGAATAATCTTCCATTTTCTCAGTGACCTCCGGTTTGGCAGGCGCTTCCGGCTCCGCGGCGGCTTCCGGTGCAGCAGTTACTTCAGGCTCCGCGGCGACTTCCGGTTCCACAGCGACTTCCGGTGCGGCAGCGAGCTCGGGTTCTTCAGCAGCATTCATGACAGTATCCAGCGTATCGTTCATTTGAGCAACTCCTTTGACAATTGTAATTTTCACAGATTATATTTCTTTTTTGGGATCAGAACAAGGGGAAATGCAGTAGAAATGCAGATTCTTTTATATTTGCGGCGGCTTTAGCGGTGTGGTATCCTTGCAGCAGGAAGATAATCTTATCAAAAACAGTGAGGCGATGATGTGATGGAGATAAAGAATATGATCGACCCCGCCAGGAAGATCGTCGTGATCGGAACGGTATTTATGGATATCAAGGGCTATCCGGAAGGGGATTTCAATCCTGTCGGCCGGAACGTGGGAAGGATCGAATACAAATACGGAGGCGTTGCCAGAAATGTGGCAGATGATCTGGCGGGACTGGGACTCAGGCCTTTCTTTGTCAGCATGATCGATGAAGACGGACCCGGGGGAGCCATTCTGGATCATCTGAACGAAGCCGGCGTGAACACAGACTATGTGCTTCGAAGGCCTGACTGCATCGGTACCTGGATGGTGATCCTCAATCCGCAGGGAGATGTCTGCGCGAACCTGTCCCGGAGGCAGGACCTGCTTCCGCTTCACGAAGTGCTGGAACAGCAGGGGGATGAGATCTTTCGGAATGCGGACGGCGTGCTGCTGGAGATGGATGTGGAAGAGAGGATCGTAGAAGATGTCTTTCGTCTGGCGCAGAAGTATCAGACCAAGGTGTATGGGGTGATCTCCAACATCAATATTGCTCTGGAGAGGATGCCCTATATCCGGCAGACAGGCTGTTTTATCTGCAACCGGCAGGAAGCAGGCGTCATGTTCGGGCAGGACACCGGGAATCTGCCGGCGCAGGACCTGCTGCAGCTTCTTAAAAAAGGCATGGCCGAAACCGGGATCCCGGCCATGGTCATTACCATGGATAAAGATGGGGCTGTTTATGCCGGCTGCGAAGAAGAAGGGTACTGCGAAGCCGAACAGGTAGCGGTGGTGGATTCCACCGGCGCCGGGGATGCTTTTTTCGCCGGGGTCAGTGCCGGACTGATCAGCAGTGTCCCGCTTTCACAGGCCTGCCGGATCGGAACAGGGATGGCAGCTGCGGTGATCCAGTCCCGGGAAAATGTGTACCGGTGACGGACCTTCTCTTTATGCTTTGCAGATGATCCAGCACAGCGGGTTTTCATGCGTTTTTAGAGAAATTGAAATTCCGCATAATAATTTGGCGGCCATTTTCATGCGTTTTTAAGGAAGTTTCAATTTTGCATAATAATTTGGCGGCTGTTTTCATGCGTTTTTGAAGAAATTCATATTTTGCATGAAAAATCCAGACATTTTTTCATGCGTTTTTAAAGAAATTC
>JAFRKZ010000053.1 GCA_017431485.1 Parasporobacterium sp. | reverse complement strand
GTGATCGACCCCCTGCTGGAGCGGGAATGGGATTACGCAGGACTCAATAGAGACGTCAATCAGTTTTCCAACGCGCTGATTGCTCACGGGATCAGAAAAGGAGATGTGGTCCTGTACCAGCTCTTAAACAGCATTGAATGGCTGTACTGCTATCTTGCGCCGCAGAAACTGGGCGCGGTCAACAGTCCGGCCAATTACAATTTTTCCCCCGGCGAAACCTCTGTCTGTCTGAATACCAGTCAGCCGAAAGTATATGTATATGATTCCAGTCTGAAAGAGATGGCGGTAAAAGCTCTGGAACTTGTTGAGCGCAAACCCGAGATCGTACTGATGGTAGGAGAAGGCGAACTGCCTGAAGGCCATATCCGTTATGAGGATTTTGTAAAAGATTATCCTGTTGCCGAACCTGTTACAGATTATGTGCCGAATATGTATGATGAAGCGATGCGTCTTTATACTTCCGGCACGACAGGAAAGCCAAAGGGAGTTCCCATGTTTCATGCCAATGAAGTCATGAGCGCCCACGATGTCATGATGCATTTTCCGATGAATCCGACAGACATCACCATGAACACAACGCCCTGGTTCCACAGAGGAGGCGTTCACTCCGGTGGACCGACCCCTACCCTGTATGCCGGCGCGACCATTATCATCATGCGGAATTTTCAGAGCCTGCTGACTCTGAAATACATCGAGAAATACAAGATCACCTTCATTATCGGTGTTCCTTCTATTGTTAAAATGCTGGTCCGTCATCAGCAGAAATACAATGCGGACCTTTCCAGCCTCAGAGGCATTATTACCATGGGAGCTCCGTTTGAGCGCGCTGATTGCCTCAAGGTACACGAAGTCCTCTCCAAAAACCTGTTCAATGGGTACGGCACTACGGAAACATTCTGGAATACTTTCCTTCGTCCTTATGAACTTCCTGAAATGGCAGGTACCGCCGGAAGATCCTGCACAGACGATGAAGTGCGTGTCGTAAAAGTTTATGAAGACAGAAAAGCAGAGCCAGACGATCTGGCTGCCATGGATGAATGCGAAACCGGTGAAGTCATCATCCGTTCTCCGAAATCCTCTTACGGCTATTACAACAACCCGGAAGAAGATGCCAACAAGTTTTACAAGGGATGGATGTATACCGGCGACCTGGCTACCTGGGATAAGAATCAGTTTCTCACGATCTCCGGCAGAAAGGATGACATGATCATTTCCGGCGGTGAAAACATTTACCCGCCGATCATCGAAGAAGCCATCAACACCTGTCCGGGCGTTGCCGCCTGTGCAGTCACCGGTGTACCGGATGCTGTCCGCGGCGAAGCTGTTGTAGCTTATATTGTACCGGAAAACGATTCCCTGACCGTTGGCGATCTGGTGGATCACTGCAACCATTCCGATATGCTGTCCGGATACAAGCGTCCACGGTACTACCGCTTCGTCCGGGAGCTTCCTATGACAGCGACCGGCAAACTGCAGCATTATATCGTTAAGGAAATGGCATTGAACGATCTGGAGAACGGTCTTCTGAAGCTTGCGATAAAATAAGGACTGCAAAAAAGGTATTCGTTATGAGATTACTGATCATCCGGCATGCAGATCCGGATTATGAAAATGATTCATTAACAAAAAAAGGATGGAAAGAGGCGGAGCTGCTGGCTGACAGGCTGGCGGCTCTGCCGATTTCTGATTTCTATGTTTCCACCCTGGGAAGAGCCCGGGACACTGCCTCCCTGACATTGAAGAAAATGGGAAAGAGCGCAATGCCATGCGACTGGCTCCGGGAATTTCCTCATCTGATCGAAAGGCCTGACAGGCCGGGGCAGATCAGCATCCCATGGGACTGGCTCCCGCAGGACTGGACGGATACAAATGCTTTTTTCGGCACCGACACCTGGCAGGATGACCAGGTCCTGCAGCAAGGGCACGTTTATGAAAAATACCTGGAGATCACGGAAGAGTTCGACCGGGTCCTTGCTTCCCATGGATATGAACGGAACGGAAGATACTATGAGGCAGTCCGGCCGAACCGGGATATCCTTGCCTTTTTCTGCCATTTCGGGCTGGAGTGCGTACTCCTGTCCCATCTGATGAATATATCGCCCATGCTTCTTTGGCACCATACTGTCGCAGCGCCTTCTTCTGTCACATCTTTGTATACCGAAGAGCGCCGGCCCGGAAAAGCGATCTTCCGGATGAACTGTTACGGAGATACCTCCCATCTATATGCCGGCAACGAACCGCCTGCCTTCGCGGCCCGGTTCTGCGAGACCTGGGACGTTCCGGAGGAACGCCATGACTGAACACATCCTCCATCCAATCCCGCCTACCTATGACCAAAACTCCCGCATTCTGATCCTCGGGAGTTTTCCTTCTGTAAAGTCCCGTGAAATGATGTATTTTTACGGTCATCCGCAAAACCGTTTCTGGAAAGTCCTGGCTGCCCTTTTCCATGAAGAGGTTCCCATGACAGTCCCGGAGCGGCACGCCTTTCTTCTGAGACAACGGATTGCCGTATGGGATTCCATCGGAAGCTGCAGCATCACCGGTTCTTCCGATTCCTCCATACGGGATGTAGTTCCCAACGATCTTACCCCTATCCTTTCCTCTGCTCCCATTGAAGCGATCTATTGCAACGGCAGAAAATCCTGGGAGATGTATCACCGATATATCGAACCGGACACCGGGATCGAGGCTGTCTGCCTGCCCTCTACCAGTCCGGCCAACGCCGCCTGCCGTCTGGAAGATCTGATCCTGTCCTGGAAAGTGATCCTGCCGGAGGAAAAATAACAGGCCGGTTCATCAAAACATTCTTTTCTTTTAAGTTCCTTTTAGGATGCCCCTTTATAATTCCATCCAGGATAACCGAAAGGAGCATCACAAATGAAAGCAAAAACGATTCTATCTATTTTTACAGCATTGATCCTTCTTCTCTTGATCGGTGCAATAAGTGTATCCGCTTCAGTCTCGGATCTTCCCGTTGCGGCAGAGGGCATCCTGAGCAGTACGGAACTCTTCACGGAACGGGATCTGGAACAGCAGCCGGATACAACCGGGGCCAGATCCATTGTCGTAAAAGACAGCGACGAGATCCGCATTACGGAGGAAGGCATCTACGTACTCTCAGGAACCGCCTCGGGCGCCGTCATCTACGTTGAAGCAGACAAAGAAGACAAGATCCAGCTGGTACTCGATTCCCTGTCCATTTCCAACAATACATTTCCATGTATCTATATCCTGTCCGCAGATAAAGTATTCATTACAACTGTTTCAGATTCTTCTCTGAGTGTAAGCGGCACTTTCATTTCGGATGGAGATACCAATATGGATGGCGTGATCTTTTCCAAGGACGATCTGGTACTGAACGGGACCGGCACCCTGACCATCTCTTCTACGGATAACGGGATCGTCTGCAAGGATGACCTGAAGATCACAGGCGGATCCTATGTCATCGATGCTGCCTCCAAATGTCTGGAAGCCAACGATTCCATCCGGATCGCCGATGGGACGTTTGTCCTGACTGCGGGAACAGATGGTCTGCATGCAGAAAATGACGATGACGATTCTCTGGGATATATCTATCTCTGCGGCGGTGAATTCACAATTAATGCCGGAGACGACGCGATCCACGCCGAGTCCGTTCTTCAGATCGATGAAGGAACGTTCTCTATCTCCGGTGCGGAAGGTCTCGAAGCCACCTATATCCAGATCAACGGCGGATCCATCGACATTCAAAGCTGGGACGACGGCGTAAACGCGGCCAACAAGTCCGGTTCCTACCGTACCACATTCGAAATGAATGCCGGCGAGCTATCTGTTTCCATGGGATCCGGCGATACGGACGGGATCGATTCCAATGGCGATCTCTATATCAACGGTGGAACCATCTCTGTCAACGCCAGCTCTCCCTTTGACTGCGACGGCGCAGCACAGTATAACGGCGGCTCTGTCATCGTAAACGGAGAACAGGTGGATTATCTTCCCATGCAGCAAGGAGGCGGGGGCGGATCCCGCGGGGGACGCGGCGGCTGGTAAACCGTCCATTTATAGGAATGCAAAAAGAAGCAGGGCTCTCCCTGCTTCTTTCTTACATAATAAAGATCATATTATTGGCGGTGCCGGCTTTCCGGGGATTCCACCACATTGGGGCAGTCAAGGCTTTGACGCCACATGGAAGGCGCTGCCCAACGGATGGCATTGCAGATGATCTTTCTCACCAGTGGGTTGTGGTAGGATGGACTGGTCTCATGGCCGGGCTGGAAATAAAAGATCTTTCCATATCCCCTGTTCCATGTGCACCCGGACCGGAACAGTTCTCCTCCCCTGTACCAGCTCATGAACACCACATCATCCGGTTTCGGAATATCAAATACTTCTCCGTACATCTCTTCCTCTTCCAGTTCGATATATTCCGGAAGTCCCTGGGCGATCGGATGTGAGGGAGCAGTATTCCAGATCCGGCAGAAATCCTTTTCCCGCCAGCGAAGAGTCCCGCTGGCTCCCAGCACCTGCATGAATGGCTTCGACTTATGGGCCGAATGAAGGGCAACAAATCCCATTCCTTTGTAGATCCGTTCCGTGACCTTGCGGGCCAGTTCGTCCGGGACTGCGTCATGACTGATATGGGCCCACCATACCAGGACATCGGTGTGTTCCAGAAGCTCATCCGGAAGTCCGAAACAAGGATCATATAGCGTCGTATAGGTCACGTGGATCTCAGGATCTTCTTCCAACGTCCGGATCAGAGGAGCCATCAGCCCATCCGGATAAACCTCGTGGATCTTCCTGCAGTTTTCCTCCGTATACCTGGAAAAGTTTTGAAAATCCTCTTCCGAAATATCCGGTCTCACGAGTTCCCGCTTCAGATACCCTGACTCCTGTGTATATTCATACCATACTGTAACATTCAACATGATAGTTCCTCGTCTTTCTATAGCTGTGACAGATCTTCCGGCCGTTCGATGATCCTATCGGCACCGGCTGTTTTCAATTCCTCATAATCTCCATAACCGTACAGCACTCCCGCACAGGCGATCTGATTGGCCGCAGCCCCTTCTACATCCTGTTTCCGGTCACCGATCATCAGGACCTTTGAAAGGTCTTCGATCTGAAGAGCGTCCAGCACATATCGGATCACGTCCTTCTTCCGGCTCCTGCTCCCGTCCATGGTAGCACCTCCGACAAAATCAAAAAACGAAAACAGATCAAAATGCTTCAGGATCCTGACAGAAAACTCTTCCGGCTTGGAAGTTGCCAGCGCCAGTGTCTTTCCCTGCTCTTTCAGAGATCGCAAAGCTTCAGCGATCCCATCGTAAACCTTGTTTTCCAGGATCCCTTTTTCCCGGAAATATTCCCGGTAATACTCGACAGCCTGCTTAGCATCCTCTTCCGAAAACCCGTAATAGTTCTGAAACGATTCCAACAGAGGAGGACCGATAAATTTGTACAGTTCCGACCGATCCCGGACATGGATCCCATACTTCGCCAGTGCATACATGACCGAATTGGTGATCCCGATCCCCGGATCCGTCAATGTCCCGTCCAGGTCAAACAGATAATACTGATACTGCATCAAGTGGCCTCCTTTACCATCGCGGCACAAAGGTGGCGCAGAAAGCATCCCATCCCATGGCATCGATGTCTTCCTTATAATAGTACTGCAATTCCACGGTATGGTTCTCATAGATGTCATTCAGATAATCATTGAAAATGGTATACAAAACCTCGCCGGTTTCCCGGTCCATTTCGCCGGTCCTGACGGATTCATCATGCAGGGTGCCGTCAATTGCCAGATAATAGTATTTCAGATAATAGAAATTGGAAGCGAAGAGACCGGGAGCCGTTCCGCTTTCTCCTGCTTTATAAGCAATGGAATGCCAGTCCGTATTGCCCAGCCGGACCATCTGCCCGTCACGGAATCCGTAAATGATGCTGCAGGCCCAGGACATGCCGTCTGCATTATTATCCACGATCAGTTCCGGTACATTGCTGTATTCCTCTTCATTGATATCACAGAGGGAAAACCGGACGCCTCCGGCTAATCCCTGCTCCGGATAAATGTCGCTTTCATACAGATATCCGCCATTCATGATAAAATCATAATAGGCATCCTGCCATCCTGCAGAGCCATTTATGTCTGCGGGTACTTCCGCAGCCGGTTCTGTCCAATCTGCGATCGTCTCCTCTTCAGAAGGCTCCTGCTGCGTCGCCGCATAGATCACATCTGTGAGGAAGGCATAAGCTTCCTCATATCCCATTGCCATACATCCGTACCAGGATTCATAACTGTCGGCAAATTCCACTCCCGGCTTGTACATGACCAGACAAACTGTGCGGTTCTGAAGATCTGCGGCTGTGAGATCAAACGCATCTGCCGAAGAGTCCGCACCATTTACGATACACTGGGTCACAGTGCCGTCCCAGTCCCGACTGAGCGAACAGACCGGCTCTTTTTTCAGACGAGCATCTGCTGTGGGAACATATCTGCAGTACTGCCTGGTTCCGCTCTCATCTCCCCGATCGGAAAATTCATACAGGGTTTTCTCTCCTTCCACCTGGAACAGGTAATAGTAGGAAAAACCTCCCGTCGCTTTTCCTTTATCAAGATCATAAGTGTAAAGCTCTCTCAGGGATCCGTTCTCAAAAGTCACAATATGGAGCCATGCCGGGCAGAACGCTTCATCGATCCCGTCCACAGGTTCGATCGCTATATAGAGAAATTCCGGTGTATCATCCCCGTAGACATCGCAGAAGGCAATGTTGCGCGATGGAATTCCTCCGTAAAGATCCATCTGGTAATCATAAGCCTGCAGCAGCGGCGTAACCCGGTAAAGCAGTTCCAGATAGGCTTCATACCAGCTCGTGAAAATCCCTTCAAACAGTGCGCTGTCGCCGGTCTCCTGTCTGGTATCGCTCTGCATGGAAGGATCGATCAGGCTGTCATTGGTTCCTGACAGTATGCTGTCTTCTTCCGGCGCAGGAATATTCGTATCTGCTTCCGGCAGATCAGGAGCCATCGGTTCCGCAGCCGTTGGTTCTGCCGTATCTTCCGGAACAGGTACGGTACCGGCACTGATATTGGTCTGCTCGGACAGGTTCTGTTCCACCCTTTCCAGGGTTTCCTTGACATCTTCGTAATTGTAGTTCTGTTCTGCGATCTGTTCTGCCAGATCCATGAGCAGCTGTCGTTCTTCCTCAGACAGTCCGTTCAGGATCGTTACCGTGGACTGGTCGATATTTGTCACACTGTTATCGACAATGCTCTGTTCCATGTTCACGATCACCTGATCCACAATGGCTTCCACCGGTTCGCTTTCCTGTTCCTCCCCGGAACGGATCACTTCCATCTTCACGGCATTGACGAGCTGCAGAGCCTCTTCCGGTCCAATGGAATCACTAAGCTGCTGGGTCACCGTAAATTCCTGGATCGCAAGTTCTCTCTTCTCTTCCTCCAGTGTCGTATCCGCTGCATTCTGATAAGCGATCATGACGCCGGTCAAAGCGCCGGTCCCGGACACGGGAAATGGCGCTGCTGCCACGACGTTGCAGTTTTTCACACCTGCCGTGGAGAGCACGGAAGCGATCATGTTGCCGGTCACGTAAGTCAGATTGGCGGTCTTTACCTGAATGCCGCCTGACTGCGTCGGCTGTACGTAGGCGCTCGAGATGGTGATATTTCCGATTTCCGAAAGCGGGATCCAGGATCCCAGATACTCTCGTTCCTGCTGATTGGTGACATAAATGACACGGCAGGAAGAAAGGTCTGCTCCGAAATACTGCAGGATAAATGCTTCCTGTTCATCGGTCAGGTCGCTGCCGATCGTTACCACCTTCGACTGCAGGCTGGCAGAAGATGCCGGCGCTGCTGCAGCCGGTCCCACATACTGCAGATAGGACATATAAGCCCATCCGCTGACTCCGTTATATCTTCCGTAAGCCCAGTTTCCGCTGACAGCTTCCACAGTAAAGATATCCCCGTCAGACATGGAGCCGAACGTGCTGTAATCCGAAGAGGGGCCGCCTCTTAATTCCAGCCCTTCCCCATCGGTATTGCAGACCTGGTAATCCGCAGGGCTGACCCAGCCGGAAGAAGGCTGCAGCACCGGATAATCCCCGACAATGCGGGTATAGTGAAGCTGGACCCAGCCGCTCAGGCCGTTATAGAAAACATGACCAAAGCCGTCCGATACCTGATCAATGTGCAGCGGCGTTCCTTCCATAAGGGTCACATAAAATGCGGAATCGCTGTCCGGAGAAATGTTCAGGGGCAGTCCCTGGTTGCCGGAGCCGTACACTTCCACCTGATAGTCATTTGCTGTTGCTGCCTGTACCGGTTTCATTGCCGGCAGCACCGCCGTCAAAAGGCAAAGCAACACAGCAATCGTAAATGCCAATCCTTTTTTCATATTTTCTTCTCCATTTCCATTTTCTGAAACTATATTATATAAAGTATATTTTTCCTGATTTTCCATGTCAAGGCAAGATGGCATTTTCCCCCTTGTTTTCCATTTTCTTCCCATTTTTTCCATTGGGTTTACCTTTTTTTCCATTTTTCAGCAATTTATTTTCCATTTTGTTGACAAATATTCCCACTGGTGGTATATATGTGCTTGTGCACAGACGATGTGTAATATTGACAAAAGAAAAGGATGAGCATTAGACATTATGGCTAAAGTAATCAAGTGGACAAACAAGTACAGCAATGAACAGGGTTATGTAAAAGGCATCAAGAAAGCAGAAGGTCATTTTGATAATACGTTTGATGCTTCTGAAGCAAAGACATTCTCCAGACAGTGTGATGTTGCAAGAGCACTGAACACTCTGGAAGCAATCGGAGAATGCGAAAACAACGAATTCGAAGTTGTTGAGCTGTAAGCATGACCCGGCGTAATCGCCGAACCAGAAGAGTTATATCCGGAAGGCTGTATCAATTCCAATTGATGCAGCCTTTCCCATATCATGAAAGGAATCTGCCATATGAAATGGATCGATCTTCCCCGGAACAGCATACCCTATCTGGCTTTCGATATGATGGAACAAAAGGACGATATCGTTGCTGCATTTACCACAAAACGATACTACCGAAATGGAAATCCGGATGATTTTTATCAGCCTCTTCTCCGGCCGGAATCAGATCCGGAAGAAGTGGCTGCCTGCGTACAGCTGCTGGTCTCACAGTTCGGGACCGATCAGGAACATCTGGTCTCTTCCGCCCAGAAGCATATGGCCAATATCCATCTTGTGGATGCCAATGATCTGGGTCCGGCAGCAGGAAGAAGGAATCTGGAAGCAATTGACGGACTAATAACGGACATGCCAGGCGTCATGCTCCGGACATTCGGTGCAGACTGCCCTTCCGTTTATCTGTACGATCCTGTCAGAAGAGCCATCGGCCTTTGCCATTCCGGACGGAAAGGAACCCAGCTGCACATTGCTGCCAGACTGTTAAATGCAATGCAGGAAAGCTTCGGTACCGATCCAGGTGATGTATTGGCTGCTGTTTCTCCCGGCATCTGCGGTGACTGCTACGAGGTCGGCGATGAAGTCGCAGAGGACTTCTCTGCGGATTACCGCAAGGATCCCCTGACCGGATCCTTTCGTTGCCAAAGCATTTTATCGGATATCATTTCAAAAAAAACAGGCCGATACCATATCGACCTGTTTGCTGCGATCTTCCATTCCCTGCGGGATGCAGGCATTCCGGGATCAAATATCGAACTGCCAGGCATGTGTACGAAATGCCGCAGTGATCTTCTCTATTCCTTCCGCGCAGAGGGGCGGATCTCCAATGAGAACTGTGCTATTCTGATGCTTCGCTCATAGGGATCCATCCGTTAAAACCGCAATAGATCGTTTCGCCCCATTTAGTACCGTCCTCGGCATTATCCTCAGTATCGAAGATCAGGATCTTCTGCCCATTGGGGATCGATACGATCACATTGCCGGAAGAACCCGGTTCTGATCTCAGGTTCGTATATCCAGCCAAAGCATTTACCCGGACATAGATATCCTCATCCGGTTCCTCCGAATATGGAGTCACCAGATCCAATTCCGTCCAGGAAGAGGAATTCTGCGCCATGATCAGACCGATCTCGGCAATGATGCTCAGATGGCCCTTGGCATTCAGGAAAGGCATCGCTGCCGCGATATTTTCCTCAGACATGGTCTCTTCATGCGCACGGTTATATGCGGTCTCATACATCTCGTTTTCCTCATGCGGCATCCTCTGGCTGATGCGGACAAACCCCTGTTCCATGGCGGAAGCTGCCATCTGCAGATACTCCTGTTCCGAGTATCCTGCCATGCCGATCACTGCCGTATCATTCAGAGGTTTTTGCTGGGACACCGAGACATTATAGACTTTGTACTCATGCCAGGGTCCTGCATATCCGTAACGAATGACCAGAGAGAGGATATCCCCGTTCAGACTCCATGTATAGGAAGAAGATATCAGTTCTTCCCAGGGAACTTCATCCTTCACCGCTTGCTGGATCTGTGGATACAGATCATCGTAAATGGAGGCATTCAGTGCCTTGATCTCTTCACCGTCCAGATTGATCATCGGGATCGTGTAGATGTAGCTGGAATCTTCCTGATAGAATGTGTCGCTGACCAGCCATGATGCATCGCCTGCCGCAGGGCCTGGTGCCGGGGGCTCTGCCTGCGCGGTCGTGGTTTCCGGCTGAGGCGCTGCTACCTGCGTCGTCTGGCTGAGAGAGATCCACCCGTTCATTCCATTATACTGTGTATATCCCCAGTACAGACCGTCTTCAGGGTTATAGCACTGGGATGTCACGTGGAGGATTTCCCCGTTGTAGATAGGCGTGATGATATCATAGGCGATGCCTGCATCCGTCCGCAGATTGCAGTACCCGTCCCAGGCGTCTACCATATTGTACTGGTCCACGTCCTCATAGACCGGGGCAGGATATGTTTCCGGTTCGGGCGCTTCCATATAGGACACCTCTGTAAGAGAGATCCACCCATAATTTCCGGCATACTCCACATGGCCCCACGGCAGATCATCATAGTAGTTCTCCGCTGTTTCAAATACATAAAGCACTTCGCCATTATAGATTGGGAAATTGATACCATACTCCAGGCCCGGTCCATACCGGAAATTCACATACCCGTCCCAGGCATCCACCACCACGTAAAAATCCGCTGCCTGATAATTATGCCCTCCATCGATCGCTGCATCTGCCATAACAGATACAGGG
>JAFRKZ010000052.1 GCA_017431485.1 Parasporobacterium sp. | reverse complement strand
TACGTTTTGTCTTCACTGGTGCTGCTTCCGGTGGCACTTCTCATCGGAAGGAAGAATAAAAAGGAAAGGGAAGTGTCCGCTGACCGAAGGGATGCGGAAGGCATTCCCGTCAGCAAGCCTTCCGGATATCTGAAAGGCGGGCTGTTATGCGGTGTATTCCTGGGAAGCGCCAGCATTGCCCAACAGGCCGGGATCCAGTATACAACCGCCGGAAAAGCCGGCTTTATCACTGCCCTTTATGTAATCCTGGTGCCGATCCTGGGTCTCGTGATCGGACGAAAACCGGAAAAGAAGATCTGGATCTGTGTGATCCTGGGGATTGCCGGTCTGTACCTGATCAGTGTAAAAGGCGGATTTTCCATCGGCAGCGGGGACTTGCTGGTGATATTGTGTGCTTTTTTATTTGCCTGTCAGATCCTGTGTGTGGATCATTATTCTTCCCGGCTGAAAAATCTGGTACTTCTTTCCGCGCTGCAGTTCGTTGTTTCGGCAGTGATCGGAGGGATCGGTATGCTGCTGTTCGAACAGCCGTCTGTGGATAGTATCCTGGCTGCCGCGGTCCCGATCCTGTATGCCGGTATCTTATCCGGGGCTGTAGGATATACACTGCAGGTTATTGCACAGAAACACACAGAACCGGCGGTGGCTTCTCTGTTAATGAGCCTGGAGTCGGTTTTCTCCGCCCTGGCGGGCTGGGTGATCCTGGGACAGGCGCTTTCTGCCAGGGAACTGGCGGGCTGTGTCCTTGTATTTGCTGCAGTGATCCTGGCTGAATTACCGCTGGATATGCTGTTTCGAAAAAAGAAAGGATGAGACAGAACAAAATCATGTTGTTCTCCAATAAAGACCTTCGAAAACTTCTGATACCGCTGATCATAGAACAGGTGCTGACCGCCCTTATGGGAACGGTCGACACCCTGATGGTCTCCAATATCGGAAGCGCTGCCGTATCCGGGGTTTCCTGTGTGGATTCCATCAATAAGCTGGTAATTTTCCTGTTCACCGCAGTCTCGACAGGGGGATGTATCATCTGTGCCCAGTTTCTGGGAAGGAGCGATAAAAAAGGAGCCGGGGACGCGGCAGGTCAGGTACTGTTAAGTTCCGCTGTGATCTCCGTTTTCCTGATGGCCATGTGCCTTCTGTTCCGTGAGGGCCTTTTGCAGCGGATATTCGGAAATGTAGAGCCTGCCGTCATGGACGCGGCGCTTCAGTATTTCCTGATCACGATCATTTCCTATCCTTTCATTGCCATGTTCAATGCATGTGCGGCGATCTACCGGGCAGCCGGTAATTCAAAACTTCCGATGATCATCTCTGCGTCCTGCAACGTCCTGAATATCATCGGCAATTATATCCTTTTGTTTGTCGTCAGAATGGGAGTTTACGGAGCAGCTCTTTCCACCACGATCTCCATGGCATTGGCCTGTGTGATCATAATGGTCGCCCTGAGAAGAGAAAAAGAACTCCTGATCGTTGGAAGCTACCTGAAGATCCGGCCGAACCTGAGGCTGATCCTGCGTGTCCTTAAGATCGGGATCCCCACAGGGATCGAAAACTCCATGTTCCAATTTGGAAAACTGATCGTGCAGAGTACTGTGGCAACTCTGGGGACTATGGCTATCGCATCCAATGCGATCATAGTACAGCTGGAGTTTTTTTCCTCCATGCCTTCCTCTGCGGTCGGCACCGGCCTGGTGACCGTGGCAGGGCACTGTATCGGCGCCGGAAAGACTGATGAGGCAAAATACTATATCAAAAAGCTGACGATCTGGGCGGCTGTTCTGCTTCTTGCCACCAACTGGCTCATCTATGCCATTTCTCTTCCGGTCTGCCATCTGGCAAATTTCGATGAGGCAACTATAGCCCTTACCATGTCTGTTATGCTGGTGATCTCTATAGTAAAGCCTTTCCTGTGGCCGGTAGCATTCGTTCCATCCAACGGCATGAGGGCAGCAGGTGATGTGAACTTTTCCATGATCACAGCCGTGATCTCCATGTGGGTATTCCGGGTGGGGCTGACGACCGTGCTCTGCCGGTTCCTGCATGTGGGACTGATCGGGATCTGGGCAGGATATTTCCTGGACTGGGCTGTCAGGTCGGTGGCAAACTATCTTCGCTACCGCAGCGGAAAATGGACCCGCCACAAGGTCCTGGATTGATCCCACGGCAGGAAGCATCAGCGGATCATGATCAGAAAATCTGTCCTGCAGCATTTGCGGCGCTATGCATGATTTTTTGTAATTTATCCGAGGGTATGCATGATTTTATCTTCCAAACAGGGTCAAAAATCATACATACCCTCGATTTTGTTGCAGCAGTGTTCTAAAAATCATGCATAGCATTAACTTTATTACAACATTTTTCAAAAAATCGTGCATACCCTCGCATTTGGTACATCGTTCATAAGTAATAAAACAGAACAGCCGGAAAAGTTGAACAGAAAAAAATTGTTCATATAGTTTTAATATAAATATAAGAGACGAACTGAACTGTTTAATGCTATACTATAATAGCGGCTGAATGCAGCTGAAGCAGTATACATCGAGGGAAAGTAAGACCGCAGCCTTTGAAAGAAAGGAGATGTGATCCGTATTGCATAGCATACGGATCCGGTACAGAGCATGAGTGTATCCGACATTATCAGCCTGCTGTCGGGAGTGGCATTGTTTCTGTTCGGTATGTCCCTGATGGGAGACGGCCTGAAACATGTGTCCGGCAATAAATTGGAACCGATCCTGTTCAAACTATCCAGCACTCCGCTGAAAGGCATTCTTCTGGGGACCGGCGTGACCGCGGTGATCCAGTCTTCTTCTGCCACATCCGTCATGGTGGTAGGCTTTGTCAATTCAGGGATGATGAAAATCCGACAGGCGATCTATGTGATCCTTGGCGCTATCCTGGGAACAAGCATCACCGGATGGGTAATCTGCCTCAGCTATATCAACGGCCCTTCCGGGATCAGCAGCCTCCTGTCCACGTCCACCCTGACCGGAATAGTGGCAGTAGCCGGTATTATCCTCCGGATGTTCAGCAAAAACCAGACGCATCATCATGTGGGAGATATCATGATGGGATTTGCGATCCTGATGTTCGGCATGAGTTTGATGAGCGGGTCCGTAAAGGGACTGGGGGAGCAGGAATGGTTTACATCCACCCTGACCAGCCTGAATAATCCGATCCTGGGAATTATCATCGGTCTTGCGTTCTGCGCGCTTCTGCAGTCTGCATCTGCTGCTGTCGGTATCGTGCAGGCGCTGTCTATTACAGGTGCTATCACGTTGAGTTCTGCGCTCCCGCTTCTCATGGGTATTGCGATAGGCGCTTCATTCCCGGTGCTCCTTTCTTCGATCGGCGCAAGGACAGACGGCAGACGCACTGCATTTAGTTATCTGGCTGCCAATTTTATGGGTGTCATGGTCTTTGCATCGATCTTCTATATTCTGGATGCCGTCTTTTCTTTTGATTTTATGGCAAGGGTCATGGATCCGTTTTCCATTGCCCTGGTGAATACCATTTTCCGTCTGATCATGCTGCTTTTGCTGGCTCCTTTTACCGATGTACTGGAAGCACTGGTCAAAAGCCTTATACCGGATAAAAAGAAAGCCGGTGATCCGACGGTCAGCCTGGAAGACCGGTTCCTTTCCCATCCAGCCCTGGCGATCGAGCAGAGTAAGAACGTGATCTGCGATATGGCAAAACAGGCGAAAGAAGCTGTTTTCGAGGCATCATCCCTTCTGAGCCAGTTCAGCCAGAAAGGCGCGGACAGGGTCTTTGAACTGGAAGGATACGGGGATCTGTTTGAAGATGAGCTGAGCTCTTACCTGATGAAGCTGACCGGGCAGGAACTGACAGAGCAACAGAACCGGTATGCTTCTGTATTTCTTCATTCCCTGTCTGATTTTGAGAGGATCACAGACCATGCCAGGAATATTGCGGAAAATGCATCTGAGATCCACGAAAAGCAGATCGTTTTTTCCGAAGAAGCAAAGAAGGAATTATCTGTCATGGTAGACGCCATCAATGAGATCCTTTCCCTGACCCTGGAAGCATTCCTGAGAGAAGATGAAGTACAGGCCAAAAAGGTAGAGCCGTTGGAGGAAGTCATAGATGATCTCAGCGATACCTTGAAAATGCATCATGTGGATCGTCTGCAGAATGGCCAGTGCACCATTGCAAACGGGTTTGTCTTCAATGATCTTGTCACTAATTTCGAGCGGATCTCCGATCACTGTTCCAATGTCGCCCTGGCGATCATTGAAATGCATTCGGAGTATTATGCGGGTCATGAATACATTGACCGGGTCAAGGAAAAACGTCTTCCGGATTTTGAACGTACATATGAGCACTATCGGGAAAAGTTTTCCATTCAGTGATGCACTTGTTCATCGGATCTGTAAAAATATATATCGGAGAATAAGACATGATCAAAACAATTTTCAGAAATATACTGCTGGTCGGAATATCCGTCCTGATCATCTGCGGACTGCTGTTTTTCGCACTTCAGTTTACCGGGTCGCGTACGGATATGCGAAATGCCCTGCAGAGGGAGGCTGCTTATGCCGAACAGGGGCTTATGATGAACGGAACGGATTATTTTGATAATCTGAAGCTGGATGGAAGAGTTACCTGGATCGATGCATCCGGGGAGATCCTGTATGACCACTTCGGGCAGAGCGATTCTGTCCAGGAAGAACCGGATCTTCCTGAATCTGCCGGCCAGCTGGAGTGCCCGGAAGTGCAGAACGCTTTTAAGGATGGTACAGGATCTGCTATCCGGAATTCTGACCTGATCAACCGTACGGCAATGTACTATGCGATGCGCTGCAATGACGGAACCGTTTTGAGGCTCAGCAGGCCTCTGCCTTCCGTGATGGACGTATTTATGAATGTCAGTCCTGTGCTGTGGGTCTTGGTCATTGTGCTGATCATATCTGCTGTCCTGGCTTTCCGGGCAGCACGGAAGATCGTACGGCCCATTAATGAGATCGATCTGGATCATCCTGATATGGCTTCTTATCCGGAACTGAAGCCCCTGATCGAAAAGATCCAGGAGCAGAAGATGACGATCCAGGAAGAGACCATGCAGCGGGAGCAGATGCGAAGAGAGTTTACCGCCAATGTCTCCCACGAACTGAAAACGCCGATCACCTCTATTTCGGGGCTGTCGCAGCTGATGGCCCAGGGAATCGTTCCACAGGAGAAAATGAAGGAGTTTTCCGAGGATATCTATCAGGAGTCTGTTCGGATGATCTCCCTGATCGACGATATCATCGCATTGTCCAAACTGGACGAAGAAGCGGTAGGACCGACCCAGGAGGATATCGATCTTTATCAGCTTTCCGAAGACGTGGTCAGCAGCCTGGAACAGAAAGCAAAAGAAAAAGAGGTTACCATTCAGCTATCCGGAGATCATGCTCATGTCAGCGGGATCTCTCAGCTTCTGAGTGAGATGATCACCAACCTGTGCGATAATGCGATCAAGTATAATCAACCGGGTGGACGGGTAGACGTAACGATCTCCTCTTCAGAAGAGGAGACCAAACTGAGCGTGGCAGATACCGGGATCGGTATTCCGCAGGAATATCAGGGCCGCGTCTTTGAGAGATTCTTCCGGGTGGATAAGAATTCCTCCTCCGGTGTGGGCGGAACCGGCCTCGGTCTTTCGATCGTCAAACACGGGGCCAAGTTCCACAATGCCAATGTGGAACTGGAAAGCGAACCGGGAGAAGGAACAACCATCACTCTGGTCTTCCCGGCAAAGGAAAAGACTCAGGAGTAATGTACAGGATCTGAAAACAGAAAACAGCGCGAGCCTTGAAAAGGACGCGCTGTTTTTTACAGGCAGGAGTCTGCCTGATCAGGATAAGATGCATGTTATTTCTTCGCCAGGCGTTTTGTGACGAAACTGACTGCCAGGATCGTTCCGACGTTTACGATTCCATTGCCCAGGATGACGCCTGCAAAATGAGACCATGGGTTGGCGATCAGAGCCGTCTGGGTTTCTTCATTGATCAGCGCTACCAGGAAAAAGCAAAGAGCCATATTGTTGAATACATAAGGAACCAGAGGATGGATCGCGATCGTAAGGAACAGGAAGATCGCGATGGCGATGATCGTTGCCAGCAGCGTGGATGCCCCCATACCGGCAAACCAGATGTTCAGGTAGATAAGGCCCATGGCACCGATCAGACCAAAGATGGCTCCGCAGGCGTTTTCAAGAAGCCCTTCCATGTGCTTTGGATTGCCCTTGATAAAAAACAGGACATTGGCCAGGAAGATCGTCCATCCCGGGATACCGATGCTGCTTAACGGCCCATGCAGGAACTGTACGATAATATTGCAGATCAGGATCCAAAGGAATGCGGCAAACATGACAAGAAACTGATTCTTGTCCATTTTCTGGAAAAATTTCATCATGTCAGTTTTCTCCTACAAGTTTATTGACTTTATTATAGTGAATTGTGAAAACGGTGTAAATTGAAGACTCTATTGAATATGCGTATCGGACGTTGTTAAAAACGTATAATCTGTGACATTTCTGTAACTGCCGAAGCGATTTCCTCTGCGGTTGAAAAAAAGGGACCTGTCATGTACAATCCCCTATAAGATCATGTAACGGAAAGGAATCATATCGTTATGCTGCTGTATGTCATCAGACACGGGGAGACCGATGCCAATAAAGAAGGCCGGTTTCAGGGATGGTCGGACAACCCATTGAACGAAAAAGGTATAGAACTGGCTGCGGTAACAGGCCGTGCGATGAAAGGAATTCACTTTGACGGCTGCATTTCCAGCCCCCTGATCAGGGCGCAGCAGACGGCACAGATCGTTCTGAGGGAAAGCGAGAATGCGGACATTCCCATTCTGACCGATGACCGGATCAAGGAGATCGGCATGGGAGAGTGGGAAGGAAAGCGCTTCCGGACTGACCTGCGGGATGCAGAGACTGAGGCGGCAAAACAGTTTTTTCACAGGCCATTTGAGTTTCCCGGGTTTCCGGGAGGAGAAAATGCACGTCAAGTATGTGAAAGAACCCAGCAGTTCCTTTGGGAACTGGCTGCAAAGGATGACAGAAGGACCTACCTGATCTCGATCCACGGTTTTGCCATGCGGGCTATGCTGAACTGTCTGTATGAGGATCCGTCAGACTTCTGGCAGCAGCATGTACCGTTAAACTGTGAAGTGAATATCCTGGAGGCAGAAGACGGCAGGATCCGGTTTTCCGAGCAGGACAAAGTTTATTATGATGCTGCCGACTGTGTGGACCGCTATAAGGAAATGCAGGAATAAACCTGCCGGATCTGTAGTAAACATTCTCCTGATGCGTACTGTATGATCGTAAGCATCAGATCGCTGAGATCGAAAATTGAC
>JAFRKZ010000051.1 GCA_017431485.1 Parasporobacterium sp. | reverse complement strand
GTATTGCAGGCGTACCGGGGAGGAAATTCGATGGCGCCGCATTCCTTGCATCTGCGTCCCAGGAGCTTGCCCTGTTCCAGACCTTCATAAAATACAGAAACGATTTTTTCGATCTTCATCTCATAGCCTCCTTTCAATCCACTGCCCGCAGGATCGGGATACAGCAGTTCTGTCCGCCGCCGAAACCTCTGAGCATCGCAGTCTTTGCTTTCGTCTTTACCTGCCGCGGGCCTGCTTGTCCTCTAAGCTGCAGCACAGCTTCATAAACATCCGCCATACCGGATGCGCCGAAGGCATGTCCGTAGGAGGTTCTTCCGCCATGGGGATTGATGGGTTTGTCTCCGTCGAAAGCGGTTCTTCCTTCCAGTACCATTTTCCATCCTTCTCCCTTCGGAAGGTATCCAACCTCTTCTGCCGCAAGCAGCTGGGAAGGCAGCACAAAGTCATTGACCAGAAGAAGATCGATATCCTCCGGCGTCAGGCCTGTCACTTCGTATACCTGACGGGCTGCTTCTCTGGTGATCTCCATTTCATTATGCGGACGCATCAGCTCCAGACAGGAGGATCCTATCCCAAGGATCTCCACCGGTTTCTGGCGGAACTTGTGAGCCATCTCGGTAGGACATACGATGCAGCATGCTGCCCCGTCCGCTCCCGGGGCGTTGCCGGACACACGCAGATACTGTGTGGTCAGCGGGTTATACGGGGAACGAAGGTATTCCATCGGATCGTCCATTCCGGCCTGTTTTGCCAGTTCTTCAAAGGGAGTCCTTAACATCGCCAGTGGATTTAAAGCCGCTGCTCTTCTTCCATGATAGGACATGGTGTTCAGGATCTCATCGATCTGTTCATCCGTCAGATTGTTTTCTCTCCGATACAGATCGATCCAGTCGTCCTGTCCCACATGACCGGCTCCCATGGCTCTGGTATAAGCCCTGTCCATAATAGCTTCCAGGTCAGGGCGCATGATCTCCAGCGTGCAGACGTCCCGAATGTGAGCCGGTTTAAACGGAACCGGATAGCCGCATGCCATTTCAGCAGCTCCGGTCAGTACGATGTCATGCGCGCCGCTGGCAACATCCTCCACTGCTTCCTGAAGAGCGATATATCCGCTGCAGCAGGCCTCGGAATGATGAACAGAACCTTTGCCCCTCATTCCAAACCACTCCGCCACCTGCATATTGGGCGTAGCGGCAAAATTGAAAAACTTCGGATTGGCGGAACCATGATAGAAAAACTCCACATCACGGGGTTCCAGACCGGCGTCTGCCATGGCTGCCAGCGCAGCCGTTCCGAAAAATTCGCCTTCGGTGAGTCCCTGCAGTTCGGGATCTTCCCCTATGTCACAAAATGGCACCGCACCGATCCCGATGATCGATACGCTTCTTTGATATTTTCCTACTCTTCCATGTACCATATACGTTTCTCCTTTTTTGTATGCTTCTTTTGCCCTTTCGATACATGTTTATTTCTGCCTGCTCATTCTGCAGAAATAAAGCAATGTGCAATCTCCGCAAGGTAATCGGATCTCCGTTTATCTGCAGGATTGCACATCGTCGTTTAGTATATTATTTTCTGCTGTCTGCCTTCAGTTCCAGATACAGGACTTCCTGCGGGGTGAGTTTCACCTTCAGCGCACCCAGGGAAGACTCGATCTCACTGCGATTAGCAGCGCCGATGATCGGGAATGCATTCATCGGGCAGTCAAGCACGTAAGCCATGGCAACCTGCGGAATGGTGCAGCCTTTTTCTTCTGCGATCTCTTTGCATCTGTCAAGTCTTACGAAGTTTTCTTCGTAGCAGTATCCGATCCTGCAGAACTGATCGATCTGGTCCGGATGCTCTGCAAGGAGCTCTCTGGTGATCCGGCCGGAGAACAGACCTCTTGCCAGGGAAGAATACGCCAGAACAGGCATCTGATTCTTGGTATACCATGCCTGCGCCTCGGCATTATTGTTGCCTGCGATGGTCACACAGCCCGGTGCAAACGGGTTCTTGACCTGCTCTGCAAGGCTGAAGTTCGGGGAAGATACGCTCATAGGATTCAGGTTATGGGCATAAGCATACTCATTGGCTTCTTCCAGTCTGGTATGGGTCCAGTTGGAACCGCCGAAAATACGGATCCTGCCGGCTGCCTGATGCTCATTGAGCTTTTCCACGATGGGGCCTACCGGGAGTGCAGTGTTGTCTCTGTGCAGCAGATAGATATCCAGATAATCGGTCTGAAGCTCTGCCAGAGTCTCTGCAAGGTCAGAGTCGATATCATACGGGGTGACTCTTTCTCTGTAATCCGACGGATGAGCGCCTTTGGAAAGGAGCACGATCTCCTCACGGTTTCCGCGGGTCTTGAGCCATTCGCCTACGGTCGGCTCTGAATCATATGCCCTGGCAGTATCAATGGCTGTGATCCCCAGATCAAAGGCTGCGTCCAGTGTCTGGAAATGTTTTTCTTTATTATCCGGAAACATCCCGAATGTTCCCATAAAAAACTTGCTGACTTTTTTCTCGATCCCATCAAATTTTACATATTCCATTTTATTATCCTCCATTCAAACTGCGAATACTCTGAACTTCTTACTCTTCCGGAAGCACCAGGTTGGCATCCAGCCCGCCGTGTTTTTCTTCATTGTAGATCTCCAGGAAAAGTCCCAGTTCCTTGTGAAGATCCAGATAAGCAAATTCCATTCCGATCTGCGGATCCTTACACCACATCCAGGGATCACGTCCAGTTTTTTCCTTGTGCTCTGCCACAACCTTGTCAAAGCTGTCGCGGGTGATCAGCGCAATGTGATGCATTCCCGGGCCGTGCTCTTTCAGCCAGGTCATATACGGGCTGTCGCTGATGGGCTGGATCAGTTCCAGTTCAAATCCCCAGATATTGCAGAAAGCCATGATGTCCTGCAGGCGCTCTTTCTTGCCGTTCATGCTGAAATCCGGAAACTCGTTGGAATCCAGCGGAGCAACTCTCCAGGGGCCTACTCCGTACTCTTCATAGTGTTTGATCGTCTCTTCAATATCTTCGACAATAATGCCGATCTGTAAAAATTTTGCAAATTGTGTATCCATCATCATTCTATCCTCCTTGAATATCTTTTCTTTCTTATTTATAAATCGGATCCAGTACGGTATCGATATAGTTCTTTGTTAACAGGATGGTGGCCAGCGGCTCGGGCGTTCCGTCGGATTCGATCCCGACCCATCCTTTGTGATGATGCTTCTTCATCAGTTCATACAGTCCTTTGAAATCCAGCACGCCGCCGCCCGGTTCCCAGAACCATCTGCCGCCTTTTTCATCAAACTCTGCGCCGGGTCCGAACCGTTTTTCATCCGGTGCTTTGACGTAGGTTGTATCCTTCAGATGGAAGTACTGCACTCTGTCGTGGTAGGTATCATAAAAATGCAGGATATCCTTGCCCATGATGGCGACCTGTGCGGTATCCAGACAGTAAAAGACATATCTCGGATCCGTCATTTCCAGGAATTTCTCATGGTCGTATTTGTTCACTGCGCACCAGAATTCATTGTGGATGGAAACTGCCAGACCTTTGTCCGCGCACATGCGGCCTACGGTATTCATGCATTCTGCTACATTCTTCAGTCCGTCCTCATTGAGCGGGCCGGTTCCGTAATACTGCCCTGCCGGCTGCACGATCAGATTGATCCCGTCGCACTCTGCCAGGGCGTCAATGGCCTGCTGCTCGTATGCGTAGATCGCTGCATGATTGTTCTTGTCCTGGGATCCCACATGGTGGGAGAACATACCGGTGATCCGTTCGATCCCTCTTTCCTGGGCGAATTCCTTGAAGTTCTTCATGGAACCGAAGGCGTTGCGGATGCTGGGAACGGAAAAGACCATCAGTTCGATCCCCTTGAAGCCTGCTCCCGCAAAATACCGGAGGATCTTGTCCCAGTCCTGGTAATAGTATGCGGAATTGAAGTCTCCCATATACCATTCATCAAAATTGGTCAGCTGCTTATAATTGATCACGCCCCAGAGGTTGGTCATATAGGTATAATTGATATTTCTCTCTTCCATTATCTGGCCTCCTTTGCAGCATATTCTTTTTCCAGACGGTTCCAGAAGGTACGCATTCTCAGAATGCCTTTCGGGATATCCAGGGAATACTTGGGTTCCAGGATCACCGGTCCTTCAAATCCGCTGGTTTTCAGTGTTTCAAACAGGCTGGTAAAATCGATATCACCAAATCCCAGATCCCAGTAGATCCTCTGGGAAGCACCGCTCTGCGGAAACTCGGGAGAGATGGTTTCGTACGCCTTGTCTGTATCAACATACTTGGTGTCGGTAAAGCACACCGCTTTGGCCTGTTTTGCGTATTTTCTGAAGTATTCGGAATAATCTGCTTCCGCCATATACAGATGCGCCGGATCCGGTGCGAAGCTTACCTTGTCACTCAGCATTTTAATATACTCATCAACGCCGGTCCCTCTCATGGTCGTCCAGAACTCATTGCGAAAGACCACATTAATGCCGAGCGTTTCGCAGTCCTCTGCGATCTTGTTCAGGCACTGGGCGGATTCTTTTTCAAAGTTTCTGATCTTTTCTTCATCCCCG
>JAFRKZ010000050.1 GCA_017431485.1 Parasporobacterium sp. | reverse complement strand
GTATTTATCAGGTAACGAAGACTGATTAATCGGAAAGGAAGGTCCGGATTCATGTAAGACGGATCGAGCGGATAAAAAATGGCTACGAAAAAACAAGTCAATCCGACCCGGATGGAATTAACCAAACAGAAAAAGAAACTCGCCACTGCCGTGAGAGGTCATAAACTCCTCAAGGACAAGCGGGATGAACTGATGCGGCAGTTTCTTGAACTGATCCGTGAAAACCGGGCGCTCAGGGAACGGGTGGAAGCCGGGATCCTGAAGGCGAACAAGGACTTTGTGCTTGCCAGGGCCGGTATGGATGATGAGGCGGTTAATGCTGCGTTCATGGCTCCAAAACAGAACGTTCAGCTGGAAGCGGACAGTCGTAACGTCATGAGCGTGGATGTCCCTGTCTTCCGTTTCCGTACAAGAACAGCGGATGAAAATGATATTTATTCCTACGGCTACGCCTTTACATCTTCCGACCTGGATGGTGCCGTCACCAGCCTTTCTTCTGTCCTTCAGGATATGCTGAAACTGGCAGAGGTGGAAAAATCCTGTCAGCTGATGGCGTCGGAGATCGAAAAGACCAGACGGCGCGTCAACGCGCTGGAGCATGTGATGATCCCGGAGGCGCAGGAAAACATCAAGTATATCCAGATGAAGCTGGATGAAAATGAAAGATCGACCCAGATCAGACTGATGAAGGTAAAAGACATGATGCTGGAGGAAACGCATCATTACAAGGAAAAGATGGGTTACGAATAAAGAAGGTCCTTACGCCGGACATGGTGAAAAGCCATGTCCGGTTTTTTATTGTATGGCAATGTCTCTTCCGGTATTTTCGTAATTGTATAAAAAGTCCGTTTGTGTACGGCAATGACACAAGATGTCCGTTTGTGTACGGAATTATCGGTGGAATATATCCGCTTCCGGGACATTTTCAGAAAAAACGGATAAAAGTCGTACAGAAACGGAATCTTTGTGCTGTCATGACGGTCCGTCAGGTACACAATCGAGGATGTTTTGCAGTCAGCGTACACAATCGCCCTTTTTTAACAAGGGCTGTGAGTGGCCGGCTCATCAGCTGACCAGTAGGCCGGCTGCCGTGGATCGACTGCAGCGTATGGAAAGTCTTTTTCAATTTCGCAGTTGTTATGCCCGGGAAAAAATTATATAATCTTCAGACCATGAGCAGACGAAAACATTCAAGCTATAAAAAATACAATCGAAAAGAGTACATCAGGAGCAGGAGAACACTGATCATTCTTCTTGCCATTGTTGTCGTGCTTGCGGCAGCAGGGACGACGATCTTTCTGGTGCATAGAAAGAACAGCCAGGAGACCGTTTACTACAGCGGGCTGGAAGAGTGTACACTGCCTGTTCTTACCATGAATTATCATGACAGGATCATCAACCGGCTGTTCGGGTATACAGCGGAAATGGACCTTCAGTATATCCGGGACAGTATCTATATCCTTGATTCGGGATATGACATGGGGATCATGTTTGAAATGTACGGCAATACGGCGAAAGCACTGGAATTTTCCGTCTATGATCTGGATGCAAACAACAGGATCCAGACAACCCAGGTGCAGGACTACAAGGTAACGGATGAAAACAATCTGACGGCGGTACTGCGGATCGACAATATTATCGAACCGGACGAGGAGTATTCCGTAGATATCAAACTGACAGATATCAATAACAGGGAGATTCATTATTATACCAGGATCATGTATAATACCACATCTCCGGTGCAGGATATGATGGCAATGGCATTGGAACATCACGATGCCATGTATGACAAATCGAAAACGGATTATCTGATCCAGTTCCAGGCCCCGAACTCTGCTGTTAACGACAGTACGAACTTTGGCGATATTTCCCTGAGTTCCACGCTGAATTCCATGTATTGGGGCACCATGGGCGTCAGGGTCATCACGGAACCGGTGATCACCATCGTAGATGTTGATACGGAGCTGGCATTTTTCCGTCTCAAATATCAGGTAGGCCGGTTGAATGACAATGACGTGATGGAATACTATAACGTATCCGAATATTACCGGACCAGGATGTATGAAGACAAAAAGTACATCCTGAGTTATGAAAGGACTGTGAACCAGCTCTTTGTGCCGGATGCCAGCCAGATTGGCAATAAATCTGTCCTGATCGGGATCCTGCAGGATCTGGATATACAGACCATGACGAACCCGGCCGGTAATATGAATGTATTTGTGGCTGACAAAGCCGTATGGTTCATGGATACCCAGTCCAAAGTCCTGCAGAAAGTCTTTTCCTTTGAGACAAGTCCGATGGATATCCGGCAGAACAATGACCAGCATGCCATCAAGCTGCTGAAGATCACGGATGAAGGTGATTTCCAGTTTATCGTATATGGGTATATGAACCGTGGTATGCACGAAGGACAAGCCGGGATCGGTCTTTATACCTATTCTGCGGAAAAAAACGAAGTGCGGGAGGATGTCTTCATTCCATCCTATCTGCCGTTCCAGATGCTGAAGAATTCCATCGGAAACCTGTGCTATCTGAATAACAGGGGAATCTTATATATCATGCTGGACGAATTTGTCTATGCCCTGGACTCCCATGCCAACAAAGCTACCTTGTTTGTCAGCGGTTTAAATGAAAACAATTTCAAGTCCTCCGCAGCAGGAAGAATGCTGGCCTGGCAGGACGGTGGAGAGAGCAATACTGCTGTCAGGATCAACGTGGTGGATCTGGAAAATGAGACCTCGTATTATGTTACCGCGCAGGAAGGGAGAAACATCAAGGTCCTCGGTTTCCTGGACAACGACCTTGTTTACGGAGAAGGAGACAGCGGTCATACCTATTTTACGGCAGACGGAGAAGAATATCTCCTGATGGACGACCTGTATGTAGTCAACAACAATAATGTTATCCAGACATCCGAGCATTCCAGCAGAGGATACTATGTAACGTCAGTGGTGGAATACAACCGGGTGGTGATCAACCGGGTTGCCAGAGTGGGAAGCGAATTCAAAAAAGGAGATGAATTCACTCTGTTCTCTACCAGCCTGGAAAACTATCCTACGGCATCGACCTACAATATCTATGATGAGGACAGGAGAACCATCAACTATGTTGAGGTCGTGAATCACATGGAGCCCAATAAGCCTGCGGTGATCAACGATACCATGAAGATCACTCTTTCCAGTGAGGAAAACGCCGATGTCGGCGATATGATCTCGGACAACGGCAAGTACTATGTTTATGCGGCAGGTGAGATCATCGATATCCTGACGAATCCGGCGGATGCTATCATGAGGGCTTATTATGCCACGGGTGTCGCGGTGACCAGTGAAGGATATTTCTACAGAAGGTCTTCCAGACCGATCACCATGGAACTTTCCGATCAGTCCATCAGCCGTGCCATCGACAACTACCGCAGCGGAGAACTGCTGAACATCACCGGGATCTATCTGAACCAGGCGCTGTATTATACCGGCAGAAAGGTGCCCGTGATCTGGGAACGGTATCAGGATGTTTATGCGATCTGCGGATATGACCTGTTTGATAACCTGATGCTGAAGAATATCGACACCGGAGAAGAAATCCTGGTGGAGTATGATGAAGTGGATGACATCTTTGATGAAAGCGGACGATGCTTTATCGATCTGAAGGAAGGAATCTCGGAATGAAACTGATCTCATGGAATGTAAACGGTATCAGGGCCTGCATGGAAAAAGGCTTTATGGAATTTTTCCGCGAGGCGGACGCGGATGTTTTCTGCATACAGGAAACGAAATGCCAGGAAGGGCAGGCAGAGCTTGATCTGCCCGGCTATCATCAGTACTGGAATTATGCCGAGAAAAAGGGATATTCCGGGACCGCTCTGTTTACCAAACAGGCTCCTTTGTCCGTCAGTTACGGGATCGGCATCGATGAATTTGACCATGAGGGAAGAGTGATCACGGCTGAATATGAGATGTTCTATCTTGTTACCGTCTATGTCCCGAATTCCCAGGATGAGCTTAAAAGGCTGGATTGGCGCATGAAATGGGAGGATGCGTTTCTTGCCTATATCAAATCCCTGGATAGTAAAAAACCGGTGATCTACTGCGGAGACCTCAATGTTGCCCATAAAGAGATCGATCTGAAAAATCCGAAAACAAACAGGCGGAACGCCGGGTTTACCGATGAAGAGCGGCAGAAGATGACAGCCGTGCTTTCCTCCGGATTTCTGGATTCGTTCCGGTATTTTTATCCGGAGACGGAAGGGATCTACTCCTGGTGGTCCTACCGTTTTCGGGCCAGGGAGAAAAACGCTGGATGGCGGATCGACTATTTTATCTGTTCACAGGCTTTGACAGAAGCCATGACGGACAGTAAAATACTGACGGAAGTCTACGGATCGGATCATTGTCCGGTGGAACTGGATATAAACGAAGATCTGCTGTAATACAGAAAACATACCATTTAAAGGATATTATATGAAACAGGATATTGATTTTAACAGAAAACAGAAAGTGCATTTCATCGGGATCGGCGGCATCAGCATGAGCGCGATCGCCCAGGTCCTCCTCTCCAGGGGGTTTGAGGTCACGGGTTCCGATGCAAAAGCATCTGATATGACAGAACAGCTTAAGAACCTGGGCGCTGAGATCTTTATCGGCCAGTCGGCGGATAATATTTCCTCTGATGTGGATATGGTGGTATATACTGCTGCGATCTCACAGGACAATCCGGAACTGAAAAAGGCACAGGCGCTGGGGATCCCCTGCATGACCAGGGCGGAATTCCTCGGGCAGATGATGAAAAATTACAGTACAGCAGTCTGTGTTTCCGGCACTCACGGCAAGACAACGACGACCTCCATGCTGTCGGAGATCATGATGGATGCCGGGGTAGACCCGACGATCATGGTGGGAGGGATCATGCCCTCTATCAACGGCAATACCAGGATCGGGGCATCGGGACACTTTATCACGGAAGCCTGTGAATATACCAACAGTTTCCTGTCCTTTTTCCCGACGGTGGCTGTGATCCTGAATATCAAAGAGGATCATATGGATTTCTTCAAGGATCTGGATGATATCCGCCACAGCTTCCGGGAGTTTGCCCATCTGCTGCCGGACGACGGCGTGCTGGTGATGAACGGGGAGATCGAAGAACCGGATTATATCACAGAAGGACTTGGCTGCAGGATCATTACCTTCGGCCTTCGGGAAGACTGTGATGTAATAGCCCGGAATATTACCTGCAATGCGGCTGCCTGCCCGGAGTTTGACCTGTATATGGATGGTACCTTTATGGGCAGAGTTCAGCTCAGGGTACCCGGAGAGCACAATGTTTATAATGCGCTGGCTTCGCTCGCCTCCGCGCAGGCTATGGGACTTGATATCAGCAAGGCTATGAAATGTGTGGAACGATTCGGAGGCGTAGACAGGAGATTCCAGTATAAAGGACAGACCGGCGGCATCACGGTGATCGATGATTACGCCCATCATCCGGATGAGATCGAGGCAACGCTTAAGGCAGCTCTTAATATCCCCCATAGGAAACTGTGGGTCGTCTTTCAGCCTCATACATACAGCCGTACAGAAGCTTTTATGGATGATTTTGTCAAACAGCTTTCCAGAGCGGATGCCGTGATCCTGGCGGAGATCTACCCTGCAAGGGAGCAGAATATCCACGGGATCTCTTCGCGGGATATGGTAGAGAAGATCCGGCAGAACGGTACCGAATGTTATTATTTCCCGACGTTTGATGAAATAGAAAATTTTTTGCTGGAAAACTGTGAGAGCGGCGATGTGTTCATAACTATGGGAGCCGGGGATGTTGTATTAATAGGGGATTATATTCTCGGAAAATAGTTATCCACTTTATCCACAAAATTTCAGGGCTTTCAAAGCCGGCGAAAATGTATTAATTAAAAACCTGAAAAACACTTGACTTGTCGAATTGACACGGCCCTTTGAAATGGGGTCTGCTGCTCTTTTTTGTCAAGTGTTTTTTATCCACATTATACACACTTTCCACATATCAGCGTTTGTTGCGGATGCCGCAAAATCAGCGGTTTTTTGCTACTTTTCAAACCAATTTCCTTGTGCTATATTACCCATGCTTTCGGAAAACGAGATATGTATTACGCTGCCCGGAAGTCTTAAAAAGGGAGTTTATCAATGAGCAATTTTACACTTAAACAGGACGGCTTTAACAGTTATACGGCAATCTCAAACTGCTTTATCGAGCAGTTTATGCCTTATGCTGCCGGAGAGTTCGTAAAGATCTATATCTACCTGCTTAAGTGTGTGGGGGAGAACAGGTCCGAGCTGTCCATTTCCAAGATCGCAGACGCGTTTAACAATACAGAAAAAGATGTGGTAAGAGCCCTGAAATACTGGCAGAGAAAAGGCCTCCTGCGGCTGACCTTCGATGATGAGAATGCATTGACATCCCTTCACATCGTTTCCCTGACAGAAGTGCCCGGATCTGTAGAGGAGCCGGCTCCGGAGAAACTGACCCTGAATGTAACGGATGCGCCGATCCCCGGGCAGCCGGTACACAAGGTTCCGGACGATCCTTCCATCCCGGCGAAAAAGGATTATTCCAGATCCGAGATCCAGATGTTTTCCGGACAGGAGGAACTCAGCCAGTTATTCTATATCATCCAGAAATACCTCGGAAGGTCCCTGACAGGACAGGATACCAATACCGTGTTATATCTGTACGACGGGCTGAAGTTCCCGGCGGACCTGATCGAATATCTGTTTGAATACTGTGTTTCCAGAAATCATAAGAGTATCCGGTATATTGAAAAAACGGCGCTTGCGTGGGCGGAGAGCGGGATCCGCAGCGTGAAGGCAGCGAAACTGATGTCTGCCATCTATACAGATGACTGTTATCATGTTATGAATGTGTTCGGGCTGAACAACAGAAAGCCTACGAAGACAGAATCGGACTATGTTTCCAAATGGACTCTTTCCTATGGGTTTGACATGCCCATCATCCTTGCTGCATGTAATAAGACCATGGATCAGCTGCATCAGCCCAGTTTCGAGTATACGGATGCGATCCTGAAAAACTGGAAGAGCAGCGGGGTCTCCGATGCGGAAGATATCCGGAAACTGGACGAGGCATTTGAGATGTCTGCCAGAAGGAAAGAGAAGAAGCAGCAGTCACGGGAATCCGCCGGTACAGCCGTTAACAGTCCGTTTAATAATTTTTCCCAGCGCAGCTATGATTATACTGATCTTGAAAGAAAGCTGATCGGAAAGAACTGACAGGAGTTTTTGATTGGGTATTTCGGGTTCTGCTTACCAGCAGTTATTAAGAGAATATGATGCCAGGCAGCTGAAAGCTGTCCGGGAATACCGGTACCGTGTAAAGAAGATCGAAGAAGAGATCCCGGAACTGGTTTCTATAGACAGCCGTATCGCAGAACTTTCTGTGGATATGGCTGTTATGCGTATCAGAGGGAAGGAATTTGACCGTTCCGCCCTGGAGGAAGAGAAAAAGGCCCTGGTCCTGAGGCGCAGGGAACTTCTTGAGCAGGCAGGTTATTCAGAGCAGGATCTGCAGCCCCGCTACCAATGTGAGAAATGCAGAGATACCGGATTTATAGATGGACGGGAGTGCAGCTGCTTCCGCTCAGAGATCATCAGCCTATTGTATGATCAGTCCAATATCCGGGAGATACTGGAGAGGGAAAATTTCTCTACCTGTGACCTTCGGTATTACCGAAAAGACCCGCTGCCGGAGGAAAACGGGGAAAGTCCGTTCAGTATCGCTAAAAAAGCCTTTGAATATGCAGTGGATTTTGTGAAGCATTTTGAGTCTTCATCTGATAATCTGTTTATAACCGGTGCGACCGGCACAGGAAAGACTTTCTTATGTAACTGCATTGCCAAAGAGATCCTTGATAAAGGATATCCGGTTATTTATCTTTCTGCAGTGAAGCTGTTTGGGATCCTGGCAGGCAATGCCTTCGGCAGCCGCAGCCAGGAACGTTCCGATGAAGACCTGTTTTCCTGCGACCTGCTGATCATTGACGATCTCGGAACGGAATACGCAAATTCTTTTACCCAATCAGCCTTTTTCAACTGTATCAACGAGCGGTTGCTCCGGCATAAACACACGATCATTTCCACGAATCTGTCTATCGAACAGATCCGGACCAATTATTCAGAACGGGTTTTTTCCCGCATAGCGGAAAAATATAAATTTATAAAACTGTTGGGCGAAGATATCAGGATTATCAGGAAATTGGAGGGATAATATGCTGCGAGAAGATATTCAGATCAATACCATTCCGGTAGGTGAGCTCGGACTCATTGCGCTTTCCAGCTGCAAGGACATGGGAAAACAGGTGGATGATTATATTTCATCCTGGAGAAAGCACAGACAAAGTGATTATGAAGACAGTCTTGCCCTGACAGGATACAAAAAGGATTCCTATCTGATCAAAGTTGACAACCCAAGGTTCGGTTCCGGCGAAGCAAAAGGCATTATCTACGATTCCGTCCGCGGCAAGGATGTTTTCATTATGGTTGATGTATGCAATCACAGTGTGACCTATTCCCTTTGCGGCAAGACCAATTGCATGTCTCCCGACGATCATTTCCAGGACCTCAAGAGGATCATCGCAGCGATCGCCGGAAAAGCCAAAAGGATCACGGTCATCATGCCCTTCCTGTATGAAAGCCGTCAGCATAGACGGACGGCCCGGGAATCACTGGACTGCGCCATGGGACTTCAGGAACTGTATGCGATGGGCGTGGACAATGTCATCACATTCGATGCCCATGATCCCAGGGTCATCAACTGTTCTCCGCTGAAAGGATTTGATACGATCAGGGCTTCCTATCAGTTCCTGAAAGCATTGTGCCAGCATGTCAATGATATCGGGTTTGATCCGGATCATCTGATGATGATCTCCCCGGATGAAGGCGCGATCGAGCGTTCCGTATTCTTTGCCAGCGTACTGGGGATCAATATGGGAATGTTCTACAAGAGACGTGATTATTCCACGATCGTTAACGGCATGAACCCGATCGTTGCCCACGAGTATCTTGGCGCTGATCTTGCCGGCAAAGATGTGATCGTGGTGGATGATATGATCTCTTCCGGAGGCAGTATGATCGATACTGCGAAGGACCTGAAGATGCGGGGCGCCAAGAGGGTATTTATCTTCTCGACTTTCGGACTGTTTACAAACGGAATGGAAAAGTTTGACAAGGCTTTTGAAGACGGGATCTTTGACAAGATCCTTACCACGAACCTGACTTATCAGTCTCCGGAGCTGTTAGCGCGGGATTACTATATCAGCGTTGATATGTACAAATACATCTCCTATCTGATCGACACGTTGAATCATGATACCTCTATCGCGGATCTTCTTGATCCGGCCCCGAGGATCAAGGAACTGATCAGCGACTATAACGGAAGGGCATAGGAAAAGAAACTCTTTGACGCATTGCAACGTAAAAGCGGGACATCCGAAGATGTCCCGCTTTGATGTTTTGCAAAACCCGTCAGATCTCTTACAAGTCGGATTCGGAAGCAGCCTGTGCGGCGACTTCTTCGTATTTGTTCAGAATAAGGTTCTGAAGAAATGAACGGGTCTCCTGGTTGATCGGATGAACGATATCCCGATATTCTCCGTCCTGTGCTTTGCGGCTCGGCATAGCAATAAATGAACCTTTCTCGCCGTCGATGATCTTGATATCGTGAACGACAAATTCATTATCGATCGTGATCGAAGCCACCGCTTTCATTTTTCCTTCCTTCTTGATAAGTCTTACATTCACATCTGTTATATTCATAAAAACTCCTTCAGTGTTGCTCAAAGAAAGTCCGTAAGATAGCAAATAAACACTTATAATATATTTTGTTAACAATATAACACTTGTATCTTAAAAATACAACGATGAACTAAATGAATATTAAAAAAGAAAATCGGACAAAATGTCACATTATAATTGGCAGAGCTTTTTAAAGCGGAGAGATTGAGGTATAATAAATTGATATATTTTATGAAAAGAGGAAATGCATGTATCTGATAACAGGATTGGGAAACCCTACAGAGCAGTACCGGCACACAAGGCACAATGCAGGGTTTGACAGTATAGACATTCTCGCGTCCATGCTTTCGATAAAAGTAAACCGGGCGCTCCATAAATCCCATTACGGAAAGGGTCTTGAGGGACAGGAAAAAGTGATCCTGGCCAAACCCCAGACGTTTATGAATCTCAGCGGTCAGGCTGTTCAGTCCCTGATGCACTTTTACAAGATAGACAAGGAGCACCTGATCGTGATCTACGATGACTCCGATCTGGAACCGGGTAAGATCAGGATCCGGAAGAGCGGATCTGCCGGCGGACATAACGGGATGAAGGATATCATCAAAATGATCGGGACCCAGGAATTTGTCCGTATCCGGATTGGGATCGGAAAACCGCCGGAATACATGGATATGGCGGATTTCGTACTCAGCAGGCCGGAGGGGGAAGAAAAAAAGCTGATCGAGGCAGCCTGCGAAAAAGCTGCCCTGGCAGCCAGGGATGTGATCGAAAACGGCGCCGATCACGCTATGAACCATTTTAATTCATGAAGATCATTGACAGGATACCGCAGCTGAATATCGTGAAGCAGGATCTGGAACGGGGAAGGTGTGTCCAGCTGGAAGGCTGTGTTCTTTCCCAGACGGAGCATATGCTCAGCGAACTGGCACAGGATTTTGCGTATACTGTCCTGATCGCCAGGGATGAAGTGAATACCTCCGAGATCCTGGGCAGCTATGCAGCCTATGAAAAAAATGTTTTGCTGTATCCGGCGCTGGATCCCCTGTTCCATAAAGCCGATATTCAGGGAAGCTATCTGTCCGAACAGCGTTCCAGAGTCATCCGCAGGATCTGTGAAGACATACCATGCACGATCGTGACCACATTGGATGCTTTCCATGAAGAACTGTGTCCTGTTTCCAGGGTCGGGGAAGAAGTGATCGTGATCCGTCCGGGGGATACCGTAGACCGGCAGGAACTTGCTGAAAAGCTGGTCAGCCTCGGCTACACGCATGAGACGCAGGTCACCGGACATGGGGAATTCTCGATCCGCGGCAGTATTGTTGATATCTACCCCTATGCGGCAAGAGCTCCTTACCGGATCGATTTCTTCGGAGATGAAGCAGATTCGGTGAAACTGATCGATGTGACCAGCCAGAGATCTATAGAGCAGGCTGAAGAAGCAGTGATCTTCCCGGGCGGGGATATGCCCCTGGATCCCGAAAGTGAAAAAAGTACGCTTCTGGATTATTTTGCAGGTAAAAAAACGCTGTTTGTCCTTTATGAGCCGGCAGCAGTGATCAAAAATATCCTGGGAATGAATCCCCTGATGGCAGCGCAGGAAGATCTTTCGGATATCACGGAGGATGTGAGCGCTGAAAAAGTGGAAAGGGCTATGGAGGTCTACAGGAAGATAACCCAAACCTCCAGCCTGATCCTTTCCTCGCTTGGCGCAACCCTTCAGGAGATCGCTCCTTTCCGGGCAGTGAGGATCAATGCCCGGAATATTCCTTCCTATAACGGGAGGTTTCTGGATCTGACGGAGGATCTGAAGAAATACCGCAGGGACGGATATACCGTGATCCTGGAGTGCGCCAGTGAGGTAAGAAGGACCAACATGATCCGAAACCTTGCAGAAAACGGAGTTACCATCGGCATTGTTGAAGCAGACCCGGCGCATAAGGTGCCGGGATCGGAGATCCGGGTGGAAACTGGCCAGGCCAGGATCGGGTTTGAATACCCGGATATCCGTTTTTCCATGATCACGGAAGTGGATATTTTCGGAACCAGAAAGAACCGGAAGCGCCGGAAGAGATATTCCGGTGATCCGATCCGGGAGTTTACGGACCTGAACCCCGGCGATTATGTCGTTCATGAACAGCATGGCGTCGGCGTATATCAGGGGATCGAAAGGATCCGGGTGGACGGGATCGAAAAGGACTATATGAAGATCGGCTATGCGCAGAATGCGAGTCTGTATGTGCTGGCGACCCAGTTTGACAAGATCCAGAAATACGCGGGAAGCGAAGCCGCAAAACCGAGGCTGAACCGGCTGGGAGGAAAGGAATGGACCAATACCAAGGAAAAAGTCCGGACCGCTGTCAGGGATATTGCCAGGGACCTGGTGGAACTATATGCCCAGAGACAGCTCCACAACGGCTTCTGCTACAGCAAAGATACCGTCTGGCAAAAGGAGTTTGAAGACAGTTTTGAGTATGAAGAAACGCAGGATCAGTTAAACGCCATTGAAGATGTCAAAGCGGACATGGAATCAGGCAAGATCATGGACAGGCTGATCTGCGGCGATGTGGGATTCGGAAAAACAGAGATTGCCATCCGGGCCGCGTTCAAAGCCGTTCAGGACGGAAAACAGGCCGCCTTCCTGACGCCTACAACGATCCTGGCACAGCAGCATTATAATACCCTGGTCCGGCGACTGGAGAACTATCCGGTGACGGTCCGGATGCTGTCAAGGTTTGCTTCGGCCAAAGAACAGAAAGAGATCATAAGAGACCTGGCGTCGGGCATGGTGGACATCGTTGTAGGGACTCATAGGCTGCTGTCCAAAGATGTTAAGTTCAAGAATCCCGGCCTGCTGGTCATTGATGAAGAGCAGCGGTTTGGCGTCACCCATAAGGAAAAGATCAAGCAGATCAAAAAGAACATCGATGTGATCACGCTGAGCGCGACCCCGATCCCCCGGACACTCCATATGAGCCTGAGCGGGATCCGGGATATGAGTGTCCTGACGGAACCGCCCGTGGACCGGCTTCCCATCCAGACCTATGTGATGGAGTATTCGGAAGAAGCTGTCCGGGAAGCGATCCTCCGGGAGACCGCCAGAGGCGGACAGGTCTATTATGTTTATAACAGGACCAATAATATCGATCTGGTGGCAGATAGGATCCGGAAGCTGGTCCCCAATGTCCATGTGGCTTATGCCCACGGGAAAATGGCCAGTCGGG
>JAFRKZ010000049.1 GCA_017431485.1 Parasporobacterium sp. | reverse complement strand
TCATAGACAAACAGCCGGCTCCCCGTCCAATAAAGAAGCCTGGTGGCATCTGCATTCCAGGAATACCCGTCCACGGTCCCCGGCGTATTAAGAGACCAGCTTTGTCCTGTTTCCTGATCCGTCAGTAAAAGGGAACCCGCTCCCTCCGGAACCGTTACCGTATATCGGGCAGGGTCATCCTGCTTTATCTGCTGCATGATCTGATCTCCGGATCCGCCGGCATTAATGACCACCTGCTCCGGAAGGACTGCATCTTCCGCATGCATGGCATTCATCGACAGCGTCAGGAAAGAAGTGACCTGCAGCATCCAGTCTTCGAAACCGACTGCATTTTTCATCGCCAGGACAGGATCCGTTTCCGCTGTCTGTTCAATCTGTCCGGCAACCGCCAGTCCCTTGTATGTCGTTTCGTTTTGTTGGGAACCCTGTGCTATGGCAATGATCGCAGAAACCCCCAGAATGATACCGCCAATGACCAGCAAAGCGCTCAGCAGCAGGAAGATCAGGTGCCGGATGGTTGCTTTCCTGGCAAAGGAAATGTACCGCTTCATATACGGGTAGATTTCCGGATTCAGAGTCTCATAGCCTTTGTCCTTCATCTGCATTGAAAGCCCCAGCAGATCTACGATCAGATAATCCAGATGATCACGGATCGCCAGGGATTTTATGTTGTCGATCAGCTGATAAGGATCCACCCCCTGCTGATAGGCATAGGCATGGGAAAACAGCTCCGTACGGTTGCTGTTCTCAAAGGTTTTTACCTCCCGGCGGTAAAACTCCTCCACCTCCTGCAATGCCGCGGAGAACCCTCCCTCATCCTGCAGCGTTTCCGGATCCAGGTTCAGATACGGAACAGCACATTTTTGGATCAGATCAAATTCATTTTTGCAGGGGGTCGATCTTTCCCAGTTTTCAGAACGGAAAATGATGGCTCCCTGCGCACTGTACAAAGCTTCTGTAATGATATCGAACCATTTTGTAGAAAACGGGATCCCTGTGCCGGCACCCGATTTATCCTGCCAGATCTGATAACCCTTCTCCCGCAGCGCCGCTGCAAACCGGTCTACGATCACTTCATCCTGACGGGAGTATGAAATAAAAAGATGATTCATATTATTCCCACTCCTTTCCGTCTCCGCCTGGATAGACCCGGAGACCCAGTTTTTGTTGTATTTCCGGAGAAACAAGTTCCAACAGATTGGCTGTGACTCCCGTATGCAGCTTCTCTTTTACGGCTTCACAGATCCCCTTCTCTGTCTCGGTGCTGATGCCGCTGCGGCACCGCCAGACAAGCCCCAGTTTATCCGTCAGCAGATATCCGTTCTCTGTCTTTTCGATCGAAACGATGGGTGAGCGGGAAGGGATCTGATGCAGACACGTGCAGACCGAGACGCCGGTATCTTTCTGGATCCCGATCTCTGCAAAGGTTCCGTCGTCCATCCCTGCCAGGGCATAACTGTACGCGGTATCATTGTTTTCGCCCGGGGGAACATACAACAGTCCCACTACCTGCGGGACAGCTTTGCGTCGATACGGCTCCTGATCATACTCACTCCAGCTGTCCGGAAGATCTTCCTGCGCAGTGTTGTACTGGTAGCCGCTCTCATTTTCCAAAATACCGGCCGGATCCAGGACGACATCTGTTTCTTCTCCTTTCAGTGAGACGACCAGATGCAGCAGCCCATTCTGCGTAACGCGTATGCTCCTGATCACCGCTTCTTTTTCCGCAGCTTCCGCGGCTGCGCTGTCAAACCTTTCCTGCACCACGGTTTCTGCTACCTCTTCAGCCGGTACCGGAAGAAGCTCTTTCAGGGAAACAGAATGACAGTCGTACGAAATGAGCGCGGTCAGCATCTCTTTTCCCGCTTTCATTTCCGAAACTGTGGTGAGCATTCCCAGGACATCTCCGTAATCGAAACGATACTGCATATCGTATAATCCGGTTCCCATGTTTCTTTCATGATACACGATCGTTTCGTCATTAACGATCCGAAGTGCAAGGGGCTTTCGAAGCACTAACGGGATCTTTCTGACATCCTGATCCTGTACCCGGTAAACCTGTCCCTCTGTATCCGAAACCACCAGCAGACTGCCTTTCAGATCTGCCTGACTTAATTCCGATACCTCGATCCCGGTCGGGAAATCTCCGTAACATCCTGTCCCGTCCCACCGAAGCAGATGCAGCTGCCCCTCAACAGAAGCGGCAAGCAGTACGGTGTCATCTTCCTGCATGACTGCCTGGAGCAGCCTTTCCACTGTTTTGCCGCTGCCTTCATCCGGAATCTGGTCTGCCTGCAATGATCCGGCGGGAACAAGGCTGTTCTCCTGTACCTCATATAATTCCGCACCATCTCGGCTCCAGACCAAAAGCCTGTCATTTAATAATTCACCCCGGGCATTCTGCGGATCCAACCGACAGAACGTTCCGGCCCGGCCCCAGCTCCCGTTCCTTCGCAGGAATACTTCTCCGTTTGCATCTACTGCTGCTGCATTTTCGTTCTGAACCCGAACGAACAGGTCTTCCCCTTCGGTTTCTTCTTCGGTCTGAACGATGATCAGCATCAGCGGATCAATCGAGAGCTGTTCTCTTTCTTTGACTGTTCCATCCCAGGTATCCCATAAAATGGCATTTCCATTGTTGTCGGCCGTCCACAGATACCGATCTCCTTCCGGGATTGCATAATCATTCAGAAGATAGTTGTAATTGATGCCGATGGGATTCTGCTCCCATACCCGATCCAGCAGGTCTACCAGCCTTGCGTAGGCTATTTGTTTCGCGGAATCAGCAGAAAACGGATTGGTGATGCTCTCTACCATTTTTATGGCATTCACGCTTGGTTCTCCATCGGATGCATTGATGGAAACTACCAGATTTGTATAGGTCGCCCGATGATAATATTTCGACAGGAAACGGATCCCCAAAAGCAGGGCGATCACTGCTGCTGCCAGAATTCCCCGTCCGATCCATCTCCATATCTGTCTGCGTTTTATTTTCCGGGTATAAATGTCGGATGCTTTCAGATATTCCAGCAAACCTTCCAGCTGCCTTCTCATTTCCGGGTCTTTTTCAGAAGCCAGTTTTTTCTCGATCTGCTTATGATACTCTGCGATCTGTTTCCGGTCAGTCAGGAGATTTCCTTCATAATGCGCTATGATCCAGCTGTTATATCGGATCATCAGATGGTTTTTCAAATGATAGAATTCCGGACTGGTAATCAATGAATCCAGGATATTTGAAAAACTATGCTCGTTCCAAACGATAAAATTGATCTCTCCGATCGAAGGAGGAAGAATTTCCGGATCATTGTAGTCAACATCCTTCAGTCTGCCCACCGGGATCAGCCGCATACCGGAGGGAAGATCCCGTACCTGATGCTGCCAGTCCTGATTGCCTGTTGCTGTGTCGGATATAAAAATAACTGCGCAGTCACCGGCGATCTCTCTTACTGCCTGAAAAGATTCACGGCAGAAACCGGATGACAGCAGCAGCGGTTCCCTGTTTTGTACGGCAATACCCTCTGCCTGAAGCCAGTCGCTTACTTCCCGGGCGATCCCGGCACAGCTTTGTTCGTATAACAGTTTTATTGTATTTACTTTGTTTTCCATTTCCCTGATCTTTTGTCGTTGATAAATCTGCTTTTGGCAGGTTGTCTGTTGTTTTGAGCTATCCGCTCCGCGGACATCGTTTACAGAGTATCATTCAGCCTGTGAAAAGTCAAAATGCCGGATATACTGGACTTGTGGATTCAACTCTGCAGGCAAGCGGTTTTGGAATATGGTTTTTGCTTTCGTGTTTTCTCTTTCTTATTCTCGGATGGTTTTGGATGCTGATCTGTCCAAAATATGCACATTATAAAAACTACCGTCCAAAACAGCCGATTTTGTTCGAAATTTTGGATGGTAGTTTTTAAATTTCCCAACGTTTTTAAATTGGAGGCTCCAAACCGCTCTGCCGCATGACGATTGAGAGCAGCTCGTAATTATTTCTCTTCCTGTACGAAGCGGATCAGTTCTTTCACTTCTTTTTCGGTTTCGAGGCGAACGGTGTACATCTGATTGCCCATGGTCCGGACCATCATCTCCGGCATCCGTTCGCACATTTTCATGTCGGCGCCGTATTTTTCCAGGATCTCTTCGTGGGTATGCACGTATTCCTTGCTGTCCTTCCTGCCGGCGTAGACGCAGAAATATTCCTTTTCCGGCTCCGGTACCAACCGCTTGCCGACAGTTACCATGTCCGCCCAGATCTGGTAAACATCCAGGCTGTGGGCATAATTCATCATATCGGGGGTGTAACCGCCAGCCGGGCGCATATTGACTTCCAGAGCCACGTAGTCACCTTTCTTTCCAAGGCCTTTGTGCGCTTTGCTGAGCTTGAAAAATTCCAGGTGCACGAACCGGTTGGCAGCGTGAAAAGACTTCACCGTCTGCCGTCCCAGCTTCCGGAGCTTTTCCGGTACATCCTTGCAGACATAATATGCAAGATCCAGATCCTTATTGACGATGTCGGCAATCGACGGAGGCCAGGCTGTCATCGACTCGAACAAAGGCTCGCAGTTTGCATCAATGATCGCATCGTAAGAAACAATATCGCCCGTAATAAACTGCTCGCAGACGTACTCCCCGTGCCGGGTTTCATAAAATGCCTTCAGCTCTTCGTCATTTTCGATCTTGTAGGTATCGGCTGCTCCGACGCCGTTTTCCGGTTTGGCGATCACCGGATACCCCACCAGTTCAATAAATGCCTGCAGGTCTTCAAAAGATCCGACCCTGTGGCATCTGGCCGTGGGAACGCCGCCTTCCTCATACTTGATCTTCATGTCTGCCTTGCTCTTAAAGAAGCGGATCTGATCTTCCTGAATGCCGGTGGTCACGTGGAAATCCGTACGCAGCCGGGCATCCGTTTCCAGCCAATATTCATTGTTGGATTCGATCCAGTCGATCCGGCCGTATTTGAAGGCATAAAATGCCACCGCCCGGTACATCTCATCATAGTTTTCCATATTCGGCAGATAATAGTACTCTGTCAGGGAGTTTTTCAGAACGTCCTCCAGCGCATCGTAGGGAGTGTCCCCGATTCCCAATACGTTGACGCCATTTTGTTTCAGTCTGTCGCAAAAATTCCAGTAAGTCCGCGGAAACTGCGGAGAAATAAATATAAAATTCATGTTCTTCCTGCCTCTCAACTGTTTTGTTCTGCTTTGCATTGTATTGTAGATGAATTTTTCCCTGAATACAATGCAGTCCTGCGGTTGTTTTCCCTCTATGCCTTGACTTTCAGGCATGTATTACAGTAGAATTTTATTATCACATCGTATCCACACATCTCGGATCATCTATTAAACGCTATTATTATGGCATCTTGTCCTCTATTTACCCTTTTGTTTTTCCAAAAGAGCGAAAAAATGTACAGATTTTTGAGTTGTGTACCATTTTGCATCTCTCTGTTAGTGTTGTTTTAATCATATCGTCTAAACAACCCTGTCATTTTTTGGCAATTATTTATAATTTTTCCAATGATGCCAAGTACTCAATTCCATTATTCACGATATTTTGCTTCTTTTATTATGAAAAACGGTACACAACTCTGTTTTTTGTACATTTTCATTGCGACTATTACAATTTACTATGGCGACAATTATTACTTTTCCTTCTGCTTTAGAATACTGGCTGTCAGAAAAAGGCATTCCATATCACTTTCATTTTGACAGATACTCTTCGCGGGTTAAAAATAAAGACGTTCTGTTTTCCAACACTTCTGGAAAAGATCTGCTCCATTCGGTAAAGACCCTGAATTTTACCCTGCCTGTTCATCTATCTGTCTCCGAACATGTAAAACGGTTTTCAAACAGCTCTATTGTTTTTCATAAACTGCCAACCCACCTTCCGGAATACAGTTTCTATCAGATTGCCGAATCGACCTATATCGCAAGTCCGGAGCTCTGTTTTATCCAAGCTGCTGCTGTTTTATCTGTTCCAGAACTGGTCCTGCTGGCCAATGAGCTCTGTGCGATCTATGTAAAAGACAATACGGAAGAATATGGGCAAAGAAGAAGGGAACCTGTTACTACAACAGATTCCATCAGATCTTATGTCAATAAGACTGAAAAGATTCATGGGCTTCAAAAAGCCCGCACAGCAATTCGCTATGCATTGAATAATTCCAATTCTCCCATCGAATCCAGACTGGCCGCACTTGCTGCACTGCCTTTGTCCTGGGGTGGATACGGTTTGATCATGCCGCAGCTGAATTTGGAAGTCAAATTCCCAAAAGCGGCTGCTGAATATATGGAGAGGGCAAGTATCATTTGTGATATGGTATGGGTAAAGCAGAAAGTGGTTCTGGAATATGACAG
>JAFRKZ010000048.1 GCA_017431485.1 Parasporobacterium sp. | reverse complement strand
TTCGCATACCATTATTTTACAACAAAGCCCGGACTTTTCGAAGTCTGGGTTTTTGTTTTATAAGAGAAATCCGGCCAGATGGCCGGATTTCATCCGATAAAAAGACTGCCGCACTAATCACAATTAGTGCGACAGCCCCTTTCTGAGGATGTGTTTTTTAGAAAAAGAGAAGAAAAATACCTCTTGTCTTGTATGTTTCTAAAAAAAGTCTGTAAAAGAAGCCGCTTTTTTAGAAACTGCAGATTTTTCTAAAATAAGGTGTTTTTAGAGAGGCTGTTTTTAGAAAACGGGATCAAAAACAGCAAAGTATCAGAAAGCCAATCCTGCCAAGGGGCAAAACACAACATGAGTCTGAAAAAATCTTAACAATAATTGACTATTATCTATATAAAGTATATCATAATTCTATTGTATAGATTTCTATACAGCCAGTTATCTGAAAATGATATTAATTAGGGGAGGAAGTAATTATGGCACATTTGAATGATGCAGCTGCCGCCAGGATCAAGGAGATCTGCGACAGTTATGCTCATGAAAAAACACCTCTGATCATGATCTTAAGTGATATCCAGAATGAATTTGGATATATTCCGGTAGACGTACAGGAAGCCGTTTCGGATTATACCGGCATCTCTGTTCCGGAGATTCATGGCGTTGTAACCTTTTACTCACTGTTTTCACAGGAACCGAAGGGCAAATATGTGATCGGCTGCTGCCTTGGTACCGCCTGCTATGTAAAAGGCGCACAGAAGGTGATCGACCAGTTCTGTGAGATCCTCGGGATCCAGCCGGGAGAAACAACGGAAGACGGTCTGTTCTCCATCGATGCTCTTCGCTGCCTCGGCGCATGTGCAGCTGCTCCGGCTGTGACGATCAACGGTAAGATCTATTCCCGCGTGAAAGTGAATGAAGTAGCAGGGATTATCGCTGAATACCGCCAGAAAGGAGGGGAAGCATAATGTATACAAGCTGTGAGGAATTAAGAAAAGACGCTGCCCGTTATGCAGCAGAACTGAAAGCCAAGTTCGACGGAGCGGACGGGAAAAAGTATATCTGCCTCTGCGGCGGTACCGGATGTATGTCCGGCGGTACCCAGGAGATCAAGACAAGGCTGGAGGAATGCCTGGAGAATTTCAAACTGCAGGATAAAGCGGAGATCCGGGTTGTCGGATGTTTCGGCCTCTGTTCTGAAGGTCCCTTTATCCGGATCTATCCGGAAGATATGACTTATCGTCTGGTCGATGTTGCCGACGTGGAAGAGATCGTGGTGAAAGATATCCGTGACGATGAGGTTGTGGAACGCCTGGTCTATGAAGATCCGCAGACTAAGGAAAAGATCCGCAAACTCGAGGATTATCCGTTCTATAAGAAACAGAAGAGGATCGCGCTTCACGGCTGCGGCGTGATCGATCCCAACAAGATCGAAGAAGCATTGGCTGTGGAAGGTTATCAGGGACTGATGAAAGCATTGTCCATGAAACCGGATGAAGTATGGCAGATGGTTCTGGATTCCGGCCTCAGAGGAAGAGGCGGCGGCGGATTCCCCACCGGTATGAAGTGGAAATTCGCGGCAGGCTCCAAGGGCGATGAAAAATATGTGGTCTGCAACGGTGACGAAGGCGACCCGGGTGCATTCATGGACAGAAGCATCCTGGAAGACAACCCGCTGGCAGTTATCGAAGGTATGGCGATCGCAGGATATGCCATCGGTGCCAGCGAAGGATATTTCTACATCCGTGCAGAATATCCGGTAGCGGTCCGAAGAGTCCGTGCAGCCATCAAGCAGGCAGAGGAACTGGGACTTCTGGGAGATAATATCCTGGGAACCGGATTTAAGTTCCATGCACATTTAAGACTCGGTGCCGGCGCATTCGTCTGCGGAGAAGAAACAGCTTTGCTGAATTCCATTATGGGTCAGCGTGGTATGCCTCGCCCGAGACCGCCATTCCCGGCAATTTCCGGTCTGTGGAACAAACCGACCATTGTGAACAATGTAGAGACTCTGGCTACCGTTCCGTATATCCTGAGAGAAGGCGTGGAGAGCTTCCGCCAGTACGGTACAGAAAAGAGCCCCGGAACCAAGGTATTCTGCCTTGGCGGTAAGGTCAACAATGTCGGTCTGGTTGAGATCCCGATGGGCGTGACCCTTCGTGAACTGATCTACGAGATCGGCGGCGGCATCCAGAACGGCAAGGAATTCAAGGCGATCCAGACCGGCGGTCCTTCCGGCGGCAGCCTGAAGGCAGACCAGCTGGATACTCCGATCGATTTTGACAACATGGTGGCAGCAGGTTCCATGATGGGATCCGGCGGTGCCATTGTTATGGACGAAGACAACTGTATGGTAGACGTGGCGAAGTTCTACATGGGATTCATCCGAGATGAGAGCTGCGGCAAATGTTCCCCGTGCCGGATCGGAACCAAGAGAATGCTGGAGACCCTGGAAAGGATCACGGAAGGCAGAGGAACGATGCAGGATTTCGATGACCTGGAGGTTCTCGCTTCTGTGTGCAAATCCAACTCCCTGTGCGCTCTCGGCCAGACGGCAGCCAACCCGATCCTGTCCACCATCAAGAATTTCAGGGATGAATACATTGCCCATGTCGTGGACAAGAAGTGTCCCGCTAAAGTATGTAAGGGTATGATCCAGTTTGTGATCGATCCTGATAAATGCAAGAAGTGCTCTGCCTGCTCCAGGGCATGTCCGGTGGAAGCCATCTCCGGCGTTCCGGGCAAGACCCCGTTCGTCATCGATCAGCAGAAGTGCGTGAAGTGCGGTACCTGCGTCACTACGTGTAAGTTTGATGCGATCAATGTCGAATAGAAAGGAGGGAGAATCATGAGCAAAGTGAATATCAAAATTGAAGGTGTACCTTATCAGGTAGAAGAAGGCATAACGATCCTTCAGGCAGCCCGTCAATGCGGTTATGAGATCCCTACCCTGTGTTCGTTCCATGACGGTGAATGCAGCCGCGGATCCTGCCGTGTCTGTCTGGTAGAAGCGACAGGCGCAAGAGGTCTTGTGGCATCCTGCGTTTATCCGGTCAGTGAGGGAATGGAAGTCAAGATCTCTTCCCCGAAAGCACTGGAAGCCAGACGCTACAGCGTGGAAGTGATCCTCAGCAACCATGCTTCCAACTGCCAGGCCTGCGATAAGAACGGCCGCTGCGAACTGCTTCATGTAGCCAAGCTGGTCGGCGCAAGAGAAGATATGTTCAAGGGCGAGAAGACAGAAACGACTTACGATGAACTCAGCCCGTCCATTATCCGTGATACCAGCAAATGTATCCTGTGCGGCAGATGTATCGTCAGATGCGAACAGGCTCATGGAAAAGGCGTCCTCGGATTTATCAACCGTGGATTCGATACCATTGTGGGACCTGTGAACAACATTTCCCTGGCAGAGTCTCCGTGCCTGATGTGCGGACAGTGCGTATCCGTATGTCCGACCGGCGCATTGATGAGCAAGCCGGAATACGACGCTATTTACCACGCCATGGCTTCCGGAAAGCATGTTATCGTACAGACGGCTCCGGCGGTCAGAGCAGCCCTGGGGGAAGAATTCGGTCTTCCTATCGGTACTCCGGTCACCGGCAAGATGGTCGCAGCCCTGAAGCGTCTCGGATTTGAAAAAGTCTACGACACCGACTTCGGCGCAGACCTTACCATCATGGAAGAAGCCACGGAACTTCTGAACCGTGTAAAAAACGGCGGCGTCCTGCCAATGATCACATCCTGTTCACCGGGCTGGATCAACTACGGCGAGACCTATTATGCAGATCTTCTGCCGCATATTTCTTCCTGCAAGTCTCCGCATATGATGCAGGGCGCGATCCTGAAGAGCTACTATGCGCAGCAGAAGGGCATTGATCCGAAGGATATCTTCGTGGTCTCCATCATGCCGTGTACTGCCAAGAAGTTTGAGAAGGAACGTCCGCAGATGATCAAGGACGGCATCAAGGATGTAGACGCTGTTGTGACAACCAGGGAGCTCAGCGATATGATCAAGAGAGCCGGTATCCTGTTCAACAAGCTTCCGGATGAAGAGTACGATCAGGATATCATGGGTGAATACACCGGTGCAGCCGTTATCTTCGGCGTGACAGGCGGTGTTATGGAAGCAGCTCTCAGAACCGCTTATTATGTGCTGGAAGGCAAAGAGCATGATCCGATCGAGTTCAAGGAAGTGCGTGGATTTGAGGCGATCAAGGAAGCGTCCCTGGAAATGGGCGGCATGACGGTCAATGTTGCTGTCACCAGCGGCATGAAGAACGCAAAGGTTCTCCTGGATCAGATCAAGAACGGAACCAGCAAGTACCATTTCATCGAGATCATGTGCTGCCCGGGCGGCTGTGTCAACGGTGGCGGCCAGCCATATATCAGACACTGCTTCCTGCCGAATGAGAATCTGGACATCATCGACAACTACCGGCAGAAACGTGCCGATGCTTTGTACAGTGAAGATGAGCGTCAGGCAGTACGGCAGTCTCATAACAATGAGCAGGTCAAGGAACTGTACGACAAGTTCCTGGGAGAGCCCAATTCCCATCTGGCTCACGAACTGCTGCATACCACCTATCAGGGACGTGATACCTTCCGGGTGGGTTCGATCACCAAGAAAGAATCGGAAATCCCCAGCAGAGTCATAGGGCATAGATAACAACCTGGTTCCGAACAGAGCCTGTGGGCAGGGGCCGCTGTACGTAAGTGCAGCGGCCCCTGCCCTCTGTTTAAACCGTTTATGTCCCGAGCCTTTGTTGCCGGTATACGAAAACAGAGAAAAGCTCTCTCTTTTATATTTTTCGTACAGGAACAGCTGGAGGTCCTTCCGCATGAAATAATGAACCGAATGAACCGTGGAAAAGGCAGTTCCTTGACAAGGCTGTATATCGTATGTTAAGTTTTTGATGTAAAATTTACGTAACAAAAAGAAAAACCTGGCAGGAACGATATAACTGAAAAAAAGCATTGTTTGTCGGGGTACCGTGACAAAAAACAATATGGTAATATAGTATCAGAACTGTAAAACAGGCAATTCTTACAGGGAGATGGAAATGGCAACAATAAGGGATATAGCTAAGGCAGCGGGAGTATCCGTAGCAACCGTGTCGCATGTCGTAAATAATACCCGCTATGTCAGCCAGGAACTGAGAAACAAAGTAGAAAAAGCGATCGAAGAAGCAGATTCCGTACCCAATTTTGTGGTAAAGAAAAGGACTGCAGGGAGGGAAGAACATACTGGAGGGAACATGGAATACGTCCTGCTCCTGAGCGGGGAAGCGGAAAGCCCATACTCGATCGGACTCATGAAAAAAACAAGGAAGATCCTGGAAGAAGAAGGATATTCCCTGCTGTGCGTGGACGTCCGCGGACAGGGGCGTACGGAACTGCTGAAGGAAGCGGGAATAGGACAGGGAGCCTTAAAGGGTCTGCTTATATCAGTATCAAATCCGACACCGGAAATCATAAGATATATCCAATCTTTTCCGGTCCCGAAAGTTGTCATAGGCAATCAGCTGGAGGGGATCTGCTGTGATCGTGTCTGTTCGGCCAATTTTGAAGGAGCCTATAATGCCACGGCGCACCTGATCCATGCGGGGCATGAAAAGATTGCGATCATGTGCGGGCCGGATGATGTGGAGTCCAACCGGGACAGGATCCTGGGGTATAAGAGCGCATTAAAAGCAAACCGGATGGAGTGCCTGGACTCTCTGATCGTGGATAATATGACCGGAGGGAAGCGGATCAATGATATTCTCACCAGAATGATGGCAGACAAGAACAGGCCGACTGCGATGTTTCTGGCAAATTATGAGATCGTCATGCAGGTGTATCGTTTTCTCGAGGAAAACAACATTCAGTGTCCGAAAGACTTATCCATTGTCGGGTTCAATGATTTTTCGTGGGCTCCGTATGTGGAACCGGCTCTGACCACGATCCGGCAGGATATCGACAGCCTGAGTGAAAATGCTGTACGGATGCTGATTGCCGGAATGCAGGGACGAAATGAAGAAAAGCCTGAAACGATCAGGATCCCGACGGAGATCTGCATTCGTTCTTCCACGAACAGCATAGGTAAAGGACCGTTCGGTGAGGAGGCTGGTGATATCAGCGACGTGTGCATTACCGAAGAGGAGAAGGAAGCCTGCCGCAGCGGTCATTATACAGCAGCGATCTCTTTCCATTACTCCGGAAAATCCTGGATGAAACTTCAGGAGATGGGGATCCGGGAAGTATTTGACAAACTGAATATTTCGATCATCAGTATTACGGATGCACATTTTGATCCGCTCCTTCAGGTGAAGCAGCTGAAAAGCATCCAGATGCTGGAGCCGGATGTCCTGATCTCGATCCCGACCGATACGAAAGTGACGGCAGAGGTCTATAAGAGCTTTATAGGGACAAAGACGAAAATGATCTTTATTTCCAATGTGCCGGAGGGGATCCGGCCGGAAGACTACGTCACCTGCGTATCGGTGAATGAGCTGTCTCATGGCCGGAATATCGGAAGAGGCATTGGAGAATACATGAACAGTATGCATCTGAAGAACATTGCGGTCATCAAACACAGATCGGATGATTTTTACACGACCAGACAGAGAGACCAGGCGGGTATGCAGCTGATCACTGAGGAATATCCTGAACTCAGGATCTGCGCCGTGGAAGAATTTGACAAAGAGGAAGATGCTTACGGGGTTACCTGCAGGATCATGCAGGACCATCCGGAGATACAGGGACTGTATGTATCTTGGGAAGGGCCGACTCATTATGTCATGAATGCGCTGGTTGATATCGGACGGCCGGATGTGGCGATCGCCACTGGTGATCTTGAATACAATATGGCAATGAGCATTGCTTCCGGAGGGGCAGTCAAGGCTGTCAGTGCACAATGTCCCTTTGATCAGGGCGAGGCGATCGCCCTGAGCGCCGCCAAGGCGCTGACAGGAGGGCAGATCCCTTCCTATATCAGCGTAGAGCCGATCTTTACCGACAAATACAATCTGGCAAAAAGCTGGAAAAAAGTATACAAAGAGAAACTCCCGTCCGATATCAGAGAAGCCCTGGACTTAAGCTATAGAAATGAATAAGAATTGATCTTCAGGTTCAAGAAAAACGGTTTCCGGCCTGCCTTACAGAACAATGCTCTGCAAGGCAGGTTTTTTGATTTATCATTATTTACAAAAGCTTTTTCAGATATTGTGCGAAAATACCAAAAAAGTCTGAAGTTCATTGACGAAAATACAACAAGGTGTTAAGTTATTTTCATAAAATATACGTAACAAAAAGAAAATAAATGTTAACAAGGAGAAAAATATATGAAGGTCGGATATATGACAAATGCCTTTGGTCCGCTGGTGGGAGCCGGAGGTGGTGTAACCAGTGTAAAAGACATCCGCTATCTTACCATGTGTGATGATGAGGATGCGCTGAAGAAGATCACAGAGATCGGATTTCACAGCATTGAAGTCCTTGAAGGCAATCTGACCGGTTACTCCAATGATCCAAAGGTCTTAACAGACATGCTTGAAAAATACCATGCTGATATGATGAGCGTATGTGTAGGCGCAAATTTCATTTATCCGGATGCTCTGGAGGATGAATTGTACCATCTGGAGCAGGTGGCAGATATGGGGCAGAAAGTCGGACTGCAGTATTTCGTGGTCTGCGGCGGAGCGATCCGGGGAAAAGGGATCCAGCCGGGTGATGTGGAACTTCTGGCGAAAGGTCTGGAAGAACTGCAGAAGGTTACAGAAAAATACGGTCTTGTAGCCTGCTTCCACCCGCATCTCGGTTCGATCGCGGAAAAACCAGAGGAGATCGATGCACTGTTTGCGGCATCTGACATCGCGGTGTGCCCGGATGTGGCACATCTGCAGGCTGGCGGCTATGATCCTATTGAATTCCTGGACCGTTATTATGACCGGATCGCTTTTGTGCATCTGAAGGACTGGGACGGAAACAGCTTTGTACCCATGGGCACCGGAAAAGTGGACAATGCTGCTGTGATCGAATGGCTGAAGAGAAAAGGCTATGAGGGGGACTATCTTGTGGAGTGCGACGGATATCCAGGAGATCCTGTTCAGGCATGCCGGACAAATTATGAGTATTTAGAAGGAAAACTGATCTGATCCAGATCAAAAATATTTTATATTTAAGGAGGAAGTAACATGAAGAAGAGATCAATGATCCTGGCATTATTGATGGCATTGGTGATGACGGTACTTGGCGCAGGTTCTGTTCTGGCTGCCGAAGGTGAGATCCGTTCCACCGGCCCGAATGGAGAAACAGCTGTAAACGCAGACACGATCGAGATCACGGACGAGCAGATCGCCCAGATCAAGGAAGGCGGCTATAAAGCAGCGATCTGCTTTCACTATGGCGGCAATGACTGGTCTACTTCCCAGCTGAAGGGGTTAAACGATACCTTTGCAGAAATGGGTATTGAAGTTGTAGCGGTAACAGATGCAAACTTCTCGGTTGAGCAGCAGGTTTCTGATATTGAGACCGTTATGGCTCAGAATCCGGATATCATTGTCAGCATCCCGACAGATGCAACGGCAACATCGGATGCTTACAAGAGAGCGGCAGAAGCCGGTGCAACCATTGTCTTCATGGACAACTGTCCGATCAACATGACAGCCGGTGAAGACTATGTCAGCGTTGTTTCCGCAGATAACTACGGCAACGGCTATGCTTCCGCACTAATCATGGGAGAAGCTCTTGGCGGTAAGGGCAAGATCGGTATGGTTTTCTATGATGCAGATTTCTTTGTTACCAATCAGCGTGACCAGGGCTTCCGCGATGGCATTGCTGAGAACTTCCCGGATATTGAGATCGTAACAGAGCAGGGATTCACAGATGAGAACGGATGTAACGAGCAGGCGGATGCGATCCTGATCCAGTATCCTGACATTGACGGAATCTATGCAACATGGGATGTTCCGATGGAAGGAGTACTTTCTTCTGTGCGTGCAGCAGGTAAGGAAGGTCAGATCGTTCTGGCTACTAATGACCTGGGCAACAATATTGCAAAAGAGATCGCAGCAGGTGTTGTCGCCGGCGTCGGCGCACAGCTTCCGTATGACCAGGGTGTTGCAGAAGCAAAACTGGCTGCTCTTGCCCTTCTTGGCGAAGCGTGCCCGGCATATGTTGCGGTTCCTGCGCAGCCTGTAAGCCATGACAATGTTATGGACGGTTATTTTGCTGTATATCATGTCGAGGCTCCGGATTGGCTGAAAGAAGCTTACAAAGAGTAATAATACTCAACCTGAGTTTTCAGATGATGCAAGTATAGCAGATGATGGAGGGCTGTGTCTGTATACCGGGAACGTATGATAAGATACATCCTGGGATTACACGATACAGCCCTTCTGCGACAGCATTTATGATGGTTTATGTTTACAGCACCATGAATGAAACGAGGATAAAATGAGCCAATACATTTTGGAATTGAAAAATATCAATAAATCCTTCGGAGCAGTCAAAGTATTAAAAGATGTAAGTTTTGAACTTCTGCCGGCAGAAGTCCATGCTTTGGTAGGCGGAAACGGTGCCGGAAAATCCACCCTGATGAAGATCATGACCGGTGTTTATACCAAAGACAGCGGAGAGATCATCATAAACGGAGAAAACAAAGAGATCCATTCTACCAATGATGCTAAAGCAAATGGGATTGCCATGATATTCCAGGAAATGTCCCTGGTTCCAACCCTGTCGATCATGGAAAATATCTTCCTTGGAAGCGAGATCAAAAAAGGCGCTTTCCGGGATGTTGCCGCGATGAAGGTCAAAACAAAAGAAGTGCTTGAAAAGCTGGGTCTTGAACTGGATCCGGACACCAGAGTCTCGGATCTCAGCGTCGGAATGACGCAGATGGTGGAGATCGCAAAAGCAGTTTCCAAAGATGTCAAGATACTGGTCTTTGACGAACCGTCAGCTGCATTATCGGATTCTGAAACTGCCAGACTGTTTCAGATCATCCGTCAGCTGAAAGAAAACGGGGTTTCCATGGTCTATATCTCCCATCGTATGAATGAGATCCTGGAAATCTGTGACCGTGTGAGTATCCTGAGGGACGGACAGAATGTGACCACACTGAATACATCGGACGTAAAGATGGAAGACATCATAGCATATATGCTGGGAGATGCCAATGCAGGGCATCAATTTGAATGGATCCCGAGAACATATGATGAAAACGGGCAGGATGTGCTGGAAGTAAAAAATCTGAAGATCAATGAAAAACTGAACGATGTCTCGTTTTCACTGAAAAAAGGGGAGATCCTTGGTCTGGCGGGCCTTATGGGAAGCGGCAGGACTGAGATCATGGAGACCCTGTTCGGGATAAGGAAACCGTTGGGCGGACAGATCCTGATAGATGGAAAAGAAATAGTTAACCATTCACCGGCAGATGCAGTAAAGAAAGGGTTCGGACTGGTTCCGGAAAACCGAAGAAGAGAAGGGCTGATCCTGATCCATTCGGTCAGAGAAAATGCGATCCTTCCGGTGTCAGCCAAACTGATAAAGCATAAGATATTTAATGATGATAAAAGGATCAATCGTATCGTCAGTGATAATATAAATGACCTGGGTGTAAAAACCAATGATATGAATGATGAGATCAGTCTCCTGTCAGGTGGAAACCAGCAGAAGATCGTTATAGCAAAATGGCTGAATTCCGATCCGAAGATCCTCATGTTTGATGAACCGACAGCCGGTGTGGATATCGGCGCTAAGGGTGAGATCATCAAGATCATACGAAAATATGCAGATAATGGGGGAAGTGTGATCTTTGCATCATCAGAGATCGCTGAGATGATGGCAGTCTGTGATCACATCATTACAATCTTTGATGGCAGGATCACCGGGGAATTAAAGAGAGAAGACATCAGAACGGAGGAGGAATTACAGAATGCAATCCAAAGAAAATAAGAAAAAGATCCAATTAAGCAAGTATATGGTCTATATCGTGTTGGTCATTGTATTTGTATTCTTTGCTATCATACTGAGCCGGAAAGGATTCACCAACCCCACCAACCTGTTGAATATCCTGCGGCAGACAGCAATGGTATCTGTAATGGCAGTGGCTGGAGTATTCGTCCTCGGTGCCGGCCAGATCGATCTGACTGTCGGCTCCAATGCGGCTATGAGTGCCATGATCGCTTCTCTGATCCTGCAGGAAACCAATAGTATTATCCTGGCATTGCTTGCCTGTCTGGCCTTTGGCATCGGGATTGGATGCATCAACGGCCTTCTGGTCACAAGGCTCCGCCTGCCGGCGTTCCTGGCCACGCTGGGTATGATGCAGGCAGTCAGAGGGCTTGCCATGTGGATCACGAATACGGCAGCAGTGCCGATCAGCAATAATACGTTCAACCAGATATTCGGAACCGGATTTATTGGTCCGATCTCTGTACTGATCCTGTGGACGCTTGTATTTTACATACTGGGATATATCGTTTTCAATAAAACACCGTTTGGTAAGCATTCACTGGCTACCGGCGGAAATGAGACTGCAGCCCGCTATTCCGGCATCCGGGTCAATCGTATCAAGATGTATGTGTTTATGCTTTCCGGTGCGTTGTCTGCATTTGCCGGGGTCCTTTATGCGGGAAGAATGCAGTCCGGCCGGTATTCTTTTGGTGATGGTGATGAAATGTCTGTGATCGCAGCTGTCGTCCTGGGCGGCGCGTCCATGGCAGGCGGAACCGGTTCCATGATCGGAGCATTAGTGGGTTCGATCCTGATGGGCATGATCAGCAATGCACTGATCCTTGCCGGATTGACTTCTGCACAGCAGAAGATCGTAAACGGACTGATCATTATTGCGGCCGTCGCCCTCAGCAATCTGGCGCAGAGAAGGAAGAAAGATTGATAATATAGATATCATAAATAAGAATTGGAGGATGGATGATCATGAAAAAGCTGAATATTGGACTGATTGGTGCGGGTTTTATGGGGAAGGCTCATTGTCTGGCCTATTCCAATGTACCGAAACTTTTCCCGGATGCCCCGTTTTTTCCGGTGTTTAAGACCGTTTGTGATGTGGTTCCGGAGATCGCGGAAGATTTCAAAGAACGTTTCGGATTTGAGAAATGCTGTACCGACTGGCATGATATTCTGAACGATCCGGAGATCGAGGTCGTAAGTGTCTGCACACCTAACAATGTGCATGCGGAGATGGCAGCAGCGATGCTGAAAGCAGGAAAACATGTCATCTGTGAAAAACCGATGGCTGCCACTTCCGAGCAGTCAAAGCTGATGTATGATGCAGCGAAGGAAGCGGCAGAGAAAGGCATTATTTCCATGGTCGGTTATCAGTACAGAAGAGTGCCGGCGATCGATGAGGCAAAGAAGATCATCGACTCCGGACGGCTGGGTGAGATCACAAATGTAAGGACCCAGTACCTGCAGTGCTGGTCTGCGGATCCGGCTTCTCCGCTGTCCTGGCGTTTTGTGAAGAAAACCGCAGGCTCCGGCACGCTGGGAGACGTCGGCACTCATGCGATCGATATTGCCCAGTATCTGGCCGGTAATATCACTGACCTGGTTGCTATGGTGAGAACCTATATCAAGGAGCGCCCGGTGCAGGAAGGCGGAGTAGACCTTCTGGGTACGGTCAAACTCGGGCCTGACGCAAGAAAAGAGCCTGTAGATGTAGACGATGAAGTATCCATGCTCTGCAAGTTCGAGAGCGGAGCGGTCGGTTCCGTGGAAGCGACCCGTATGGCATGGGGCCGTAACAATTTTATCACGCTGGAAGTGCACGGAACCAGAGGATCTCTGAACTGGTGCTATGAACGTCTGAATGAACTGAATGTATGCTATGGCATGGATAATAAGGACGGCGAAAGAGGATTCCTGAAGATCTACACCGGTCCTGCAAATCCGCATGGAGATGTGACATGGAATATTCCGGGCATGAATATCGGTTACGGGGAGCTGAAAACGATTGAAATGTATGAGTTTATGAAAGCGATCGCAGACAAAAAACAGCCGACGACGACCTTCAGCATCGGTTATCAGCTGGATAAAGTATGCGACGCTGTTCTGAAATCGGCTGAAACGGGAGCCTGGGTTAAGGTGGAATAGCAGGATTCTTTTTCATGAAAAGCAGACCGGCGGATGTTCAGAACGTCCGCCGGTCTGTTGGCTTCTGTCCATCGCATCTTACAGTTATATATTCTGCTTGAGAAAAAAAAGTGATGATGATACGATAACAAAACTGACAGGATCACATCATTATACAGAGACTGAAAGATCAAGAGGGACAGTATGCAAAGAATAGGACTCATCGGCTGCGGAAAAATCGCACAAACAAGACATATTCCGGAATATCTGGACAATAAAGACGCGAAGATCATCGGCTATTATGATCTGAACAGAGAGCGGGCCGGCGGCCTGGCTGAAATGTACGGTGGTAAAGTCTATGATTCGATCGAGGACATGCTGGCGGATCCGGAGATCGATGCCGTCAGTGTCTGCGTGATCAATACCCTGCATGCAAAGGTAACGATCCAGGCTTTGAATGCCGGCAAACATGTTCTTTGTGAAAAACCGATGGCAGTCAGCCTGGAAGAATGCATTGCCATGGTGGAAGCGGCAAAAAAGAACGGAAAATACCTGATGATCGGGCAGAACCAGCGTCTTACCAAAGCTCATATCAAAGCCAGGAAACTGCTGACGCAGGGGGTCATCGGAGACGTGATCACGTTTACGACATGTTTCGGACACGGAGGTCCGGAAGGCTGGAGTGTCGACAAGAGCGGCTCGCCCTGGTTTTTTGAAAAATCAAAATCCGCTATGGGCGTCCTGGCAGACCTTGGGATCCATAAGATCGACCTGGTGCAGTTCCTGCTTCACCGGAAGATCATAGAAACGACCTGTAAACTGGTAACTCTGGATAAGCTGGATGCACAGGGCAATCCCATCAGTGTGGACGACAATGCTTACTGCATTTTTAAGATGGATAACGGTATCATGGGTACCCTGACAGCCAGTTGGACCTATTATGGAGAGGAACAGAATTCTACGGTGTTCTACGGGACCGAGGGGATCATGAGGATCTACGAGCATCCGCAATTCGCCATAACGGTGATCGACCGGGACGGAGACCATGCCTACTATGATACCGAAAAGATCCAGACCAATGAAAACCAGACCAAATCGGGTATTATCGATTCCTTTATTGATGCTCTGGAAAATGGTCACGAGCCCGAGATCTCGGGAGAAAGCGTTCTTGCTGCCATGAGGGCGGTATTTGCCAGTATCCGTTCTTCTCAGGAGGACAGGACGATCCGGATCCCGGAGAATGAACTGTCGGAAAAAGACAAGAAGATCTTCGGGAAGATCCACGGAAATGCAATCTCTGTCATGAAGAAGAACCTGAATGAAAACCCTCTGTAACAGACAGCAGACAGGAGGAAACCCGCGCAGAAGGCAGGAATAGAAGCGATGTATA
>JAFRKZ010000047.1 GCA_017431485.1 Parasporobacterium sp. | reverse complement strand
GTGATCCACATAAGGTCCGGTCATATAAACAGTGTCGGGAATGATCTCATATTCCTTTTCGCCTATTTCCACTGTCCCGAAACCGATGGGAATATAATGGATCTCATAACTGCGGGCTCCGTGACTGTGTCTTGGGACCGAATGCTCAAAACGCTCAAAAGCAATGTTCAGCGCCTTAAATTGAACCCCGCTGACCATAAACTGAATATCCAGATTGGAATATGTCTTATTCAAGTCCTTCCCCCCGCCATAGATACGGTCCTGCCTTCAAGATTGTACCAACAAAAATACAAAGATGTCAATTGAAAGTTGCGATTAGACGACATGTGAAGAACAGAATTGTCAAAAAAATCTCTTATTATTATTTGAAGAATCCAATATTCTATTATAAATACAGTAATTCTGCACGGAGGCATTATCATGGCGGATCAGAGGTACATGAAAGGGGCGATCCTGCCCGGAAACAGTACGGTGGAACTGAAGGATTTTGAGATCCCGAAACCGGGACACGGACAGGTCCTGATCAAAACGAAAGCTACCACGATCTGCGGAAGCGATATCCGCTGTATCTACCGAGAACATGTCGGCAGAGGCCCGGAAGGGTATGTGCCGGGGCTGATCGCAGGACACGAACCCTGCGGGATCATTGTGGAAGAAGGAGATGGATTAAAACGGTTCAAAAAGGGAGACCGGGTTGTGGTCTATCATATTTCCGGCTGCGGTGTCTGCAATGACTGCCGCAGAGGATACTATATCTCCTGCAAGAGCATATACCGGCAGGCTTACGGATGGCAGAGAAACGGCGGCATGGCACCATATATCCTGGCGGATGAAAAAGACCTGATCGAACTTCCGGATGAACTGTCCTATAAAGACGGAGCCCAGGTTGCCTGCGGCTTTGGAACGGTTTATGAAGCACTCGAAAAGATCGGTGTCTGCGGCAATGATGCCGTACTGGTAACAGGACTTGGGCCTGTAGGTCTGGCGGCGCTGATGCTGTCCCGGGCCATGGGGGCAAACCTGCTGATCGGTGTGGAGACGAACGACTACCGGATCGAGCTGGCGAAAAGGCTTCATCTGGCGGATCATATTTTCAAACCGGGCGAGGATACCCTGGATAAGATCCGGGAAGTGACCGGCGGCAAAGGAGCGGAGCGGGCTATCGACGCCAGCGCAAGCGATGCGGGAAGACAGCTGGCGATCCGCGGCACCAGACAATGGGGAAAAGTGGCGTTTGTAGGAGAAGGCGGAACCTGCAGTTTTCTTCCGAGCCCGGACATCATCCATGACCAGAAATCCATTTACGGTTCCTGGGTCACATCCCTGTGGAAGATGGAAGAACTGGTGGAGCGCCTGGTACGTTGGAATATCCATCCGGAAGACCTGATCACACATGAATTCCCGTTGGAAGAAGCTGATAAGGCTTACGCCCTGATGGCTTCCGGAAACTGCGGCAAGGTAGCAGTGGTATTTCCGGACTGAACGGGAGAATAGAATGCAAACAGAGATTGATATCAGCAGTATCCCGAAACGGACCTTGTTTTCGGGAGAAGAGATCCCCTGTATGGGGCTTGGAACCTTCGGCTCCGATAAATACGGACCGGAGGAGATCGCGGAGGCAGTATATGAAGGCATCCGCATTGGTTACAGGATAATCGACTGCGCTTCTGTCTATCAAAATGAAGATCTGATCGGAAAAAGTATCTTACGGGCGGAGGCGCAGGAGATTATAAAGAGAGACGATCTGTTTATCACGTCTAAAGTGTGGAACGACATGCACGAACATGTGCGGGAATCCTGCGAGAAGAGTCTTCGGGATCTTCAGCTTGACAGGATCGATCTGTATTTCGTGCACTGGCCGTTCCCGAATTATCATGCACCGGGATGCAGCGGAGATTCCCGCAACCCGGATTCCAGACCTTTCAGCGTGGATGAATTTGTGAATACCTGGAGGCAGTGTGAGGAACTGGTGGACGAAGGGCTGGCCAGGTACATCGGCATGTCCAACATGACCGTCAGAAAACTGGAGGCGGTGCTTCCTTACTGCAGGATCCTGCCGGCTGCCCTGGAGATGGAATGCCATCCCTCTTTCCAACAACAGGAGCTGTATGAGTATGCCGTAGGGCACGGGATCCAGCCCATCGGATACTGTCCCTTGGGATCTCCTTCCAGACCCGAAAGAGATCGTACGGCAGGCGATATCTCAGACCTTCAAATGCCTGAGATCCTGGAGATCGCGGAAAGGCATCATGTTCATCCTGCGGTGATCTGTCTGAAATGGGCAGTCCAGAGGGGACAGATCCCGATCCCGTTTTCTGTTAAGAAGGAACAGCTGAAGGCCAACCTTATGGCCGCTGCAGGCGATCCACTGACAAGGCAGGAAATGGAACAGATCCGTCTGGCAGACAAGAACTGCAGGCTGATCAAAGGCCAGGTCTTCTTATGGGAAGGCGCACGCGGATGGGAAGAGCTGTGGGATATGTAACAGATGCTGTGCAGCGAAATTGAGGCTATGCATGATTTTTGAAAATGCTGTGCAACGAAATTGAGGCTATGCATGATTTTGCCCCCAATTTAAGGGCTGAAATCATGCATAGCCTCGTTTTTGTTGCAAAAAATCATGCACAGCCTCGTAACTGCTACAGGCGCATCCTCAAAATCATGCACAGCGTTGCAAATGATGCAGCAGAGATCGCAGGCGCATGCAGCTGACAGCCAGCTTTACGTTCCTTCTTTCTTTTCCGCTTTCTTCAGCCATGGCGGAAGATGGAAACCGCCCCTTCCTCTCCTGGAAAGAACGACGCTCTGCAGAAGGATGAAGAAGCACAGCATGGCGCCTGTGGTAATGGACTGCCACCAGGGATCCCGAAGACCTGAGGTAACTACGATGGCTTTGATCGTGGTCAGGGTCAGGACGCCGAACATGGTGCCGATGACATTGCCGACACCGCCGGTAAGCAGTGTACCGCCGATGATGGAAGTGGCGATGGCATTCATTTCCGATGCGGTGGCATTGGTGGCATTGCCGGCGCCTACATGCATCATGAAGACAAAGCCTGCGATACCGGCAAGAAGGCCGCTGAGCATATGGGCCAGGAAACGGGTACGGCGGACATTGACGCCGAGCATAAGGGCACTCTGCATGTTGCCGCCCACAGCATAGAAGTTTCTGCCGAGCCGGAATTTACGGAGCAGGATAAAGACCAGGATCAGGATCACCAGGGCGATCACAACGCCGATCTCGATGTGAGCGGGAATGATCACGCCTTTTTTATTGGGAGATCCCAGAAACGGTATATTGATACGGCTCTGCAGGATATCCATCAGATCCTGCGGTGCCTTCTGCGGGTCAACACTGATGATGGTGACCATGCCTCTTCCGAAGAACAGACCGGCCAGGGTAATGATGAAGGGCTGGATCTCCAGGTAGGCGATCAGGTAGCCCTGCACCACGCCGAAGGCAAGACCGATCGCCAGGGACATGATGGCGGCAAATACGATCCGGAATTCCTCACCGACGCCGAGGGCTTTTTGCAAGCCATCGAACAGATGCAGATTACCGTTCAGGATCATGACATCCACCATGGTTACCAGAGCCGTTACGCTTCCGACGGAGATGTCGATGCTTCCGGTGATCATGACAATGGTCAGGGAGCAGGAAATGATGATCAGGTAGGCATTGTCATTGAGCATGTCAAAGAGCATCTGCGGTTTCAGGAAGCCGCCCTTCAGGATGATCATTGCCAAGGCGTACATGACAACGAAAATGCCGATGGTGATGCTCATCAGGAGCATGGTATCGGAAATAGGTTCCTTACGCTTCTGCCCGGGATAGGAAACGTTTGACTTCATCATGACTGCGCCTCCTTTCCTGCCAGGCTGCCCGTGCGCTGACGGTGCCTCTTCATATTACTCCAGAACCTGCCGAATTTTTCTTTCACAACAGGAGATCCCATCACGACCAGGATGATGATGACGATCGCTTTGTAGGCTTTTACGTCGGTGGAAGGAACCTTCATAGCGTAAAGAGTAATGGTCAGCATCTGGATCGCATACGCACCGATAATGGAGCCGACCATCCGGAATTTGCCTCCTCCCAGGGAGTTTCCGCCGATGGCGACGGCAAGGATGGCGTCCATTTCAATATTGATCAGGATCGTTTCATGATTGATCAGGCTAAGACGGCTGACATTGATCATGCCGGCAATAGAGCAGCAGGCTCCCAGGATAATGAATGCCAGCAGTTTGATCCAGATCGAGTTGATGCCGTTCAGCCGGGCTGCTCCCTGATTGATGCCGACGGTCTGGATGTACAGTCCCAGATTGGTGAAACGGAAGATCAGGGCAAAAATGATCCCGGTAACGACTACGATCAGGATCGGCGTGGGGATGGGGATCCCCGGGATAAAGCTGCCGATGGCAGTAATGATCGGGCTTTCCACGGTAGGCGTTGCACCGCCGTTGATCCAGTAGGCAACGCTGCGGCCGCAGGTAAACAAGATCAGAGTGGCGATCATGGGCTGGATGCGGAAGCAGGCTACCAGGGTGCCGTTAAAGGCACCGAAGATCATGGCGACAACGCAGCACAGAACAAATCCGCCGATCACGGACCAACCGGTGATCGGACCGCTCTTCAGGACCTTGACAAAGACAGAACCGGCAATGGCAGCCAGAGCACCGACAGAAATGTCCTGTCCGCCGGAAGCCGCGGTTACCAGCGTCATTCCCATGGAAAGGATCACCAGTTCGGAGGCTCCGTTCAGGATACTGATGAGATTGCCCTGCAGCACCGGGAAGCCGTTATTATTGGCGGCAATTCCCACAGAGAAGAAGCCAGGATCCCGGATCAGATTGAAAATGACCAGCAGTACGACAGCGATCAGGGGGATCAGGAGCTGGGAATAATTGGTCAGAAAACCCGACTGCTTTTTCATCGTCTTCTCCATTATTTATCACCTCCCGCAATCGTAAGCATGACATGATCCTGGGTCAGGTCATCGCCTGTCAGTTCCCCGACGATCTTCCGGTCTCTCATGACGATCAGCCGGGAACAGGTACGCAGCATCTCTTCGATCTCAGAAGAGATAAAGGTGATGCTCATGCCTTCCTCCGCCAGCTTCAGGACCAGCTTCTGGATCTCTGTTTTGGTACCGACATCGATCCCCCGGGTAGGTTCATCCAGGATCAGGTACTGGGGATGGGTCAGGAGCCATCTGGCCAGGATCACCTTCTGCTGGTTTCCGCCGGACAGGGACTTGATCGGGGTATCGGAAGAAGCCGTCTTGATATCCAGCGCTTTGATATATTCGTCGGCAAATGCTTCGGCCTGTGCTTTGGAGAAGGGGTGGAAGAACCCTTTCATGACCTGCAGGGCCAGGATGATATTGTCTCTGACAGACAGGTCGGCGATAATGCCGTCTCGTCTTCTGTTTTCCGGAAGATAACCAATCCCTTGTTTCATAGCCTGTTTCGGGCTGGTGATCTTTACCGGTTTTCCGTTCATCGTCACAGAACCGCCGGTTACCCGGTCAGCACCATAGATGGCGCGGACGCTTTCGCTTCTGCCGGATCCCAGAAGCCCTGTGAAACCATTGACTTCGCCTTTTGCGATACGGAAGTCAAATGGTTTGGTTTCGGAACTGGAAAGATCCTTTGCTTCATACAGGGGCTCTTTTTTCGCAGACGCCGCAGCAGAGTCCTTCTTGATCACGGACAGGCTTTCCAGTTCCTTGCCCATCATCTTGGCGACCAGTTCTACCTGCGGCAGTTTTTCGATCTCATATTCCCCCACCAGTTCTCCGTTCCGAAGGACCGTGATCCTGTCACTGACTTCATAGACCTGTTCCAGGAAATGGGTCACAAAGATGATCCCGACGCCCCGGTCTTTCAGATCCCTCATCAGGGAGAACAGCATGGCAACTTCTTTATCGTCAAGAGAAGAGGTGGGTTCATCCAGGATCAGGACTTTGCAGTCGGTATCGACTGCCCTGGCAATGGCCACCATCTGCTGCACCGCCAGGGAACAGCTTCCCAGCTGCTGCTTTGGTCTTGCGGGGATCCCGAGACTTTCCAGCAGAGCGCCGGCTTGCTTCTCCATTTCTTTCCATTTTACAACTTTGCCGTTTCCGCGGCCGATGAACATATTCTCCGCCACAGTCAGATTAGGACAAAGCGTCACTTCCTGATAAACCGTGCTGATCCCGTAATTCTGCGCTTCCTGCGGAGAACGGACGGTGATCGGGTCATTGATCCCGTCAATACGGATCTCGCCTTCATCTTTTGTATAGACGCCGGTCAGCACTTTGATCAGGGTGGATTTTCCTGCACCGTTTTCCCCCATCAGTGCATGGATCTCTCCCTTCCGGAGAGTAAAGTCTATATTTTGCAGGGCTTTTACATTGGGAAAGGACTTATATATTCCACGCATGGTTAAAACTATTTCTTTTTCCATCCGATCATCTCCTGTCCGATTGCTAAAAAGCGGTGCGGAACGCGGATCCTGTCCACTTGTTCCGCACCGCTTTGTTCGGTTCACAACTTCTGTGCGATCAGTTCTTCTGATTATTCGCCAAGACCATAGGTTGCAATATCATCTTCTGTGATCTCACGAGCATCGAAACCTTTTTCTACAGAAATGATCTGCTTCTGATCGTTCAGGCCTTCGATCGCTTCGCCGGCTTCCAGTTTCTGGATCATGTCGCTGATCACCTGTGCCTGGAACGGGCTGCACTGTCCATCATAGTTCCAGTTGCCTGCCAGCAGTTCTCTGAGTGCCCATTTATTGCAGTCAAATCCCATTACGATAACGTCTTTGTCAACGCCGTGGGTGATGCCTGCTTCGTCAAGAGCTGCAACAGCGCCTTTTGCCATACCATCGTTCTCTGCGTAGATGACATTGAAGGGCTCTTTGGAGTTGATCACAGACTCTACGATCTTCTTAGCTTCTGCCTCATCCCATGTAGCGGTCTGCTGAACAACTTTCTTCATGGTGCCAGCTTCAAACTGTGCATCCAGAGCTCCGGTACGTCCCAGCTGTGCATCGCTTCCCATAGCACCCTGGATGTGGATGATGTTGTACTCATCCAGTTTCTGATCCAACAGCCAGTTAACAGCGGTCTCGCCTTCCATTGCCATATCGGATACAACAGCAGCCTCGAACAGTTCCGGATCGCATTCGATCATTCTGTCGAACAGGAACACGCCGATGCCGGCTTCCTGTGCATCTTTCAGAACGGAATCCCAGCCGGTGGTCTCAGCAGCGGAGATCAGCAGGTAGTCAACGCCGTCGGTGATGAACTGACGGGCTGCGCTTAACTGCTCATCGTTCTTGATGCTGTAGTAAAAACTTGCATCATAGCCGTTCTCCTCAGAGAAAACATTGATGAAGTCATTCACGTTTGCTTCACGGTAGCCGGATTCTGAAGGCGGGTTGTTTACGACACCCACTTTAATGGCTTCGCCGTCAGCAAATGCGACCATTGCCATTGTCAGCACCATGGCAAGAGTAAGCAGTAAACCAATTAATTTTTTCATTGCAATACCTCCTTGTGTTGTATGTAGTCAAACGACTCTCTTAATGGTTGCATTATATGGCGGGAATGAAAACAAAACATTCAGTATCTTTTGGAATTTCTGAAAAATATTTTTGTACAGGACGGGCAGAACATACAATACTGACATTTTTTTTTGATTTCTGAAAATATTTTTTGAAATAGACGGTTTTCTTCCTGCCCTGTCAGGGATATGTGCTATACTGCTCTCGAAATCATATCGTCCGCGGGGTAAACAGACCGATGAACAGTAGGAAGAGCAAAACGCATGAACGAACGATCCGGCAGCAGATACGGCGTCTGCTCCTGATCGTTTCGCTTTCCATGATCTTTATCGTTCTCCTTTCGGCTCTGATGCTGGTTGCGGTCAACAGCAGGTATGAAGGAGCTCTTCAGTGCGCCAATACAGCAGCGGAATTCAATCAGGAATTTAAAAACACTCTGGACCTCGCCATGTACAATCATGTGATCCGTCCCAGAAGCGAAACCTCCAGGGATGAACTTCCCACGACGGAACTGGACCAGGCTGAGGACGTCATTGCCCGGTTGGAAGAGGCCACATCGCTTCCGGATAATAAATGGCGGGCAAAGTGCATGCTGGATATGTGCGCCAATCTGCGCACCTACATGATTGAGATTGCTGACACGCCGTCCTATGATAAAAGGATGGAGCTGCTGGAACGGAATATCAGCGGGGAGACCGGCCTTACCGTCCTGATCGAGACTTATATGCATGACTTTATCGATGACGAGGTCCGGGAACTTTCCAGACTGAAAAATGTCATCAGCATGCAGAGTATGTTGCTGGTCATCATTTCCGTGGTGATCCTGATATTGCTGACAGTCCTGACCCTGGGGTATTCCCGCCGCCTGGCCAGGTCCATTACCGACCCGATCCGGGAAATGTCGGAAAAGGCGCAGCGGTTCGGGGCAAATGATTTTTCAAGCCACCCGGTTGAGACGGATATCACGGAGCTGCAGACCCTGGACCGGAATTTCGATGTCATGGCAGGACAGATCGAGGAACTGATGGAAAAGAGGATCGAAGACCAGAAGTCGCTCCATCGGGCGGAGCTGGAACTTTTACTGGCGCAGATCAATCCTCATTTTCTTTATAATACCCTGGATTCCATCGCGATCCTGGCAGAGTCCGAACGGGAGGAGGACGTTGTCACCATGGTGACGGCACTGTCCACATTTTTTCGCAATTCCTTAAGCGACGGCAGAGACATCATCCCGCTGCGGGCTGAAGTGGCGCAGGCTACCAGTTACCTGGAGATCCAGCAGATCCGGTACAGCGATATCATGACCTATCAGATCAGTATTCCGGAGGAGATCGAAGACTGCATGGTGCCGAAGCTGATATTGCAGCCCCTGATCGAAAACGCTCTTTATCATGGGATCAAGAACAAACGGGGAAGAGGGATGATCAAAATCACCGGAGAAAAAGAAGGCAGCGATATTCTGCTGAAGGTGCAGGACAACGGAGCCGGCATAGAGCCGGAGCATCTGAAGGAACTGCAGGTCGGGATCTATCAGGAGCATCACAGAGGGCTCGGCCTTAAGAATGTTTACCAGCGTATCCGGCTGTACTGCGGAGAAGGATACGGATTTCATTTTGAAAGCGAGCTGGGAGAGGGAACGACGGTTACGGTCCGTCTCCCGGCGGAAGGCGTTGTCGGGATCCAGAAGGAGGAATTGCAGCCATGAAAAAGATCGTTGCAGCCATCATCAGTATCATACTGGCTATACTCCTTGGCGGGTGCTCTCCCAAAGCCCCTTCTGTAACAGTGGAGGAACAGGACCTCATTGTGGTCGGGTTCTCCCAGGTGGGAGCGGAAAGTGACTGGAGAAATGCCAATACGATCAGTATGGAGAAAGCCCTGTCCGTGGAGAACGGATATCGTCTGATCCTGGAAGACGCGCAGCAGAAACAGCAGAAACAGATCACGGCGATCCGTAATTTCATCAATCAGGGAGTGGATTATATCGTACTTGCGCCGACGACGGAAACCGGATGGGACACGGTGCTGGCAGAAGCGAAGGAAGCAGGCATCCCGGTGATCATCGTGGACCGGATGATCGAGACATCGGATCTGGATCTTTTCACCTGCTGGATCGGTTCCGATTTCCGTAAGGAAGGGGATAAAGCAGTGGAATGGATGGAGGACCATCTGAAAGGACCGCTGCGGATCGTTCATTTGCAGGGTAATATCGGATCATCTGCCCAGATCGGAAGAACGAAGGGGCTTGATGCAGGGATCGGATCCCATGAAGACTGGCAGCTGGTCTTTCGGGAGTCAGGGGACTTTACCCAGGCAAAAGGACAGGAACTGGTGGAAAAAGTCCTGGCAAAAGAGATCGGATTCAATGTGATCTATTCGGAAAACGATAATATGGCATACGGGGCGATCGATGCGCTGAAAACCGCCGGGATAAAGCCGGGAGAAGATGTGACCATTATTTCCTTCGATGCCAGTAATCATGCGCTGCACCTGATCCTGGATGGGGAGATCAATTACGACGTGGAATGTAATCCTTTGCATGGTCCCCGTGTGCAGGCGATCATTGAACAGCTGGAAAGAGGCGAGACTCCGCTGAAATTCACTTATGTGGAAGAGGTTTCCTTTGATATCTCCAACCTGGCGGAAGAAGTGATCGAAAGCAGAGGTTATTGACCGCTTTCCCGGATGCGGTACTCTTTCGGCGTCATGCCTTCTGCTTTTCGGAACACATGGCTGAAATAGTTCGGCTCATTGTACCCGACTTCCAGAGCAATATCCGAAAGCTTCATGTTTGTAGAGGAGAGCAGTTCCTTGGCCCGCTCGATCCTCAGGGTAGTCAGATAGCTGATAAAAGTACGCCCTTCATGCTGGGAAAAGACAGTGCTGAAATGGGCAGCGCTCATCCCGATGTGACGGGAAACCGTAAGGAGTGAGATGTTGGGGTCGTTGAAATGTTCTCTGGCATAGGATTCGGCAGCAGCGATAATATGCCGGTATTTATCTGTTTCGGATTTCAGGGATTTGGCAGATAAGGTTTCTTTCAGGAGTTCTTCTGCCGTTTTCCGGAAGGAGTCATAACTGCCGGAAGCAGAAAACACATCGTATTTTTCACTGAGGCGTTCAGCAGCGCCTTTTTTTTCTTTTCCGGAATTGTCGGAAACCGAGTTTACCGCCAGTTTTAATAAAGAAACAAGGGTATTGCAGCGCACCAGTGTGCTTCCGAACTGTTCGCTGTCTTCTCCGGAAAGCAGATCCTGCATCAGTTCCGGAACATCCGAAACGGACGAAAAGGAGATCTTCTGCAGAAATTCTTCTTTGAGAGGACCGGTAAACTGAATGATATCCGTGGTGATCTGGGCGGTGTCATTGGCGTTGACCACCTGACCTGCACAGATCCCGGCGATCCGCTTCATCAGGCCGATGGCATTTTTATGGGATCCTGCAATGGCCCCTAGTCTCTGAACAGTATTGCCGATCACCGCCGTGATCACCGGGCAGAGATCTTTCAGTTCGTGCTTCAGGATCTGGATCGTCTGATACGTCCGTTCGATCAGGTTCTGTTCATCATTATCACACAGAAGGAGTGTCAGCTGATCAGCTGCATTGAAATAGTAAAGGACCTGGTCCAGGCCGGAGAGAACGTGCTGGATGGTGCTGACAAGAAGGTTTCGGTCCGGAACCTGGGCATCCAGCTGACAGATACTGACCTGGTAATAAGAACGAACGATATCCTGATCCAGCCTGCGGGCTTGTTCCAGCAGGGTACCGATATCGGTGCCTCCGTATAAAAGCTGCTGGGTGAAATGCTTCAAAAGGGCTTGCCTGACTTCATCCATATCAAACCCGTCGGGTACATTTGCAGCGGATTTCTCTTTTTCGATCTGGGATGCGATCTCTTCTATGACCCGGGTGAGTTCCGCCGGGCGGACAGGCTTGAGCAGATACTGATCGACTCCCAGGGTGATCGCTTTCTGTGCATATTCGAAATCGCCGTAACCGCTGATGATGACGACTTTCAGCCAGGGCATCATGGATTTGGCATGCCGTATCAGGCCGAATCCGTCCAGGAACGGCATACGGATGTCTGTGATCAGGATGTCCGGCATGAGATCCTGCATGATGGAAAGTGCCATTTCTCCGTCGGATGCTTCGCCGCAGAAAGAGAATGGTCCCTGCATCTGTTCAATTGTGTTGCGGATGCTCTGCCTGATCAGGAGCTCATCTTCCACCACAAAAATCTGATACATTCCATTTCACCTCATTACAGAACGTAAGGAAGGAAATAACGGATCTGTTTTTTCCACCAGGGCCAGTCGTGGTTGACATCATATCCCCAGTAATCGATCCAGGCGTCAATGCCTTTGGAACGAAGGACATCCTCCAGCCTTCTGGTTCCCTCGATCAGAGGTTCTTCCCAGGCACCCTGGCCGACGCAAACGATGATCCGGCTTTCCCGAAACAGTTCCATATACGGATGGTCGGAAGGCAGGTTGGAGAGACTTGCACAGGGATCGTTCCGATAAACGACTTCGTCCATATAGCCGCCGTACATACTTGAGGTATCATAGAGCCCTGAAAGAGCGATCACGCTGTCAAAGACATCCGGCCGGCGGAAAAAGAAATTGGCAGCATGGTAAGCGCCCATGGAGAAACCTGTGGTAAGGAATTTCCGTCCGGTACCGTTGATCTCCCGGGCATGAGGGAGAACTTCCTCCATCACATAGTTGTACCATGCTTCATGAAGCCGGATGCGGTCATAGGGATTGCCGGAAGGATTGGCCAGGGTTTCATTGTCAATGGTGTCAACACAAAACAGCTGGATCTGGCCCGTACTCAGGAAATCATCCAGAGTTTCCAGCATGTCGAATCCTTCCCAGTCATAAAACCGTCCGCCCTGGCAGGGAAACACCAGCACGGGCTTTCCGGACCAGCCGTACACATTGAATTCCATATCCCTTCCGAGACAATTGCTGTATTTCCTGAAATAACGTTTATCCATATCCTTTTATCCTTTCCGTTCTGCTTATGCTGTCGGCGGCTGTTCTGATGCCAATAGAATAACAGAAAAGAGAAAATCTTGCATTATAAAATGAGGAAGACTATAATTTTTCCAAAATCAGACGAGGGAGGCCTGCTATGAATTTTGTGTATATTTCCCCCAATTTCCCGGAAGCATTTCGCTTTTTCTGCGTGCGCCTGCATGAGAACGGTGTCAATGTCCTGGGAGTCGGAGACGCGCCTTATGACGATCTGCACGAGGATCTGAAATACTGTCTGACCGAATACTACAGAGTAGACTCTCTGGAAAACTATGATGAGGTCCTGCGGGCGGTAGGGTATTTTACGGGACGGTACGGCAAGATCGATTGGATCGAGAGCAACAATGAGTACTGGCTGGAACTGGATGCGGCCCTTCGTACGGATTTTAATGTCACAACCGGTCTGAAAACGCCGGATATGGCAAAGATCAAGCATAAATCTGCCATGAAGGAATACTACCGAAACGCAGGGAT
>JAFRKZ010000046.1 GCA_017431485.1 Parasporobacterium sp. | reverse complement strand
TTTTCCTGCACCGTTAAGGCCCAGGAGTCCCACGACCTCCCCACTGTCAATGTGAAAGCTGAGGCCGTCTATGGCGGTCTTATCCCCGTATTTTTTTACTAGATCCTTTACCTCTAACACATCCAGTCCCCGCTTTTATACGACAATAAAATTGTCCGGATATTTTTTCCGGTGTTCTCCCTTGTTGACATAGACCACGTCGAAGTCCGTATACTCCGCCAGACGGAAAGGACCTTTCTTGTTTTCCTTGGAAGCGTCCAGCAGAAGATACGTTTTTTCCGAATTGCGCATCGCCATCTTCTTCAGGGCCAGACATTCCATATCCGTCACATAGACCGCCTTTTTGGTAAGATCCAGTCCCATGCAGCCGATGAAACATCGGTTGAAGGTAAAGGTGGACAATGTGTTTTCCGTCAGCGGTCCGGTGACCATCTGGTCCGCCGGGCTGAACCGTCCCCCTAGCAAAAAGACATCTGCTGCCGCCTGCTGTGTGATGTAGGGAAGGATCAGGCTGTTGTTGGTCACGATATGGACCTTCTTTTTCAGCAGGATCTGCGCCAGCGGCGCAATGCTGGTCCCGCAGTCCAGATAAATGCTCTCTCCGTCCTGCACCTCCTGGGCAGCCGCATATGCAACGTTCTGCTTCTCCTCTGCGTTGACGTTATTCTTGGCCAGCATGGACAGCTCCCCGACGATCATCTCATCGTTTTTGACCGCGCCGCCCTGGACTCTTCTTAACTGGCCGTTTTTTTCCAGCTTTTCAAAATCCCGCCGCACCGTAGCCTCGGAAACATCCAGCTCCTTCGCGATGCTTTTATAATCTATGATCCCTGTCTCTTCCAGCCTTTTCAGGATATAGGCATTTCTTGCAGATGCGATCATGATGTTTCTCCTTATACGCCCGCCTTTTTCAGGACGCCGTCCACGAAATGCTTGGCCCGTTCGATATCTCCCTCATCCAGATGCTCGATGATCAGCGGGATATTGGGATGATCCTTTGCCAGGAGCTTCACGTACAGATCATAGTTCAGATCGCCCAGTCCGGCCGCCGGCAGTTCGATGCTTCCGGAACCCCGGAAGGAATGGGATGCATCTGCATCGATGTCCGCGTGCTTCTCCCCGGTATCGACAGCCTTCTTGATGTCCTTGGCGTGGGCAATAGTCATGTAGGGCGACAGTTTTGCGAAGATCTCCTGAAGCGTTCCGTCGATGTCGGCAAAATGCGCATCATCAAAATAGTTGGTGGGATCGCAAAGAAGTCCCAGGCCTTTCGTTCCGACTTCGTCGAACATGCGAAGGATCTGCTCTACGCTGCCGATCACATTGTTCACGTAGTTTTCTACGATAAAGATTGCCCCGTTGTCATAGGCATATGCCGCGATCTCTTTGATGATCTTAATGGTCTCGTCAAAGACCGCCGGATCCGCGTTTTTCTCATGCCATACCCAGTCGCTCTCCAGGTTGTACGTTCCTGTCTCGCTGGCGACATAGGGACACCCCAGATCCCTGGCGTACCGGATCATCATTTTCAGGAAATCGATGTTTTCCTTTCTCTTCTCCGGATCCGGATGGATGAAATTGGTATAGCCGGACACCGCAATGATCGGAAGATTGGCGTCCCGGAATTTGTCCCGGATCAGATGCGCCTTCTCTTTTGTCAGCGGCTCCTTCGTGGCGTCCAGGTCCTTGAAGGACACATCCAGCTGCACGCAGCTGAAATCCGACGCCTTGATCCGCCGGATCGTCTCGTCCAGCGTATATGGATAATATCCTGTGAAAATACCTGTGCTGATCATATGTTTTCCCCCTTCAATACTTCCTCCAGCAAAACGCTCCTCTTCTCCCGGATAGACAGATAGCACGCCTCCACGCAGGCAATGGTCTTAATGTTATCCCTGGCGGAGATCTCCGGTTCCTCGTCTTTTTCGATAGCGCACATTAAACTGGCCATAGTGCCTTCAAAGGCATCCGGAAACCAGACTTTGTCCCATTTCGGCTCGATCCACTGATGCGGATAATTCCGGGATGTAAACCGGAGGGTGCTGGGCACCGGCTCCGGATAATACGGCCAGCCGATGGTCCCTTCTGCCATGCCTTCGGTCCCTTCCACTCTCCATTTGATATAGATGTCTTTTTCGCACGGATCCTCCGGCCATGCCCAGACATCATCCAGGCTGGTGGCCATTCTACCGTCCGCATAGCTGTAGGTATACTGCGTGATCCCGTCCACATGCGGGAACTTTGACCTGGGATCCGTCCTGCAGACGCAGGTGATGCGCTCCGGATCGCCCAGCAGATACCGGAAGATATCCACATGGTGGATCCCCATCCCGAAGATCTCCAGTTTGTCGTATTCCGTCAGGAAGGTCTGCCAGTGGGGGATCGCCCGCATCTCAATGGTAGCCAGGACCACCTCTCCCAGCTCTTTCATGTCCAGCAGCTTTTTCAGGGCCCTCATGGACTGGTCATAGCGCATGTTGGAATTGACCGCGATCTTCTTGCCGTACTGATCTCCCAGATCGGCGATCTTTCTGGCTCCCGCAAGATCCATAGCCAAAGGTTTCTGGCAGAGGATCCCTTTCACATTGGGATTTTTCACAGCCTCTTCCACAATGCCCGGCTGCAGATCCGGCGGATAGGCGATGTCGATGATCTCAAGGGATTCATCTTTCACCAGTTCCTGCCAGGTGTCGTACACGGTTTCGATGTGATGCCGTTCCGCCACTTCCTGGGCATGGGCTCTGGTCCTGGATGCGATCGCCGCCGGGTTAAATCCGGCGCCGCGGTAAGAGACCAGGTGGCAGTCCTTCATAATGAATCCGGATCCGATACAGCCGATCCGGTAATCCTTTTTCCCCGGTTTCATGGGAAGAATCGCCTCTTCCAGGATCTGTTTGATCTCCTGTGCTGTTCTCATACTGCACCTCACAATCTTTCTCCTTCGTTTTCACTGCTGCAGATAATTATATCCCAACTCTTATGGTTTCTCAATTGAATTTGCGCAGATTTGCAAATCTTTGCAAAGTTTTGTTCGGCCGAGATTGTTTTTCCGATGGTTTTCCTATATACTGGCTTAGGACAGGAGGTGAACATCCTATGTTTAAGATCGGAACACTGGCTGACTGGTTTGGCGTCGGGATCCTTCCGGGGATCATCGAATCCGAAAAATGCGGCGCTCAGGGTGTGCAGCTGTACGCAGCGGGGGACTTTGACCCCCGGACCGCATCGGCCGAATTCATACAGCAGGTAAAGAAAACCGCCGAGGAGCATCATCAGGAGATCGCCGCTTTATGCTGCGAGCTGGGCGGCTACGGGCTGGAACGGGCTGAAGATAATCCGGAGAAGATCCTGTATCTGAAAAAATGCGCTGAGATGGCTCTAAAGCTTGACTGCAAAGTCCTGACGACCCACATCGGCGTGGTCCCGGAAGATCCGGAAGATCCCGTTTATCAGGTCATGCTTTCCGCCGGCCGGGAGATCGGCGCTTTCCTTTCGCCTTTGGGGCTGACCCTGGCGATCGAAACAGGGCCTGACAGCGCGGCGGTCCTTCGCCGGTACATTGAAGACTGCGGCCCCGGCATCGGGGTGAACTTTGACCCTGCCAATTTTGTCATGGTGGGAGCGGACGACGAACTGAACGCAGTGCGCGTGCTGTCCGATAAGATCGTTCATACCCATGCCAAGGACGGCGTGAACCGCGTCAAGGTAACGCCGGAATTCTTCTATCACAAATTTGCGGAAGGGGATCTGGAATGGATGCAGCAGGCCGGCATCTGTGAAGAAACGCCTCTGGGGCAGGGTTCCGTTCGCTGGGACGAATATCTGACTTTGTTGAAAGAAACTGGCTATGACGGTTTCCTCACCATCGAGCACGAGATCAAGGATAAGGCGGACGAGATCTATGAAGCCGCGGCTTTCCTGAAAGAGACCTTAACCCGGTTGTTTCCGGACGAGGGAGAATGATCTATGAAATTTGAAAAAGAACGCTTTTCTGCCCTGCAGCAGATTTTTGAAGACTGGTGGGAAGGCTCTCTTAAACGGCCCATCATACAGGTCACCCTGGAACATACGGACGGGGAGGGCGGTGATTTCTTCGCCTCCAATTACCGAAAGGTGATCCTGGACGCGATGTACGATTTTTCCCTGCCGGTATCCGATGTCCCGCAGATCATCGAAGACGCCTACGACCGGCTGGAGTATCTGGGAGACGCTATCCCGGTCTTCTATATGCGCCCCACCGGGATCCTGGGCGGCTTCCTGGGACAGGAATTCGGGATCGACCATAAGCAGGGCACCGTATGGTTCAAAAAACTCTGCCCCTCCCTGGAAGAGATCAAAAAGATCCGCCTGCAGGAAGATAATCCTCTGCTGCAGCGCTCCCTTGCCCTCACCCGGGCGGTGCAGGATCATTTTGCAGGGAGCATCGCCGTCGGTCTTCCCGATTTCGGCGGCGTAATGGATATCGTCGCTTCCCTCAGGGACTCCAATCCGCTGCTTCTGGAGCTGTGCCTGGAATCGGAGGATGTACAGGAAGCCTGTGAAAATATCCACGAACAGTTTAAGAACGCTTACCGGATGTTCCTGGACGCCATCGACCCGGACCGGATCCCCGGCTATACCTGCTGGGCCACCATGCTGTCCCAAAAGCCTTATTTTGTGCTGCAGAATGACTTCTCCGCCATGATCGGCCCTTCCATGTATGAAGAGTTTTACCTGCCCATCCTGCAGAAGGAATGCCGGATGATCCCCCGGACCATCTACCATCTGGACGGCCCCGATGCAGTCCGCCACCTGGACCTGGTTCTGACGGTTCCGGAACTGGACGGCGTACAGTGGATCAACGGCGCCGGCGCCCCGGGCCTTGACAAATGGCCCGACATTTACCAAAAGATCCACGCAGCAGGAAAGCTCTGCCAGGTGTTCATCAACGGCAGTGCAGAGCTTCGCTATATCGACTATATCACGGATCTTCTGGGCACGACGAAGGGGCTTTGCTTCATCTGCTCCGGACAGGCAGAGGAACGGGAGGCATTTGAATCTTATATGAGTAAGTACGGCCTTTGAGCCGCAGAAAAGGCGACAATCATCAATGAAGGAGGCACCTTAAAATGAACTATCGGATCGGCGTTGATATCGGAGGAACCACCATAAAAACAGGCGTGATCGATGAAAACTACCGGATCGTTAAACATTGTACCATCAAAACCCCTGATTCCTTTGAAGCCAGTGCCAGGGCCATCGCGGATATGGCTTCTGATCTTGCCGGACAGGTGGGCTGCAAGGTCGAAGAGATCTCCGCCATCGGCATCGGCGTTCCCAGTTCGGTCGTTCCGGAGACCGGGCGGCTGATCTTTGCCAACAACACCGGATGGAAAGACGCTTCCTTTAAAGAGGCGCTTGCCGCATACCTCACTACCCCGGTCTATGTAGCCAATGACGCCAACTGCGCCATCATCGGCGAAGCGATCGCCGGGGCTGCTGTCGGCCGCAGACATGTGGTCCTGGTCACGTTGGGGACCGGCGTCGGAAGCGGGATCTTAGTGGACGGAAAACTGTTCTCCGGCGGGGACGGTCTGGGAGCGGAGATCGGCCATCTGCAGCTGGTATTTGGCGGGATTACCTGTACCTGCGGCATTCAAGGCTGCTTTGAATGTTACGCCTCCGCAACGGCTCTGATCCGTCAGACGAAGGAAGCCATGCAAAAGCACCCGGATTCTGCCCTCTGCCGCTGGGCAGTTAAGAACGGGGAGATCAATGGTCGTACCGCCTTTGAATGCGCCGCAGAGGGCGATGAAACGGCCCTGGCCGTGATCGATCAGTATACCTCCTATCTGGCAGCGGGACTTGGCAGCATCACCAATCTGTTCCGACCGGAACTGATCCTCCTGGGAGGCGGCGTTTCCAATGCAGGAGCTCCTCTGCTGGAGCGGGTCCGCAGCAAGCTAAGCCGGTATATCCTGGCCTATGACCTGACAGGAGGGCCTGTCGTCGAAAAGGCCGCCCTGGGAAATGACGCCGGCATGATCGGCGCTGCCTACCTGGACAAAATGATGTAACCGGCTGGTCCTTCCGTTTCCGACCTTCTGTGCAACGATTTGCCGGGTATGCACGATTTTCATCGAAAAAATGCAATAAAATTGCGGGTATGAACGATTTTTCTGCCTTTTTCGGCCAAAAAATCATTCATACCCGCAAAATCGTTGCACAGGGGTTTTGCAGGATCGCGCATACCCGCAAAATCATTGCAAAAGACAGCGTTTACGGAGCGAAACGCCACCGCCGGATCATTTCCACAACGCCATCGGATACGGCACCTTCTTTGCCTCGATCGGGAAGATTACTTTCGCGCCTTTTCCGGCACTTTCATAGGCAGCGTAGATGACCTCCAGCACTTCCCTTCCATCCTTTCCGGTAACGCAGGGTTCCAGATCTTCCCGGACGCATTTGATAAAATGCTCCAGCTCCTGGGGATATCCCTGGTTAAAAGCTTCCTCAAAAATGGTAAAGGTCCATCCTTTTGTGCTTCCCGCCTTCTCCGCCGCATAGCCGTATCCGTCGGAAGAGTACGTCAGCGCCGAATTGCCCTGGAACAGATCCGCGTAGATCAAGCCCTTGTTGCCGTAGATCTCGATCCGGTCATCCATTCCGCCCGGCTTAGCCCAGCTGGTCTCTGCCACGCCCGTCACGCCGTTTTCAAATTCCACGATGCAGATCACATTGTCATCGCAGTCCGTGATCTTATTGTGAAATACGGTCTTCATATCGGCGTAAACGCTTTTGACCGGCACGCCTTTGTTCATCCATTTAAACCACGCCAGGGCATGGCATCCCATATCCATCATGACGCCGCCGCCTGCGGTCTCTTTCGTATAAAACCATTTGCTGTGCGGTCCGTCATGCTTCTCCCCCTGTTTCAGCATGTAGACATCGCCCAGTCCGCCCTGTTCCGCAATGGAGCGGACCCGCTCATATTTCGGAGCAAAACAAAGCTCTTCCGCATACATCAGCTTAAGGCCCCTGCTCTCGCAGGCTTCGATCATTTCGTCCGCCTCCTCCAGGGTCAGAGCCAGCGGCTTCTCGCAGATCACATGTTTTCCGTTCTCTGCCGCCTTCATGCACACATCATGATGCAGATAGTTGGGCACACAGATATCCGCCACATCCACTTCGCATTCCTCAAACAGTTTGTCCAGATCATCATAAACCCGGGGAACGCCGTACTGTTTTGCCAGCGCTTCCGCCCGTTCCCGGTTCCGTCCGTAGATGGCCGCCACCTCGGCGTCGTGCACAAATCTGGTATAGCTTTCCAGATGAATATTGGCTATGAAACCGGATCCCAGGACCGCTACTTTCGTTTTTTCCATTTGATTTGCCTCCTCCTGAACCTGTGTCTTTTCTGAACTTCTTTTTTGCTATTGTAGCGGGCTGGCGAAAATAAATCAATTGTACAGGGAGAAAAACACATTTCCCTCTTGACAATCTGCCTTGTATTACACTAGCATACGGGTATGAAAAACCATATTTTATTTATTCGGATAAGGATTTCAAGCCTGCTGGCGCAAAAGTGCCGCAGGCTTTTTTAATGCCCATGTATGACAGAATACAGGGCGGAAAGGAGTACAAACATGACTGTTACCAACTTAAGAAATCTGTCTTTTCGCCTTCAGCAGCTGGACCTGGAAATCGAAAACTGCCGAAAGCGACTGGCACTTGCTCCGGAGGGATCTGTTTTCAGTAGGAAAATTACCGAAGACACCTATCGTTATTTTAAGAGAGTCCGTCTCTCAGACGGAAGCGAAAAAGAACTCTACCTGGGAAAAAAGGACCGGACCGAGGCAGTCGCCCTTGCGCAGAAAATGCATACAGAAAAACGTCTTCAAGACCTTCTTCAGGAAAAGAAGCTGCTTCGGTCTGTTTTAACTTATCAGGACACTGAACCAGCTGCGGATACTTTTTTGAAATCTCATCCCGGGATCAGCAAATTGCTGGCAGAAAGCCAGGAAAACAAACTGTCTGACGACAACCTTCGTTGGAAAGCCATGCCCTATGACAGAAATCCTAATTATCCGGAACAGCTGAAATACCCGACTATTATACCCGGACTGCTGGTACGCAGCAAAGCAGAAGCGGATATTGTTTCACGGTTGGAATTTTTTGGTGTTCCTTATCATTATGATGAAGTCATGAACTTCAACGGCAAAAAAATCGCTATGGATTTTCTGTGCCTCAATATAACTACCGGAAACATCTGGTATTGGGATCATCGGGGAATGCTGAACCATCCGGATTATATCCGGAAAACCCTCTATTGTGAAAATATTTTTTTGAACGCCGGTATTGTCCCCTGGATCAACATGATCGTCACAACAGAAACCCTGGAACATCCGTTGGATCTACAATGGGTTGATCTGCTAATTCAACATTTTCTTCTGTAGAACAGGCTCTGCAAAAGATTCCAAAACTTTCAACGATGCTGCAACTGTCCGTTGAAAATAAACTCGTCGATCTACGGACATTTGGATTTTCCGTAAAATAGCATTTTTGCCATACACGGACATTTTTTTGTCCGTATATCAGAAAAACTCCATACACGGATAATTTTTTGTCCGTATATGGAGAAATAAAATTTTCACGGATATTTCAATTGTCCGTCAATTTGAAATATTTCTGTACACGGACATTTTTCTTCAAACGCCCGCCACCGTGTCAGACAAAATTGCAAGCCAGCCGCTCTCCGACCGCTTCCAAAGCCTCTACCCTTCGATCGCTTTCAGCACCGCCGGCAGGAGCTGTTTCTTGCGGCTCATGACGCCCGGCATGTCAAAGGCGCGGAAGCCTTTGCTGCCCGGCACCTGCGGATCGTTGTAGCGGACCAGCTTCTCATAGGGCAGCTTTGCGCTGCTTTTATACACGGTGGAAAGCAGGATGCTCTGTTCCCGCAGCACGTTCGTGACCATCAGCATCGCCCAGTCGAGGCCGGATTTTTCGCGGATCTCTTCCAGGGTATCCAGATACCGGAAAATGTATTCGTCAATATTCTGAAGGGTCGTCGTCTCGCATTGTCCGATGCCGACCTTCACACCTTCGCTCTCATATTGCTTGAAATCGGACCTGATGGTGACTGCCGGGTCCTTGGTGGCGAGATTGGATGTGACGCTGTAGAGCATTTCCCCGAATTCCCGGTAATCGACGCCGCAGAGTTTCGCCAGATCTTCTACCGCCCGGCGGTCCACATCGGTGGTCGTCGGGCTCTTCAGGATCAGGGTGTCCGACAGCATGCCGGTCAGCAGCATTTTCGCCGCATCCGGATCCGGGGTGATCCCGTTTGCCAGATACTGCAGCCATACAATGGTGCAGGTGCTGCCCAGGGGACGGGCGTCCACCAGGATCGGAAGGTCCGTCTTCATGGCGTCCAGCCGGTGATGGTCCACGATCTCCACGATATTGGCGGTCTCGATCCCCTTGATGCTCTGTCCGGCTTCATTGTGATCCACCATGATAACGTTGTAAGCTGGCGTATCCAGGAAACACCGCCTGGTCACGAACCCCGCAAACCGTTCGTTATCCATGACTGCAAAGCCTCTTTGTCTTGAAGACGCCAGCATTTCCTTGACATCCATGAACAGATCGGACACCTGGACCGTTTCCTGCACCGGACGCATCAGACTGCCCAGGGGTTCGCTCATCCTGAGCCGCCGGATAGTCTCCGCCGTTCCCAGGGATGTGATATAGATCAGTCCATCGTAACCGGAAAAATCGATCTCCGGCATCTTGGTTTCATTTCCTTCCGGGCCTGCCACACGGATCTCCGGCAGGATCCCGGACATTCCCTCCGGATCCACTTCATGCCGGATCGTGGTAATGATGATCGCCGGCACATTATGGCGGATCGCGTAACGGATGTGCTCCGGCCTTGCGCCCATGATCACCAGGGAGTCGGCACTTTTCTGGATAAACTCTTCAAAATCCATCAGCGAAGCGGCGCCTACCGTGATCGGCGCGGTAAACGATTCCCGGCTTCCCCGGTGCAGGATCTGCCCCGGCAGGACGGCGTCGATATTGTCCACCGTAAAATCATATTGCGGGTTGTCGTTTGTATTCTCCTTCAGGAACCAGGCGGAAACATCGTCGACGCTCAAAAGCCCTG
>JAFRKZ010000045.1 GCA_017431485.1 Parasporobacterium sp. | reverse complement strand
TAAGCCGGGATCCCCAAAGGCGCGGCGATCTCGTCGGCGATCAGGGCTCCTAAATTGGATGCGTGCATATTGCTGGGCCTGTGGATCAGGGTGTCCTTCATGGCTTCATTGACCACATACCCGCCGGTCTCGATGGGCGGGAGCATGCCGCCCCTGGCCATAACGCAGGACAGTTCTTTCAGGTCAAAGTTCTGTTCCTTCAGATAGTCCAGGATCAGTTTTGTCCGGATCGGCGTCTGGTCATACAGGGAAGTACAGTTCGCGAATTCATCTCCCGTGTGTTTGAAGGTGTGATTTAAAACTGCTTGCTCATCCCTGTAAACCGCGATCTTCGTACTGGTGGATCCCGGATTGATGATCAGTATCGTATACATCTTACTTCTCCTTTATTGCTATTTGATCTCCCCCCAATTGGAAATCTATTTGACATCTCTTTCATTCTGCTGCGCTACCAGGAACTCTCCGCCATAGATCCGGCGAAGGAGCGGTTTTTCGATCTTGCCGGTGGGATTTCTCGGGACATCTGCCAGGATGATCTTCCTGGGTCTCTTGTAGCGGGGCAGATCATGGCAGAATTCCTGGATCTCCTCTTCCGTCAGCGTCATGCCTTCCTTGACTTCCACGATGGCTGCGGCGATCTCACCCAGACGCTTGTCCGGAAGACCGATCACGGCCACGTCTTTTACAGCGTTGTTGGTACGGATGAAGTCCTCGATCTGTACCGGGTAAATGTTTTCACCGCCGCTGATGACCACATCCTTCTTTCTGTCGACCAGATAGATGAAGCCGTCCTCGTCATACTCCGCCATATCACCGGTATAAAGCCATCCCTCATCATCCAGGACTTCTTCCGTGGCTTTCGGGTCATTGTAGTAGCACAGCATGACGCCGTCGCCCCTGACAGCCAGTTCTCCGACGCCTTCCGTGATGATATTGCGGTCTGCGTCCACGATCTTGGTTTCCCATCCGTAGCCCGGGATACCGATGGCGCCTACCTTATGGATGTTCTCCACACCCAGGTGTACGCAGCCCGGTCCGATGGACTCGCTCAGACCGTAGTTGGTATCGTAATCGTGGTTCGGGAAGATCTTCTTCCAGCGCTTGATCAGGGTCGGCGGTACCGGCTGGGCGCCGATATGCATCAGTCTCCACTGATCCAGATGGTATTCGTTCAGATCGATCCTTCCGCTGTCAATGGCATCCAGGATATCCTGGGCCCAGGGTACCAGAAGCCATACGATGGTACAATGTTCCTCACTGGCAGTACGGATGATCCATTCGGAGCTGGCGCCTCTCAGGATGACAGCCCTGCTGCCGGCAATGAGGGATCCGAACCAGTGCATCTTCGCGCCGGTATGATACAGCGGCGGAATGCACAGGAATACGTCGTCCCTGGTCTGGCCATGGTGCTTCTGTTCCACGATAGCTGCGTGCATCAGGCTCCTGTGGGCGTGCAGGATCGCTTTCGGGAATCCTGTGGTACCGGAGGAGAAATAGATCGCTCCCAGGTCATCGTCTGTCAGCAGGATGCTGGGGGCCTGTGAGGAACAATAGCGGATCAATTTATCATAGCTGTCCGCAAAATACGGGCAGTCTTCTCCAACATAAAAGCAATTTTTTACCTTCGGTACCGATGGAAGTACTTCTTCCACACGGCCGATAAATTCGGGTCCGAAAACAAGAGCGTCAACATCCGCCAGCTTCAGGCAGTGCTTGATCTCCTTGGCATCGTAGCGGTAGTTCAGGGGAACCGCAAGGGCACCGGTCTTTAATGTACCGAAATAGATCGGCAGCCATTCCAGGCAGTTCATCAGAAGGATCGCGACTTTATCCCCTTTCTTGATCCCGCGGGTCAGAAGGAGATTGGCGAAGCGGTTGGCCCGTACATCGAACTCTCCCCAGGTCATCTGCTTGCGGAAAGCACCGCTGCGGTCAGATTCGATCAGGGAAAACTCCCTCCATGTCACTCGTGGAATGTTCCCGACTTCCGGGTTGATCTCCACCAGTGCGACCTCGTCCTTAAAATACGTTGCGTTTCTTGATAACAGTTCTGTAATAGGCATTGTGTATGGTTTCCTTTCACATCGTACATCCTGCGTCAAATGCCTTCAGGTTCAGTTCGGCAAATTTCGCGGGCACGGTTTCTTGTATGATCTTTTTCCAGTCTATTTCCATAAGCCCCAGCTGCTTTACCAATGCTCCCAGCAGAACGATATTCTGGGCTTTTACATTTCCGAGTGTTTCAGCAGTTTGCGCTGCATGGATGACAACAACATTGGGAACTTCCTTTTGCAGTTTCTCTACGGCGTCGGAGGGATAGGCGGCTGCTCCTGTCAGCACCGGCATGGGAAAGATCTCCCGGGTATCCGTTACAATGGTCCCGCCTTCCTTCAGATACGGAAGAGCCCGTACGGCCTCCACCTTTTCAAAAGAAACGATGAGATCCGCTTCCCCGTCCCCGATGATCGGCGAATACACCTTCTCTCCGTACTTGATCTGGGTGACCACAGTACCGCCCCTCTGGCTCATTCCGTGGATCTCACTCATCTTCACATCATAGCCGTCTTCGATCAGGCCCTTTGCCAGGATGGAAGAGGTGGTAATGGTACCCTGTCCCCCGACTCCTACCAGGATAATGCTTTTCGTCATGTCATTCACCTGCCTTCCCGATGGCACCGAACTTGCACTGCTGGATGCACAGACCGCAGCGGTTGCAGTTAGCGGTGTCTGCCACATAGGCTTTCTTTTTCTCCCCGTCAAAGGCCAGGGACGGACATGCCACCTTCATGCACTGCCGGCATCCGACACATTTGTCCGGATCGATCGCCACATGCTTGCCGGCGTTGGCTTTCTGGACTTCCTTGATGAGAGCGCAGGGTCTTTTGGTAATGATCACAAAGGGCCCCTCTGCCTGATAGGCTGCCTCGAGGGCTTCTTTTGCTGCTTCCTGATCAATGGGATCGAAGATCCTGAGATGATCGTCATCGATGCCCAGAGCTTTTACCAGCGCCACGATATCGATGGCCGGAGATTCGTATCCCATCAGATTGCGGACCGTGCCCGGGTTTTCCTGATGACCGGTCATGGCGGTAATGGAGTTATCCAGTATGACCGCCACGGCGTTGGTCTCGGAGGCAACGATATCGATCAGGGACGTCAGTCCTGAATGGAAGAAGGTGGAATCACCCAGCTCCCCGATGGCTTTCCTGGTATCCCCCTGGGCTTTCAGCGCCCGGGATAATCCTACCAGAGCGGAGAATCCCGCGCCCATGCAGATACAGGTATCAAACCCGTTCAGCGGCGGATTGACAGCCAGGGCGTAGCATCCGATATCGCCGGCAGAAACAAACTTTTCTGCCTGTTTGCTGAGGGCGTAATAAAAGCCTCTGTGAGGGCATCCTGCGCACAGCACCGGCGGGCGGGCGGGAACTTCAACGCCTTCTGCCTTGTAGCGGAAGGTATCCTGTTCCCCCAGCAGGGAATCCCTGACCACCTTGGTATTGAACTCTCCCTGGATCGTCAGCTTGTCCTTGCCGGTCACATTGGTAAAACCGAGGGTCTTGACTGCGTTCTCCAGGTAAGGTTCTCCTTCTTCCACCACAATGATCTTCTCATATTTTGAAGCAAATTCCGTCAGGAGTTTTTTGGAAAGAGGATGGGTCAGTCCCATCTTCAGGACACTCACGGAATCCCCGAATACATCCTTCACATACTGGTAGGAAATGCCGGAAGTGATCACGCCGGTATCGGTGCCGTTCACTTCCTCCACCCTGTTCAGATCGCTGGTATAGCTGTACTCTTCCAGCTTTCCAAGCAGTTCCTCCCGGATGATGTGCCGTTTGCGGGCGTTTACCGGGAGCATGGAATATTTCTCCGGATGTTTTTCGTATTTGCGGACCGGAACTTCCTGCCGCTCTCCCAATTTCACAACACTCTTGGAATGGCAGACTCTGGTCGTCATACGGAACAGGACCGGGGTATCAAAGGCTTCTGAGATCTCATAAGCCTTTTTCAGGAAATCCTTGCACTCCTGGGAATCCGACGGTTCGATCATCGCCAGTTTGGCGTGGGGGGCATACAGCCGGTTATCCTGCTCGTTCTGGGAGCTGTGGCAGGCGGGATCGTCTGCCGTCACATAGACTAATCCTCCGTTCACGCCGCAGTATCCCGCTGTGAAAATAGGATCTGCTGCCACATTCATACCCACGTGTTTAAAAGTACAGATGGCTCTCATGCCGCCGATGGACGCGCCAAGGGCTGCTTCTGCCGCTACTTTTTCATTGGGGGACCATTCGGAATAGATCTCATCCCGGTACAGTCCGCCGATATTTTCCAGGATCTCCGTGCTGGGAGTTCCCGGATAAGCGGCCGCAAAATGAACGCCTGCTTCATAGCAGCCTCTTGCTACCGCTTCATTTCCGCTCATGATCAATTTACTCATGCTACTTACGCTCTCCTGCTTTTTGATCGTATCTGGCCTTTATCGTCCGACCTATCAGCCCTTTACGGTCTGTACAAGCTTTTCGATATAGGCCGGGGTGGTTCCGCAGCAGCCTCCCACGATGCAGGCGCCTGCGGCGATCAGTGCTTTCATATGCTCTGCGAAATCCTCCTCGCTCATATCATAGGTAACGCTGCCGTCCGCCTGAGGGGTCGGAAGACCCGCATTCGGTTTGGCGATCAGGGGAAGATCCGTTGCCTTACGCATGGCTTCTATGAGGGGCAGGACCTTATCCGGTCCCGTGGAGCAGTTGATGCCCACCGCATCTGCGCCTTCTTCTGTCAGGACCTGGGCCGCATTTTCCGGCAGATCCCCGTACAGGGTTCTTCCGTTCGCTTCGAAGGACAAGGTTACCATAACAGGAAGATCGCAGATTTCCCGGATGGCGTGGACCGCTGCCCTGGCATCCTCCAGGCTGATCATGGTCTCTACCGCGAAAAGATCTACGCCGGCATCCAGAAGGATCTGTGCCTGCTCTTTGTATACGTCAACAGCTTCGTCAAAGCTCTCGTCATCATCCGGATAGATGATCAGGCCTGTCATGGAGATATCGCCTGCCACCAGGGCCTTTCCTGCCGCTGCTTCTTTGCTGGTCTTTACATTTTCCGTATTGAGGGCTGTGATCTCACCATCCTTGTGGTATCCTTTCAGACGCTCCCGGTTCGCTCCGAAGGTCGGGGCGATCAGGATCTGACTTCCGGCGTCCACATAACCGCACTGCAGTTCCTTCAATACTTCCGGATGATCCTTGATCCATTCTTCCGGACATACACCTTTCGGCATTCCGTGTGCCATCAGCCAGGAGCCGGTTGCACCGTCATAGATCGTAATGCCGTTTTCTGTCATCTGCCTGAATTCTTCTCTGGTCATATTCTTTCTCCTATCATGTTAGAATTCCGCAACAATTTCGGTTACGCAAGGATTCTTAACTGTTGCTGACATGTATTATACCAAAAATCTTTGCGTAACCGAACCTGTTTTTTCTGTCAGGACCTCATGAAGCAGTCTTCGGTACCGGCCGGTAATTGTTTTACGAGGCCGGAGCTTTTAAAAAGCCCCGGCCTCATATCTGAAAGATCGTAAGATTATTTCTTCTGTGCCCTTCCGATCTCGATGCCCTTCTTGAAAGCATCTACGTTCGGCGGGATCAGTTTCGGCTTATTCTCGAATTTGTGCTCGATTCCTTTGATGATAACCTCTTCCGGAACCGCATCCGTGTATCCTACATATACGCCCAGCATAATGACATTCAGTGCTCTGTCATTGCCCATATCAAGAGCCATCTGGGTAACAGGCGCGGAGATCACGTTGACATCGTCCCTGTCAATAGGATCGGTTACGATCGTGCTGTTGATGAACAGGTTTCCGCCCGGCTTGACATTCTTCAGGAATGCATGAAGGGACGGGCCGTTCATAACGATCAGGTCTTCAACATTGTAGCAGACCGGAGCGCCGATCTCATCGTCAGAGATCACGACGAAGCAGTTTGCCGTACCGCCGCGCATTGCAGCGCCGTAAGACGGGAAGAAGGAAACCTTAAGGTCTGTTGCATCACAGGTCGCTTCCGCAAGAAGCTTACCCATAGTCATAACACCCTGGCCGCCGAATCCGGCCATCATAATATTTCTTTCCATGTTTAAGCCTCCTCTTTATCCTTGTCTCTGTATACACCCAGCGGGAATTCTTCAAACATCTTTTCTCTTAAGAAAGTCAGAGCTTCCTTCGCTGTATAACCCCAGTTGGTCGGGCAGGATGTTACGACCTCTACCAGAGAGAAGCCTTTGCCGTCGATCTGGTTCTGGAACGCCTGCTTAATGTACTTACGGGTCTTGATAACATTCTGCGGGGTATCTACAGCCGTTCTTACCAGGAACTGCGGAGTCTTCAGCTGTGACAGCAGTTCGCAGACATGCATCGGATATCCGTGCTCTTCCACTTTTCTTCCGAAAGGAGCTGTCGTGGCTTTCATGCCGATCAGTGTGGTGGGAGCCATCTGGCCGCCGGTCATACCGTAGATACCGTTGTTGATGAAGATAACGGTAAAGTTCTCGCCTCTGTTGGCTGCGGAAACCGTCTCGTCGAGGCCGATGGAAGCCAGGTCACCGTCGCCCTGATAGGTGTAGACCAGGGATTCCGGAGAACATCTCTTCACGCCGGTTGCTACCGCGCAGGCTCTGCCGTGGGCAGCGATGATAACATCGTGGGATACGAACTGCTGACCCAGACCGCAGCAGCCGACACCTTCTACTCTGACCAGTTTGTCCAGCATACCAAGTTCCTGAACAACTTCGCCGACCAGCTTATGAACAGTACCGTGCATGCATCCCGGACAGAAACCGGAAATGACATCCGGCATTACGCCCAATGTTTTTTCATATACTTTTTTCTCAGCCATTACAGCACCTCCTTGATAAGCTGACGGGCACCTTCCAGTACCTGATCATTGGTCAACAGCTGTCCGCCGGATCTTCTGCATTCATTGATCGGGCATCTTCCCTGGACAGCGTGATCGATATCCCATCTCATCTGTGCCGGGATAGACATTTCCACATCCAGGATACCTTTCACCTGATTGAAATCAAGACTGCTGAAGGCTTCATACGGGAACGGGGATACGGTGATCGGACGGATCATACCTGCCTTGATCCCTTCTGCTCTCAGCTGCTTCACAACTGCTCTGGAGATACGGGCAGAGATTCCGTATGCCGCAAAGATGATCTCCGCATCATCTGTCAGATATTTCTCTACACGGACATCCTTATCCCATGTAGCATACATCTTTTCTGCTTCTTTATTGGCGATCTCCTGGCCTGTTCCGACACTGCCCGGGAAGCAGAAATGCTGCTTGCACGGCTCATGTCCGGTACATGCCTTGTCAGCGAATTTCGCCTTCATGGCCTTGATATCCTCATCGGTCTTCATCGGCGGAAGCACAACAGGCTCCATCATGGTTCCGATCACGCCGTCGGTAAGGACCAGTACCGGGTTATTGTCTCTCTGTGCCAGTTCAAAGGCTTCATAAACCATATCCACGCACTCCTGGACAGTAGCCGGAGCGAGAACGATCATACGGAATCCGCCGTTTCCGGACGCCTTGGTAGCCTGCAGATAATCCTGCTGTGCGGGCTGGATCGCGCCGATGCCCGGGCCGCCTCTCTGAACGTTGACATATACCACCGGCAGTCTTGCAGATGCGCAGTAGGATACGCCTTCACTGTAAAGACTGATACCGCAGGAAGAGGAGGAACTCATCGCCGGTGTTCCGGTCGCTGCAGCTCCGTAAAGCATGTTAACAGAAGCAACTTCGCTCTCGCCCTGTACAAACACGCCGCCGACTTCCGGCATTCTTCTTGCAAAATATTCAGGAATCTCATTCTGCGGAGTAATAGGATAGCCCGCAAAGAAACGACATCCTGCTCTGACACCTGCTTCAGCGATCGCTTCGCAGCCTTTCATAAACACACGTTCTGCCATTTTTTACCTCCTCCTTACTGTCTCCACACTTCAATTGCCGATTCCGGGCAGATCTGTGCGCACATTGCGCAGCCGATGCAGTCTTCCGGATTGGCAGATACTACATACGGATAACCTTTTGAGTTAACCTTCTCGCCGACAGCGAGACAATTCTTGGGGCATGAAATTACACAGTATTCACAGGACTTGCAGAATTCTGTCGCAATTTCCACTCTTCCTTTCGCCATCTCACTTCCTCCTTAAGATGATATAAAAATTGTCTTTATTCAATCAACCCATTCATAGGTCAGATAAAGATCGATCGGGATCAGATGTTTGTCTGTCCTGTCCTTGACTGCTTCGTAAATTCCCTTCCGTACGCAGGCGCTGTTCACGGTTGTGAGCCCGTTGAACAGTTCATCTATCTTATCCAGTCCCTGAATGAATTCATCTTCGGTTGTCCTGTAACCCAGGTTCGGGTTGCCGAGCACATAGATATGGTCCAGACGGATCGACTTCAGGATATGGGACATGGTCCCGTCTACGCCTTCCAGGCTTCTGGTCCAGGGCCTGTAGGAATTGACGATATAGACAGGTACCGAATCTTCCTTGGCCAGAAGATCATTGTAACTCCCCGCGAATTTCGCCGCCTGATGCCCGCCGCCGATATCCAGCAGTGTATAACCGTCCCCATAAAGAGAAGCCCGTACGCCGCCTACAGAAGTAGGGGCATCCTGGAACTGTTCCTGAAAATGAATATCTACGCCGTCCCTGGCAAATGCTTCCTGCATATCCCTGGAACGAAACAGCGGTTTTGTCTGGTCCAGGTCAAAAAGGTCGACCTTCCGCCCGGTTCTTTCCGCCAGCATATGAGCAATATTCAATATGATCTCACTCTTGCCGCTTCCTGCCTCTCCGATGAAGACAAAGTTCTTCTTTTCCTCCATCAGCTGCTCAAACGTCTTATCACTTTCGTAAAATAATTCCATGTATCGGACTCCTTCATATAACTTAAATAGTGTATCCCAAAAAATACAAAATAACAACTCCTGTTACAAGATTAACTATAACGTTTTTTTTAAAAGGTTGCGGGTATATGATGATTTTGACTATAAGAAAGAGATTTGGATTGGGCATATTGCATGATGAACTTCTGTTCTGCGTAAAAAACTTTCGGAATCATTTTTCCGCAGACAGAGAATACACCGTCGCACATGACTGTGCAAACGGTGCATTCTCTGGTTTCTTCACATTATATAGAAGGGAACTAGCCTCTCTTTGCCTCTTTTTGCTTTACTCAGATCGTCGGGAACTTGATCTCTTTGTATTTGTTGATCGTCTCCTTAACTTCCGGTTCTTCCGCCATTCTCTTCATGAAATCGATCCTTGTTGCCACGATCTCATCCAGATGATAGCCTCTTGCCTCATCCTCGTTCCTGTCTCTGCAAAGTCCGTTCTCTACCAGAACAAACTTGCCGTCCTTCAGTTCCAGACCGGCGCCGCAGACTGCACACTCATACGGGAACTGGATGCCATCCCAGTGAACATCGCCCTTGAATACAAGGCCGCCATGGCAGTTCGGGCACAGACCGAAGTCCGGATCGCCCATCCACTTGCGCTCTTCTACCGGTGTATTGATGCACTCTACGATATTCTTGCCCATTTTGCGGACTCTCTCGAGATGATCCGGACGGATCACGATATTGCCGGGACGTCCGACTCTGGTAACCATATACTGGTCAACAACCCGTACGGAAGTGGTGAACATGGTAGCGCTCAGCGCCTCCAGGCTCAGACCCTGCCAGTCATGGCAGGAACCGCCGACAGAGATCAATCCTGCGACCATGTGCGGATTCTCCTTGACCTGGCCGATCTTGATGCGGAACGCCAGCTCGTATGCCAGGAATCTCTGGGCAAATCTTAAATACAGGGAGGATGGCAGCAGATCATAGGTCGGGCATCCGAGGATCAGACCATTGCAGCTCTGGAACACATCCATGATCCTGTCCATATCGTCTTTCTTCCGCAGTACACAGCCGGGATAATCCTCTCTCTTGCCCATCATGACATCGCCCATCATCATGGTGCAGGACTCGCATCCTGTACAGGGCAGAATGGTATAATCAAACAAATTGATAAAAATTACCTCTGCACCGGCTTCCTGACACGCCAGAAGAGCTTCTTTTACAGCAATATCAGAGTTTCCGTTATGCCTGCCGGCACTGATTCCTAAAACTTTCATATATATCCCTCTCCTTAAAAAATAAACCTCAAGCAATGAAGTACTGACACATTGTACCATTGTATGAAACTTCATGCAATATTAATAATGTATTACAGTATGTCATTTTGTTAGATTTGTCAAATTATTACAGATTTATTTCTCCCTGCCTGCTGATTTTCCAGTTTTTTTACTCTGTTCCGCTCTGCCGGAAACGTACGCTTCTTGAAAGCAGCCCCGATCACTGTTATAGTTATCATGTTAATACTGATGATCATCACGGAAAGGAGTCCATATGCGTTACATACAGATGGGAAACACCGGGCTTA
>JAFRKZ010000044.1 GCA_017431485.1 Parasporobacterium sp. | reverse complement strand
GCTGAAATAGGCAGCATAGTATGCCAGAGGATAGAATATCTTATAATAAGCGATCCTGTAGGCCATCATGACGTAAGCTACGGCATGAGCTTTCGGGAACATATACTGGATCTTGCCGCAGGACCAGAGGTACCAATCCGGCACATTATGTTCTTTCAGCACATCCTGCCATTCCGGCCATCTTTTTTCTTTTCCCTTCGCGACTTTTCCTTTTCGGACCGCTTCCATGATATTAAATGAAAGTGCAGGATCCACGCCTTTCTGGATCAGGTAGATCATAATATCATCCCTGGTGCAGATACAGGAAGACAGGTCAGCTTTTCCCTCTTCTATCAGTGTCTGCGCATTGGACAGCCAAACATCGGTTCCGTGCGAAAGCCCGGCAATCCTTACAAGGTCGGAAAAATTCTTTGGTTTTGTATCCAGGAGCATGCCGATGGTAAAATCCGTACCGAATTCCGGAACGCCCAGCGTCCCTGTCTGATACCCTGCGATATCTTCTGGCTTGATCCCCAGTATTTCCGTTCCTTTAAACAGTTTCATGACATCCGGATGATCCAGGCGGATATCTGTTGCTTTTGTCCCCGTCAGATCTTCCAGCATTTTGATCATGGTAGGATCATCGTGTCCAAGAATATCAAGTTTCAAAAGGTTATGGTCAATGCTATGGTACTCAAAATGAGTTGTCACAGTGTTTTTACTGGCATCGTTTGCCGGATGCTGAACCGGCGTAAAAGAATAGATCTCTTCCCCGTGAGGAAGTACTACGATTCCTCCCGGGTGCTGCCCTGTACTTCGTTTAACTCCGATAAGTCCTTGTACAAGGCGGTTCATCTCACATTTTCTGGCAGGCCTGTTTCTTCGTTCCATATAGCCTTTGACATAGCCATATACGGTTTTATCCTGTAAAGTAGCTATCGTTCCTGCCCGGAATGTGTGGCCTTTGCCAAAGATCACTTCTGTGTAATCATGAGCATGGCTCTGGTATTCACCGGAAAAATTAAGATCGATATCGGGCTCTTTATCCCCCTTAAATCCAAGGAACGTTTCAAAAGGAATATCAAAACCGTCTTTATAAAGAGGTTCTCCGCAAACCGGGCAGATCCTGTCCGGCATATCACATCCGGAACCGCCTCCGAAAGCTTTAACCTCTTCCGAATCAAAATCACTGTAACGGCATTTCAGACATCTGTAATGCGGAGGCAGCGGATTAACTTCCGTGATCCCGGACATGGTAGCTGCCAGAGAAGAACCGACAGAACCTCTTGAACCGACAAGATAACCGTCGGAAACGGATTTGATCACCAGTTCTCTCGCTATAATGTACATCACAGAATAACCGTTGGAGATAATGGAATGAAGTTCTTTATCCAGACGTTCCTGCACGATCTGCGGAAGATGCTCTCCGTACATGCTTTTTGCAGTATCATAGCAGATATCACGAAGCATCTGGTCGGAGTTTTCGATCACCGGAGGACATTTATCAGGGCGTACCGGTTCAATGTATTCTATCATATCGGCAATGGCATTGGTGTTTTCGATCACAACTTCCCTTGCCTTTTCTTCACCAAGATAACGGAATTCTTCCAGCATCTCATCTGTTGTATGAAGATAAAGAGGCGCCTGGCGATCGGCATCTTCATATTTCATGCTGTCTTCGAGGATGCTTCTGTAAATGGTATCTTCCGGGTCCAGAAAATGAACATCGCCGGTGGCTGCTACCCGTTTTCCGAGCCGGTCACCGATCTCACAGATCTTGCGATTAATGTCACGGATCGCTTCTTCATCTTTTAAAGCATGTCCTTTATGAGAAGGTTTCTGGTATTCACGTACCAGGAACTCATTGTTCCCCACAGGCTGGATCTCGAGATAATCATAGAAAGAGGCTATCTTCTCAAGCTCTTCATCCGTTGCACCGGACAGACATGCATCATAGAGCTCTCCCATAACGCAGGCGGATCCTATCAAAAGCCCTTCCCGGTATCTCGCCAGGAGACTTTTCGGGATCCTTGGACGTCTCTGAAAGTAGTTGACATGGGAAAGAGAGACCAGACGATAAAGATTGATCCTGCCGATCTCGTTTTTCGCCAGTAAAATGACATGATAATACTTGCTTTTCTTTACATGGCTGATCGCTTCTTCCAATTCCGGATCCGGCTCTTTTGGCGTATCATCCGGAATAGCGGAAGTCCTTATCAATTCCACATCTTCCTCTCCCCTTACTACAGGGAAAAGATCATCATTGACCAGATACCCTTCACACCCATACAGGATCTTAAAATCAAGATCAGGTTTTTTCCCTTTCAGATCCTGCATCTTGTGAAAAGCATCCGGAAAGCCCTGAACAACGCCATGGTCTGTAATAGCCAGCGCCTTATGTCCCCAGGAAACAGCGCGGTCGATCACTTTACCAACATCTGTCAAAGCATCCATATCGGAAAAACGGGTATGAAGATGTAGTTCGACTCTTTTTTTCTCCTGTGTATCCTGACGGACTGCTTTTTCCAGTTTTGCTTCCCTGATCCCCATTACCCGTGTAATCAGAAATTCTCCTTCAAAATTATCGTATTCAACTTTGCCCTGAATTTCAACGCTGAGGCCTTTATGAAGAAGATCAGGAAGATCATCTTCCCCATCTTTGATAAACAATTTGACAGAGATACTGTCTGTCTGGTCTGTAACGGAAAAGCGGAAGATCTTGAATCCGTTTTTCGTTACTGTCACTTCATTTTCAAAGATCGTACCGCAAACGATAACGCTTTTCATGTCCCCCAGGATTTCCGCGATCGGAAGCTGAGGTCCGCTGAACTGTCTGCCATAAAGCATTCCTTCGTCCGGTCCTTTTTTCTTTGCTTTGAAGCGGCCTTTCTGATTTCCATTACCTGATCCGGCCGGAGAAGATACTGTTTCTGCCTTATGTGAAGCGGCTTTATCAGGCGTCTTCTCTTCCTGCAAAACAGTTATCTCCGGAACAGATGCATATTCATATTCGCTGGTATTCTCAATCCTGACATTGACAGCTCCTTTCAGAAGCTGCATACGGACCGCTTCCTCTGCTTCTCTTAGTACCGCAGCAGAAATAATACGGGAACAGTTGATCCGCACCCGTATAAATCCTCCATGAAGTACTTTATTGACGCCTTCAACTTCTGCGCCTTCCAGTATCTCTCTGGCTTCTTTTTCTATCTGTACAGGAAATACTTCAAAAAATCTCATTCCGTGCTCCAGTTATCCAGTTCATGTTTTAACGCCGGCAAAAGCTCTTCTTCCGGTAGTTTTGCAATGATCTCTCCATGTTTGATCAGCAGTCCGCATCCTTTTCCTCCTGCGATACCAATGTCTGCTTCTCTCGCTTCTCCGGGACCGTTTACAACACATCCCATAACTGCTACTTTAATCGGAAGATCATATCCCTGGGTCATTTCTTCCACCCGGTTTGCCAGAGAGATCAGATCGATCTGTGTTCTGCCACAGGTAGGACAGGATATGACCTGGATCCCCCCTGTACGCAGTCCCAGACAAGACAGGATCTTTTTTGCGCTGATGATTTCCTGTACCGGATCACCAGTGAGGGAAACACGGATCGTGTCTCCGATCCCCTGATAAAGGATGATCCCGATCCCAACAGAAGACTTTATATTGCCGGATAACAGGGTGCCTGATTCCGTAATTCCTACATGAAGCGGATAAGGCGTTTTTTCTGCGATCAGTTCGTGGGCCTTGACGCTCATCAGAACATCCGAGCTTTTAATACTGATCACCAGATTGTCGTATCCCAGATCTTCTATGATGTGCACTTTATCCAGAGCACTTTCAACGATTCCTTCTGCCGTAACTCCGCCATATTTTTCCAGCAGATTTTTTTCCAGGGAACCAGAATTCACGCCGACACGGAGGGGGATGTTCTTTTCTCTGGCACAGCTTACGACAGTACGAATATTATCCAGGGAACCAATGTTCCCGGGATTGATACGGATCTTATCTGCACCGTTTTCCATGGCCTGAACCGCCAGTCTGTAATTGAAATGAATATCGGCAACTAACGGGATATGGATCTTTTGTTTGATCAGCCTGAATGCCTGCGCAGCTTCTTCTGTCGGAACCGTTGCCCTGACGATCTGACAGCCGGCTTCTTCAAGCCGCAGGATCTGTCTGATCGTTGCTTCATGATCCTCTGTTTTCGTATTCGTCATAGACTGGATAGCAATGGGGTTTCCACCACCGATCGTGACAGATCCAATCTTTACTTCTTTCGTTTTTTCTCTGTATGTCATCTTAACCTCACAGTCAGAACAGTTTTAAGACATCATTTACCAGAACAACAATCATCAGGAGGAACAAAAGCCCTGCGCCGATCATCGTCACAATTCCTTCCACTTTCTTCGGGACCGGTTTCCTGATGATCGCTTCGATCACCAGGAGGATAAATTTTCCGCCGTCCAGTGCCGGGATCGGAAGAAGATTCAGGACACCCAGATTAGCGCTTAACATGATCATGATACCCAGCAGATTCATCAGCGTAATAAGAAATCCTGCGCTGACAGATGCATCATAAGTCGATCCGACAACTTCTACAATACCCACCGGCCCTGACAGCATATCCAGTGACCCTTGCGGAGAAAACAGGATGCCAAGACTCTTGAAGACCGTCGTAATCTCATATTTCAGTTCCGCAAAACTGTATTTCAGGATCTCTCCTGCAGTCGCTTTTACATTGGCTGTATTATAGGTAAAACCGACACGGTAGGCAGTGCTTTTTTCCGGATGTACGAAGGCTTGAAAATCGCCCCCATGTCTTTGATACTCAACTTCCAGATCTTCTCCCGCAAGGGGGTGTTCTGCAAAATAACGTTCGAGATCACTGCCTGTCCTGACAGGAGTACCATTTAAAGCAGTAATGATATCTCCTGCTTTCAGTCCGGCATTCATCATCGGAGAGCCTTCCGCTACTTCTGCAATCTCAGCCTCCTCTTCATTAGCATAATAAGATAAACCGACACTGTAATATTCGAATTCTGCAGGAGTTACAAGTACCGTCGATTTTTCACCGTCACGCAGATAGGTGATCTCGATTGGATCGGAAGATTCAAGAGGATGCAGATAGTTATGAAGATAGATCTCTTTTCCGAAACTGATCGTTTCTCCATCGAACTTTGTGATCAGGTCTCCTTCCCGGATCCCCGCTTCATAAACAGGCGAATCTTCCAGGACAGAAGTGATAACCGGCGGATCATAGCCCATGGTGCCGATCACGATAACAGAAAGCACAAAAGCAAGAAGGAAATTAAAGACGGGACCGGCAAGCGTCACACTCATCCGGGCCCAGACGGATTTACTCTCATAGGATCTCTCATCATCTGTTCCAGCATCCTCATCTTCAAACTGACCCAGCATCCGGCAGGAACCTCCGAAAGGGATGGCTTTCCAGGAAAACAGCATACCGCTTTTACAGGTATGAGAAACGATCCTTGGGCCAAAACCGATAGAAAACTCCTTTACAAAGATCCCATTCTTTTTTGCCACGATGAAATGGCCGAATTCATGGACGATGATCAGGATTCCCAGAATAATGATCGAGATAATAATGCTAACAAAGCTCATTCATGATATCCTCTCCCGTACGTATGATCAGATCCGGATCCGGATCCATGATCACCTTATGGGCTTTCATTTTTTCTTCTATCAGTTCTGCAATCTGCAGAAACCTGATCTTACCCTGCAGAAACAATCTGACTGCAAGTTCATTTGCGGCATTAAAAACGCAGGGCATGGTACCTCCGGCTTCGATGGCTTGATAGGCGAGCTTCAACGCCCTGAACGTTTCGGTATCCGGTTTTTCAAACGTCAGCTGTCCCAACTTAAAGAAATCCACTCTTTCCCCTGCAAGAAAACGGCGCTGCGGACAGGTAAATGCATATTGAATAGGAAGCCTCATATCCGGTGTACCGAGCTGTGCGATCACCGCACCATCCCTGTACTGCACAGCAGAATGGATGATCGACTGAGGATGCACAAGCACCTGGATCTTTTCCGGAGGCATATCAAACAGCCATCTTGCCTCTATGACTTCCAGTCCTTTATTAGCGAGTGTGGAGGAATCGATCGTAACCTTTTTTCCCATTTTCCAGTTCGGATGGTTAAGAGCCTGTTCTACCGTTACATGCTCAAGATCTTTTCGAGTCTTGCCGCGGAATGGCCCGCCGGATGCCGTAAGCAGGATCTTTTCTGCTGTATCCCGGTTTTCTCCGTTCAGGGACTGGAAGATCGCGCTGTGTTCAGAGTCCACCGGAAAGATCCGAACATGATGTTCTAAAACAGCCTTCATGATCTGCTCGCCGGCGCAGACCAGTGTTTCCTTATTCGCAAGAGCAATATCTTTCCCGGCTTCGATAGCTGCCAATGTCGGTCTGATCCCAATCATGCCGACAACTGCCGTCAATACGATCTCAGCAGTTTCTTCACACGCTGCTTCGATCAGTCCATCCATACCGGATGTGATCTTGATCCTGTGCAGCAGCCCGGGATGCTCTGAGGAAAGCTCTTCCCTTAGTTTTTCAGCATTATTTTCATCATAAACACAAACAAGTTCCGGAGAAAACTCCAGAATCTGTTCTTTCAGAAGCCGTATATTCTGATTGGCGCTCAAAGCAGTTACCTTCAGGTCCGGAAGTTCTCTTATAACCTGAAGAGCCTGGGTTCCGATAGAACCCGTAGAACCTAGTATAGATATATATTTCATTTTTTTCTTTTTAAATATCCAGGAGACGCACAAGGATCGTGACTACAAAAATGATGGGTGATACCAGTATGACACTGTCAAACCGATCCAGGATCCCTCCATGTCCCGGCAGCAGTGAACTGTAATCTTTGATGCCTACTTTTCTCTTGATCGCAGATGCAAACAGATCCCCGAACATTCCGATCACAGCCCCGGCCATGCAGACGATCGGGAAAATGATCATCTCATTTTTAAGGTCCAGGATATATCCTTTCACACATAAGGCGTACACAAAGGCCAGAACACTGGAACCTACGATCCCGCCGATACAGCCTTCGATCGTTTTCTTAGGACTGATCTGTGGGAAGATCCTGTGCTTTCCGATCAGCATACCTACAAGATAGGCGCAGACATCACATCCCCAGGAAGAAATGATCGCCAGCCATACCAGGTAAGCGCCCCAGGGATGAACTCTTGTGATATACAGGAAAGACAGCGAAACTCCAACATAAAAAACACCGAAGAAAGAAGCGAACACATCATGCAGATCAGACTGTGCATATGTGATCACATAAATGATGATATTCGTTATGGCAAACAGCGTGAATAAAAATACCATATAAAGGGAAATATAAGGCCTGTCAAAGAAACGGATCAGGATATAATACAATACATCCACTACGATCGCTGTGATCGCAAAAGGTTTCCACAGCAGATCCTGGGCCTTGAACAGTTCCCAAAGCCCCATCAGGGAAAGGATCCCCAGCACACACAGCATGACAGTATATCCAAGTATAAAGATCAAGGCCAGAACAGCACAGATGCTGACACCTGTTATCGCTCTCGTCCAGAATGATCTGCTGTGCAGTAAATTCGTTAATCCGCGTTTTTCTTCCATAATCACTTTACTTTCCCGAAACGTCTGTCCCTGGAGGTGTATACTCTGATCGCTTTGATCAGCTCTTCCATGGAAAAATCGGGCCATGGAACATCAGTGAAATAAAACTCCGCATAGGCAAGCTGCCAGAGAAGGAAATTGGATAATCTTTCTTCTCCGCTTGTCCTGATCAAAAGATCAGGATCCGGTATATCTGCAGTATCCAGGTAGTTCTGTATAACACCTTCGTTAACATCATCCGGAGAAAGCAGATTTGCTGCCACGTCACCAGCCAGGCGTTTTACTCCTCTTACGATCTCGTCCCTGCTTCCGTAGTTAATGGCAATAATAAAAGTTATACCGGTATTGTCTTTCGTCGCCTCTTCCAGATGGCAGACTGCTTCCGCTATATCCGGGCTGAGTCTGGACCGTTCTCCGATCACGATACAGCGGACATTATTTTTCATACATTTTTCAACGCTGCTGATCAGGTATTTCCGGAAAAGGTTCATGATCACTTTTACTTCTTCCAGCGGTCTGGCCCAGTTTTCAGTGGAAAAAGCATACACCGTCAGATACCGGATTCCAAGATGATCACAATTTTCCAGGGTCTCTTCCAAAACCTCGGCCCCTTTGGCATGGCCATAGGTCCTCGGCTTATGACGCATCTTTGCCCACCTTCCGTTGCCATCCATAATAATGGCAACATGACGAGGAATCTTCAATGAACTGATATCAGGCAGTTCTCTGTCTGTTTCCATTAGACGGTCATGATCTCCTTGGTTTTTTCAGCGATCAGATCATCGATCTGGCTGACATATTTGTCGGTCAGTTTCTGGATCTCATCTTCATAATCTTTGCCGGTATCTTCCGAATACTCTCCGGCTTTAGCTTCTTTCTTGAACAGTTCCACTCCGTCCCTTCTGATATTGCGGATCGCAACTTTTGCTTCCTCACCCTTCTTCTTGACGTCTTTGGACAGTTCCTTACGGCGCTCTTCTGTCAGATCCGGAAAGACCAGACGAACATTCTTGCCGTCGTCGGAAGGATTGATACCGATATCGGAAACCATGATCGCTTTTCGGATCTCTTTTACGAGGGTAGCGTCCCAGGGGGAGATCACGATCGTCTTCGGCTCAGGAACGGAAATATTACCAACCTGCTGAAGCGGCGTTTCTACACCATAATAGCTGACCCTGATCTTGTCCAGGATATGAGGGTTGGCACGTCCTGCACGGATCCCCTGATATTCGGCGACCAGATTGTCTATGGTCTTATTCATTTTGTCTTCGTATTTCTGTAATTTCTCACTTGCCATAATGAACTTCTCCTCCTGTTATCTGTAATTGCATCAGACGCTTATTTTATCAGTCAATGGTTACTTCTGTCCCGTTAAACTGTTCGGACAGGGAATTGCGGATGGAATCTTTCTCCGTCAGGGAAAAGATCCTCATGGGGATCTTGTTTTCCAGAAGCAGGCAGGAAGCAAACAGATCGATCACACCGAGCTTCTTTTCGACTACTTCCTCAATGCTGATCCTGTCATATTTAACGGCATCCGGGTGTTTCTTGGGATCTTTATCATAGACGCCGTCAATGGCTTTTGCCGCAAGGATCATATCCACATTCAGCTCGATCGCCCGAAGAGACATCAGTGTATCGGTCGTAAAGTATGGATGGCCTGTACCTCCGGCAAAGAACAGCACTTTTCCTTCTTCAAAATACTTGTTGGCAAGATCCTTGGAAAAAAGTTCCGTAAAATTTCCGCATACAAACGGCGTCATGATCGCCGTTTTCATCCCTGCATAACGGAAAAACTCAGATACATAGATACAGTTCATCAACGTAGCGAGCATTCCGATGGAATCCGACTTCGGGCGGTCGATCTCAATACCGGTTCTTCCTCTCCAGATGTTTCCTCCGCCGATCACGATACAGATCTGGGTTCCTTTGTCATAGAGTTCTTTTACCTGCTCTGCGATCCTTTTGATCTCTGCCTCATTATAAGAGCCGTTTTCCGCAAGTGCTTCTCCGCTCAGTTTAAGTAATACTCTTTTTAATTCCTTCATGATTCCTTCTCCCGGTCAACATATTTTCATACTCGGTATAGTATATCATAATTATCTTTATTTTGTGAACAACATTGCATTTTTTTCACTTCTCTGACAGTTCCTGCATAGTAATGAAAGGTAAAATATGATAGGATACAAACGATCATACGGAGGCAGTACCAATGAGCAATACATCCTTTTTCACCAAAGACAGGTCTTTTTATAAAGCATTATTTTCCATGCTGCTGATCGTCTCCCTGCAGAATCTTGTGGCATTTTCCGTCAATATGGCTGACAATATCATGCTCGGCAGCTATTCCCAGCATGCTTTATCCGGTGCGGCAACAGTAAATCAAGTCTTCTTTGTTGTTCAGCAGTTTGCCCTTTCTCTCGGCAATTCCCTGGTTGCATTGTCTTCCCAGTACTGGGGACAGAAAAGGCCCGGTCCGATCCGGACGATCACAGGCATTACGATCAAAGTTTCTGCTGTCATCGGTGTGATC
>JAFRKZ010000043.1 GCA_017431485.1 Parasporobacterium sp. | reverse complement strand
TGATAAATGGCCTCCGGCTGTGCGGCTGCCTCAGTTCTTCTCCTCACCACCTCTGTAGATCCTGCCGAGGGAAATGTATTCTCCGGCAGCATGTTCCATGATCTGCAGATGCTCCGGCGTCACCGGGAGCACGGATCTGGCGGGACTTCCCAGGATCAGGGAATGAGAGGCAAAGGTCTTTCCTTCCGTAACCAGGGCGCCGGCCCCTATCAGGCAGTGATCTCCGATCACGGCATTGCTCATGACGATGGATCCCATTCCGATCATGCTGCCGTCGCCGATGCTGCAGCCGTGAACGATCGCACCATGCCCGACGGTAACGTTTTCTCCGATCTCGGTCCGGCCGCCTCCATCGCAGTGGATCACACAGTTGTCCTGGATATTGCTGTTCTTTCCTACATGGATCCTGCCAGTATCTCCCCGGAGGACCGCGCCGTACCAGACGGAAGATCCTTCCTCCAGGACCACATCCCCGACGATCACTGCGTTCGGTGCGATAAAAGCCGCACGGGCAGTATCCGGCACCTTGTCATGAAATGCTTGGATCATATCTTTTTTCCTTTCCGGATCCTGGGCCGCCGGCTCAGTGATTCTCATCTGTGAACGCCCGTTCCATCAGGGTATTCAGCATATCCTTCGGCTGCATTTCATCAAATACCACCGCGTAGACAGCCTCGGTGATGGGCATCTCCACATGATATTCCGAAGCCATTTTCATCGCAGCGGGAAGCGCATTGATCCCTTCCACCACCATACCGACTTCCTTGATCGCCTGTTTGGCGGAGAGGCCCTGCCCGATCAGAAAACCTGCCCGGTTATTGCGGCTGTGGACACTGGTCGCCGTTACGATCAGATCGCCGATCCCGGCCAGTCCGGCAAATGTCTGCTCCCTGCATCCCATGGCCCGTCCGAGCCGGGTGATCTCTGCCATTCCACGGGTGATGATCGCCGCCCGCAGATTGTCTCCGTAGCCCATTCCGGAAGCAATGCCGGAGGCCAGCGCCATAATATTTTTCATGGCGCCGCAGATCTCAACGCCTTTCACGTCTTCATTGGTATAGACCCGCATGACCTGGTTGGAAAAAACTTTCTGTACCAGCTGCGCTGCTTCCCTGTCTTCTCCCGCCGCAACGATGGTCGTCGGCATATCCACAGCAACTTCCTCCGCATGAGTGGGGCCTGAAAGCGCTACCAGGCGCACCCGGATCTCCGGCCTCATAGTTCGGAAGACGTCTTGAATGATCTCTGTCATGGTCATCAGAGTATCCGTCTCGATCCCCTTTGCCACGTCCACGATCAACTGTCCGTCCGGAACAAACGGCGCTGCTTTGCGTGCTGTATCCCTGACATATACGGAAGGAACTGCAAACACCAGGATATCCCTGCCTTTGCAGACTTCTTCCATCTCTTTTGTAAATACGATCTCTTCGGGGATCACTGCTCCCGGGAGATTGGGATGTACCCTGGATCCGGATAGCCTGTCGATCTCTTCGGGAATTGCCGACCAGCAGGTCACCTGGTTTCCCGTTTTGCTGAGCATGGATGCAAGGGCCGTTCCCCAGGTTCCGGTACCGATGATCCCTATATTGTACTGTTCGTTCATTTGTCTGCTCCTTTATACTGCATATTCTGCTGTCCGAAGGCAGCAGCAAGGATATCCAAAGTATACTTGAGAGCGCTTTTTTTCACAACCGAAAATCCCGGAAATGGTTTTTCTCCAACCCTTCTTGTATTATAATATAAAAAGATATCCTTCCATTTCAGACTGAAAGAATCCGACGCTTCCGATCTTGAAGACAATTTACTGACAGTAATCCATTAGATAAGACAGGAGAATGATCATGAAACGATTTGCAAAAAAACTGCTTCCCCTTCCCGCTTTTCTTCTGATCCTGTGCCTGTTTGCGGGGAGCGTTTCCGCCCTTGACAGGCCCGGCCTCTTTCCCCGTAAGAACGAACAGGAAACCACCTCGGCCGAGGATCGGGTTCCAGGTCAGTTATACGCGGATGATATCGAGGAAATGAACAACGGCAATGTGACCATGCTCTTTTCCGAAGACGGCTATCTGACTTTTCTGAAGGGTAAATATTATGAGGAAAAGGTGGAAAATGAAGAAGACGGTATCAAGTCCCTGTATGGCATCCAGGCGCTCCTGGGCCTTTCAAAAGGATCTGAATTCTTCTGTGTATACGGAGAGAAGGATCCCTATGGCTATACGTATTATACCTACCAGCAGCGGTACGGGGATCTGACACTGCTGAACGCCGTCCTTAAGATCATCGTGGATCCTGAAGGCTATACCGCAGGACTGGTCTGTTCCTTTACGCCCAATATCGGGATCGCTCCGGAAGATGAAACTTCCATCACTGCGGAAGAAGCGATCCAGATCGTTAAGGAGACCTTCCCCAACGATGACCTGCATTTTTATCCGGAGGCATCCCGGCAGACCTCTGTCACGGTAGATGATGTGGCCTACCATGCCTGGGCCGTGTTCTCCAACTTCCCAAACGCTGATGAATTCGGCGGGGAACGCCGGTATCTGGAACATCTGGTCGCCTATAACGGCATTTACCTGTCTTACATGGCTGTACCCACCACCATGGAACTGGTCCCCGGTGATGAAATGCAGACCGTCATCGCCCTTACCTGGTTTGACGGAAAAGAAGCCGACACCTACACCGGCACGGTAACGCTTCATGACGGAACAAAAGAAGAGATCACTGTACCTGTTGTAAAGGACACGGAAACGGGGCTTTACTATCTGGCGGATCTTGAACGGCACATCCTATTATCCGATTATTATACGTATCTGACAAATTATGAATACGTACCATTTACATCCGAGGACAATACCGGCTGGCCGGAGCATTATCTGATCACTTACGCCAACTATATCAAGGTATATGATTTCTATGACAGCTTCGGGATGCATTCCGTGGATGGGTTCGGCATGCCGCTCCTGATCCTGTACGATTACTGCGAACTTCAGGAGCCGCATTATCCGGTCGACAACGCCTGCTTCTGCGGCTTTATGAACGGCTGGGCACTGTTCGGGGCCAGCGCTGTCAATGACTATGGAGAATGTGTAGATGTCCTGGGGCATGAATTCACCCACGCCATCACCAATTATATCCGGCAGGGGGACCTGTACGAAAATGAATCCGGCGCCTTAAATGAAGCAACCAGTGATATCATGGGAAATATCTGCGAAATGTAT
>JAFRKZ010000042.1 GCA_017431485.1 Parasporobacterium sp. | reverse complement strand
GGAGCGATACTTCAACACGCTCAAAGTGGAAGAAGTATACCTGCACAGGTACAGGACAGAAGAGGAACTTTACTCCAGTATCTGTCAATTCGCATTCGGTTGGTACAACAACCTGAGGCCGCACAGTCACAATGGAAACATCCCACCCTGCAAGGTGGCATAAAACTCGCTGAAAGTATTACAATTTTGCTTGACCAGAACAACCTGCAGCGAAAACGAGGCTATGCATGGTTTTTTGTAAAAAATATGAGGCTATGCATGATTTCAGCCCTCAAAAGGAGCTCAGAATCATGCACAGCCTCGATTTCGTTACACGGCTATCCTGAAAATCATGCATAGCTTCGTTTTTATTACACTATTTTTCAAAAAACCATGCATAGCTTCTATTTTGTTACATCATCGAAATATACGAACGAAGAAATTAAAAAGCTACCGGCTGATGACCGATAGCTTTAAAAACTGATTAAGGCTCTGATAAACTTATGCTTCTTCCTGAACAATTATCGTACGCTTGTTGTAGGACCCACAGTTCTTGCATACTCTATGTGGCATAACAGGCTCGCCACAAGTGGAGCATTTAGCGAGAGACGGAGCAACCATCTTCCAGTTTGCTCTTCTTTTATCTCTTCTGGCCTTGGATGTTTTATTTTTTGGGCATATAGACACTTTCGTACACCTCCTTGCTTACTTGTATATGCGATCTGTCAGACCGACCTGATAATTATACTCACGGGCATATCATTTGTCAATTCTTTTATCAGATGTTTTTTTCATTTCTGAAAAACAGTCGGCTGGCGATGTTTTTGCGGTGATGATCGGGCGGTGGTTCCTATCCCCTGAAAAACAATCAGCGAATGCGTTTTTCAGGGGGTATGATCCACCGCCCGTACTTATTCATCGCAAAAACTATTACCGTTTATTTTGCAAGCGCTTCCGTATCGCGGGCGATCATCAGCTCTTCGTTGGTCGGGACAACCAGAACCTTCACTTTGGAATCGTCTGTGGAAATGATGGTCTCTTCTCCGCGGATACTGTTCTTTTCTTCATCGATGGTGATGCCCAGATAACCCAGATTCTTGCAGACACCGGATCTCACGCTCTTATCATTTTCACCGATACCTGCTGTAAAGACGATCGCGTCTACTCCATTCATGACTGCAACATAACCGCCTACATAACTGATCACTCTGTGGATAAATGCGTCCTTGGCAGCTTTCGCCTGTGCATTTCCATCCTTGATCGCATCATCGATATCCCGGAAATCGGAAGAAACGCCGGAAAGTCCCAGCACGCCGGATTTCTTGTTCAGGATCGCCATAACGCCCTTCAGATCCAGGTTTTCCTTGTTAGCAATAAACTCCATAGCGCCCGGATCGATCTCACCGGAACGGGTTCCCATGATCAGGCCCATCAGAGGAGTAAGACCCATGGATGTCTCAACTGACTTGCCGCCGTCAACCGCGCAGATGGATGCTCCGTTGCCGAGGTGGCAGACAACGATCTTGGCTTTGTTGTAATCAAGCCCTAAGATCTCAGCCGTTCTCTTGGAAACATAGGAATGAGATGTTCCGTGGAAGCCGTATTTCCGGACTCCGTATTTGGTATAATAATGATACGGAATGCCATACAGGAAAGCCTCTTCCGGCATGGTCTGATGGAAAGCGGTATCAAATACTGCAACCATAGGTACGCCCGGCATCAGTTCCTTACATGCATTGATGCCGATGATATTGGCCGGATTATGTAAGGGAGCCAGGTCATTGCATTCTTCGATCGCTTTCATGACGTCGTCTGTGATCAGTGTGGAAGAAGCAAACTTTTCACCGCCATGGACAACTCTGTGTCCGACTGCGCCGATCTCGCTCAGATCTGCGATCACACCGGTCTCTTTGTTGGTCAGGGCATCCAGGACCAGAGAAACACTCTTCTTATGATCCGGCTGATCGATATCGGAAACCTGCTTCTCTCCTCCTGCAGGCTGATATGTAAACTTGCCGTCAATGCCGATCCTTTCGCAAAGGCCTTTTGCCAGGACTTCCTCTGTCGCAGAATCGATCAGCTGATACTTCAGTGATGAGCTACCGCAATTAATAACTAAAATCTTCATAATATCCTCTCTGCTTTCTGTATGTATTGTGAATTACTTTCCTGCCTGCTGAGCCTGTACGGCTGTCATGGCAACTGTTCCAACGATATCATCGGCATAACATCCCCTGCTCAGGTCATTGACCGGCATGGAAAGTCCCTGCAGGATCGGGCCGTAAGCATTGGCCTTGGCAAGACGCTGCACCAGTTTATATCCGATATTGCCGGACTCCAGATCCGGGAATACCAGGGTATTGGCATGACCGGCCACCTTGCTGTCCGGTGCCTTCAGTTCGCCGACTTCTGCTACTAACGCTGCATCCAGCTGCAGTTCTCCGTCGATCTGATACTGCGGGAATTTCTCCTGTGCTTTTGCAGCAGCTTCTCTGACCATGTCAACTCTGTCATGTTTTGCACTGCCCTTGGTAGAGAATGACAGGAGCGCAACCTTCGGTTCTGCGCCGATGAACGCCTTGAAACTTTCAGCAGAAAGTCCTGCTGTCTCTGCCATCTTGTCGGAATCATTGTCCGGATTAACTGCACAGTCCGCAAAGACAAACAGACCATTCTCGCCCAGGTCGCAATCCGGGACTTCGATCACAAAGAAACCGGATACGCCGCTGATTCCCGGTTTGGTCTTAAGAAGCTGAAGTGCCGGGCGGATCGTATTGCCTGTGGAATGGCAGGCGCCTGAAACTGCACCGTCTGCATCACCACATTTGCACATCAGGCATGCATAATACATATAGTCTTTTTCCATTGTCTCTTTTGCGGACTCCGGAGTGACTCCCTTTTTACCTCTGAGCTCAACAAACTTGTCGATGTATTTCTGCTTATTGGGATCATTGAATGGATCAACGATCGTCGCGCCTGAGATGTCATATCCTGCTCCGTATTTGGCAATCTCTTCTGGTGTTCCGATGATCACAAGGTTTGCGATATCCAGCTTGAGGATCTTCTCAGCTGCCTCGAATGTTCTTTTGTCCATCGGTTCCGGGAGCACAATGGTCTTTTTGTCGGCTTTTGCAAGCTCAATCATTTTGTCAATAAAACCCATAACTGTTTTCCTTCTTTCTTTTATTTTCAAATTTTAATGATTTCCTGTTCATAAGGGGTCGGGATCTCTACATCGAACTTGTTCATGGCGACCATTCGGTACAGCATGTCAGTCCGGGTCGTCTGCTCGATCATATCTGCCCCGTCCTGATCCGGATCCGGCTTATAATCGGCCAGTTTGGTAACCATCTCAATATCTGCTTTCTTTTTGATCTCACTGAGAAGGGGACGGGCGCTTTCCCGAAAGCCCAGAACTTTTACGGCATTCAGGTTCTGTTTGTTGTAGAGCTTGCTCATATCCGCCTCCCGGATACCAAGAGTAATATGCATCAAGGCTCTTCCTACGGTCGCCTTGTTGGTATTCTTTGTATAAGACAGTTCACGGAACTGGTTGAAGGTACGGTATTCGTTTCTCAGGTTCAGAAATCTGTTTGCCAGATCCTTTGAAACGCCGAAATACTGTGCCAGTTCGCTGCTGTCTGAAGCAGACAGCAGTTTTTCTCCCAGGATAATGGAGAAATCATCCCTGAAGATCGGGAATGTTACCAGATATCTGTCCATAAGGATATCATAAACATCTTTCGGCATCGTATTTGCAAGGGAATTCAGGTCATATTTGTTAAATACGGCATTACGGATCGCTGTCGCGGAAGAAAATCCCTGCGTGATCTGCGTATCTTTATGGGAACTCAGCATCCGTGCTACGGGCACAGGAGTGATCCTGCTTTCCAGGATCTTGATCGCCCTCATATATTCCACGCCCAGAATATTGTTGGAACGTTCCATCAAAGCGACGTATTCAGGTCCCAGAACGGCTCCGATCGCTTCTGAAGCAGCTGCTGCATGGGAAAGGCCTTTCTTCATGGACTGTTTCAGAACAGATCTGTATTCTTCCGGCTCATTGATCAGGAGATCTGCGATCTCCCCGAACTTCTGGATCAAAAGCTGCGGATCATTCTGATCGATCTGTCTGTCCAGACTCTCCGTCCCGAAACACAGATCGTTTACGACATTCAGTCTGTCCAGGATTGCGATGCCGCCGAAGGCAAAATATTCCGCACTTGCTGTTGAAAAACAGGCCGGAAGTTCCAGGACCAGGTCTGCGCCGCACCTGAGTGCCATTTCCGCGCGGGAGTATTTGTCGATGATCGTCGGAGCGCCTCTCTGAACATAATTGCCGCTCATCACGACGATAATATAATCACTTTGAAGAATACTCCTGGTCTCCTTCAGATGGTATTCATGTCCCTTATGAAATGGATTGTATTCCGCGATGATACCTGTAACTTTCATGTTAATACTTTCCTGTTGTTTTAAAACTCGTAGATCTGCGTTCCGTGTTCCTGATCTGCCACATCGATCCGGAAATCCGATGCACGATATTCCTGCACGCCGGTATCGATCTCGTATGCGACTGACATTCTTGCCAGCTCTTCGTGATTGTTTTTCTTACTCAGATGCCCCAGCGCAATATAACGCATATCATCATGCAGCAGTTTTGCAAGGAGCTGTCCTGAGACTTCATTGGAGAGATGGCCCTTTTTTCCTGCGATCCGCATTTTCAGCGGATAAGGATACGGTCCGGTCTCCAGCATCCTGATATCGTGATTCGCTTCCAGCATCAAGGCAGACAGGCCTTTCAGACTGTCCACCAGATGGTCATCATATACTCCGAGATCCGTCACTACTGCACAGGAAGATCCCCGGTTGGATATCCTGAAACATACCGGATCCGCAGCATCATGGCTCGTCCCAAGCGCTGTGACCTCAAGATCTCCGATGCAAAACACCTCATCCTTCCCGATCGTATGGAGCAGACCGCTTTCTTCTGTAAGGATTCCCTTGCCAAGAAGCGCCGATGCGGTCCCGGCAGTCGAATAAACCGGGATCTGTGCTGCCTTTTCCAGCATGGCCAGAGAAGAAATATGGTCATAGTGCTCATGAGTGACCAGGACAGCTGACAGGTCGTCCAGAGACAGCTCCAGTTTTTTCAGTCCCTCCAGGATCCTTTTCCTGCTGATCCCGGAATCAATGAGAATATGGGTGCTGCCGCTTCCTACATAGGTGGCATTGCCGCTGCTTCCGCTGGCGATATTCATCATTCTCATAAAACACTGGTACTCCCTGCCGGATCGTTTTGACTGATAAATGCCAGGCCGTCCAGCCTGGCACCTGTCTTATTTAAAATCATCAAACGCTAGATCGAAATCCTTGATCTCATCCACTGAACCGTAATCCGAGACATTCGGAATCTCTTCTTCCGGTGCCTGTGCCGGCTCATCCTGTCCGAGCGCGTCTCCGATGGTCATGCTGTTGTCCATCTCTTCCTGAGGCTGCTGTCCCGGATCAAACGTGTTCTCCACATATCCGGACGCGGGGTGCTCCTCCTGCGCAGGGATCTCATAGGCCGGTTCAGCAGCGTATTCTTCCTGCTCCGGCGTATTTCTTTGCTGCGCATAGAAATCCCGCAGCGTCTGCCTGTCTTTGGTAGCTACATCAAGGCTGGCTTCCAAAGATCTCATGACGCCGTCATATTTCACCGTCATGCCTTCGATCGCGGTATTCAGGATGTTCTGAATATTTTCGAGGCTCTCATCGGTATACTGTACCGCCGAAGCCTTAATATCATTGGCCTCAGCAGTCGCATTTTCAACGATCATCTGTGCCTGCCTGGTCGCATCCTCCATTACGGCATTTGCTTCCCGGAAAGCCTGCTGCATGATCTCGTGCTCGGAAACCAGGGTTGAAGTCATCTCGTTGGCTTTCCTGATCATTTCATCCGCTTTATCCTGTGCGTCTCTGATGATCGCATCCCTGTTGGCGATGATGCGCTGGTATTTTCTCACTTCATCCGGAATATTCTGTCTGAGATCATCGAGAAGATCGGCGATCTCGTCTTTATTTACGATAATCTTGGTGTTGGAGAGGGGCTGGAAACGACATCCGTCAATATATTCTTCCATTTCTCCAATGATCTGTTCAATCTTGCTCATAGCTACCTCTCATTTTCTGTATTTTTCTTTGATCCTGTCCGCAACATGTGCAGGAACGAACCGGTCGATATCCGAACCGAATGAAGCCAGTTCCTTCACCGTACTTGAGCTTAGATATGAATACTTTAAAGAAGTCGTCAGAAAGATCGTGTCGATCTCCGGAGCGATCACTTTATTGGTCTGGGTCATCTGCAGTTCATACTCAAAGTCCGTAACGGCTCTTAAGCCTCTGACCAGAAACCCCGCATCCTGTGATTTCGCAAAATCGATCAGGAGCCCGTCGAAAGACATTACTTTGACATTTGGCATTTGCCTGACCGCTCTTTCTATCATTTCCAGTCTTTCTTCGACTGTAAAAAGCGGAACTTTTGCATGATTCACCAGAATCCCGACAATGACTTCATCAAAGATCCTGGAGGATCTTTCAATGATATCCAAATGGCCGAATGTCACTGGATCAAAAGTTCCCGGGTATACTGCCCGCTTCATCCGTTTACCTCTTCTGAAACTGCTTTATTTTTTAACATTAAGAAGCAGTGTTTGTTGGTTTTATAGAGTTTTTCCCTGATGATCTGAAAATCGCTGTGTTCCAGGAACTCCAGCCGGTTGTTGATATCAACTTCAAGGATCACCTGCGTATCCGGTCGGATAACACCCGACAAGGCAAGCGCTTTCAGGGTTTCCTCCTCATATCCTGCTTTATACGGGGGATCAAGGTAAACGATATCAAACGAGCATTTCCTGAGCGCCAGTTCATGGATGGCACTCAGAACATTCTTGCCCAGGACCACAGCATTGTCTGCCAGGTGCGTATGATCCAGATTGTCCCGGATACATTTCAGTGCCTTCTGGCTGTTCTCAACGAACACACAATAACTTGCGCCTCGGCTGAGTGCTTCGATTCCGATCCCGCCCGATCCGCTAAAAAGATCAAGAAAACTGCTTCCCGGAATGTCCGGCTGTAATATGTTGAACAGGGTTTCCTTGATCTTATCCGATGTTGGTCTAGTATCAAAGCCAGGAGTTGACTTTAAGATCAATCTCCTGGCTTTTCCTGCAATAACTCTCATTATTCAGCAGATTCTTCCTTTGCCTCTTCTGCCGGAGTTTCTTCCACAGCAGGAGCTTCAACGACTTCTTCAGCCGGAGCTTCCTGTACTGCCGGAGCTTCTTCCGCCGGTTCATCCGGAACCAGATCGTCTTCAAAGTCTCTTCTGCTCAGGGAGATCTTCTTTTCTTCTTCCTTGATGTCAACAACTTTGACATCGATCAGCTGTCCCTGTTTCAGGACGTCAGACGGTTTCTTGACATGTTTCCGGGAGATCTGGGAAACATGAAGGAGTGCGTCCAGACCCGGCTCCAGTTCGATGAAAGCACCGAAATCGGTCATTCTTGCGACCTTACCTGTCACAATGGTACCCGGCTGGTATTTTTCTCTGGCTGCTTCCCACGGATTCTCATCCGGGAACTTGGCGCTGAGAGCGATCTTGCCTTCCTCAATGCTCTTGATATATACTCTGACCTTATCTCCTGCCTTGTAGAGGGACTTCGGGGATTCAACCCTGCCCCAGGACATTTCGGAGATGTGGAGCAGTCCGTCTACGCCGCCCAGGTCCACAAATGCGCCGAATGCGGTCACTGACTTCACTTCACCTTCTACAATATCATTGACCTGAAGGGTCTCGAGCAGTTCTTTCGCTCTTTCTGCTCTGGAAGCCTGCATCAGCTTTCTTCTGTTGCCGATCACTCTTCTCTTGCGGGGATTGAATTCTGTAATGACTACTTCAATCTCCTGTCCTAAATACTTATCCAGATTCTTCTCATAGGAATCGGAAACAAGACTTGCAGGAACAAAAATACTTGCGCCTTCGAAGGTCGTGATCAATCCGCCGGAGGTGATCTTTTCAACCATCACATTCAGGACTTCCTTGTTTTCAAATGCTTCTTCGATCCTTCTGTTGGCTCTTTCTTCGCTGATCCTCTTGTATGACAGCTGTACTTCACTGTCCTGGATCCTCAGCACCTTTGCTTCGATCGTATCACCTTCGTGAACTTCAGCAACAAGGTCGGTGTTCGGATTATTAGAGTATTCATCTTTTGTGATGATGCCGTCATACTTGTAGTTGATATTGAGCGTGATCCTGTCAGGCTTAACATCGATTACAGTGCCCTCTACAATCTCCCCCGTATGTATTGTTCTGATTGTTTCATCAATCATCTGGTCGAAATTTTTTTCTTCTGACATGTAAGAAAAACCTCCTGAATAATATTATTTGGGGTCGACGCCCCCGCTGTAATACCTACGCGTATACCGGATTGCAGAATTTGTTCGTCCAAATCTTGTATTGTCTGTATATAGTAAGTATCCTTACAATACGTTCTGCAGATGTCGAACAGCTTCTGCGTATTGGAGCTGTGTCTGTCTCCTACAACAAGCATGATATCTACCTGCCTTGAAACAGACTCCGCTTCTTTCTGCCTGAGTCTGGTCGCATTGCAAATCGTATTGATAACTCTGACATCATACCTTTTTTTCTTTATAATTTCAACTATATTGTTGAATTTATTGCTGTTAAATGTTGTTTGGGCAACAACTGTCGCCGGGCTGTCGTTTTCGGAAATAAGTTCCTGCGCCTCTTCCTCATTCAGGACCACCAGAGCACTGCCGTTCACCCATCCTGTGATTCCCTGCACTTCGGGATGTTCTTTGTTTCCGACAATGATGATCTGCCGTCCCCGGGCGCTTTCCTGTTCCGCGATCCCATGGATCTTCTTTACAAAGGGACAGGTCGCATCCACGATCTCGATCCCGAGATCTTTTGCCGTTTCATAGATCCTTTTTTTGACGCCGTGGGAACGGATGATCAGGATCTGTCCGGCCGCCTGCTGGAGTTCCTCTTCTGATCCGATCACACGGACTCCCTTTTTCTTCAGGTCATTTACGACTTCCATATTGTGGATGATAGGACCGTAAGTATAGATCCTCCGCCCGGACGTGTTCTTTGCCACCTGTTCATATACGGTGTCCACTGCCCTCTGCACGCCGAAGCAGAAGCCTGCGCTCTCGGCAAGAATGATCTCCATTGTCAGTTCCTCTCCTCGTACAGGCGGATGATCGCATCCGCAACCTCATCGATCGACATATCGGAAGTATCCAGCAAAACCGCATCCTGCGCCTGTCTGAGCGGAGAATTGGCCCTGTGAGTATCGTTGTAATCCCGCTGCATAATATCTTCTTTGATCGCTTCCAGGTCACAGGCCTGTCCCTTTTCCAGATACTCCTTATATCTTCGCATGGCGCGTACTTCCACAGAAGCAGTCATGAAGATCTTCAGATCAGCATGCGGGAGCACTACTGTACCGATGTCCCTGCCGTCCATGACAACATTGTATTTTTCCGCCAGCTGTTGCTGAAGGTATACCAGTCTGTCCCGGACCCGCTGGAATTTAGAGGTATCCGAAGCGGCTTTGCTGACTTCTTCCGTCCGGATCTGCCCGCTGACATCTTCGCCTTCCAGAAACATATGCTGGCTTCCGTCAATATAGCGGATATCCAGATCGGCAGCTTCCGCTGCCATGCTGACCCTTTCCTCATCCGCCGTATCCACACCCTGTTTCAGGCAGGCAAGCGCCAGGGTCCTGTACATGGCTCCTGTATCAATATAAACAAATTGAAGTTTCTCCGCGATCCTTTTTGCGATCGTGCTTTTTCCGGCTCCTGCCGGTCCGTCAAGTGCGATCTGTTTCATAGTCTGACTCCTCTTATTTTCTGTTATATTCTGCCCCGGCAGCGCTGCTGCCCGCCAGAGCGCCTGTTGACCAGGCGATCTGCAGATTGTATCCTCCGGTATAAGCATCTACATCCATTACTTCACCGGCAAAATACAGATTCCTGACTTTTTTTGACGCCATTGTGGAGGGAGAAATATCCTTCACGCTGACACCGCCCTGGGTGATCACCGCCTGTTCAAATCCCTTGTTGCCTGTCACCGTAAAAACAAGGTTTTTCAGCAGGGCGACCAGTCGTTTTCTTTCCGCGCGGGTGATCTCATTTACTTTTTTATGTTCCGGGATAGCGCTTTCCCGCACGATCACCGGGATCAGTTTTGCCGGCAGAAGGCCGGAAAGAGAATTACAAAAATCCTTGTTCCGGGCAGCTTCAAAATCTCTTTGCACCCTGACGTCCAACTGCTCTTCAGTGAGGGCCGGTTTCAGGTCTATATGAAGACTCAGAGGCGTTTTTTCTGCAATGGCCCTGCACAGGGCAGCAGAAGCCGTCAGGATCACAGGACCTGACACACCGTCTGAGGTAAACAGCATTTCCCCGAATTCCCTGAATCCTTCTATCCTGATCTCAATATTCCGCAAAGACAGACCTTCCAGTTCTTTCACAGACTCTTCAAGAACTGTCAGTGCTGTAAGAGAAGGACGAAGCTCCGTGACTTTGTGCCCTGTCTGCTGCGCAAACCGGTATCCGTCTCCCGTGGATCCCGTCGACCGGTAGGAAAGGCCTCCCGTCGCGACGATCACAGCATCGGCAGTGATCTTTGTATGATCGGAAAGAAGCACTCCCTGCACTTCCCCATCGGACAAAAGAAGTTCTTTCACTTCCGTCCGCAGCCGGATCTGAACGTTTCTTTCCTGCAGCGCCTTCTCCATGGTCTTGATCACATCGGAGGATTTATCTGATACAGGAAAGATCCTTCCGCCCCGTTCTTCCTTCAGCCTTAAGCCTTCTGCCTCAAAAAAGGCACAGACCTGCCCGGCCGGAAAGCCATAGATACTGCTGTACAGAAACTTACCGTTGCTCACAACATGGTCGAAAAACTCCTCTTCCGCACAGCTGTTCGTCAGATTGCATCTTCCTTTTCCTGTGATATAGAGTTTCTTCCCCAGTTTTTCGTTTTTTTCCAGCAATATGACAGAAGCGCCGCAGTCAGCTGCGCTGACAGCGGCCATCATTCCTGCCGGCCCGCCTCCGATCACCACGATCCTCATATTTTCAGGCCTCACTGTGTCCTTCATCTGCGGATCCTTCCGTCGGCTGCTTTTCCTCGACAAATCCAAGTTCCTGCTCTGCCTCCATCTTAAAGGCTTCTGCTTTTTCTACATTGATCTCCGGAAGGTCTTCCGTGTTTTTCAGCCCGAACCGTCTCAGGAACTCCTCTGTTGTACCGAACAGGACCGGCCTTCCCGGCTGGTCGAGTCTTCCGACTTCCTGGGCCAGCCCTACTTCCACAAGGCGATTTACCGCATGGTCCGACTGGACGCCGCGGATCTTTTCGATCTCCAGTTTGGTCACCGGCTGTTTGTAGGCAATAATGGAGAGCGTTTCCAGCTGGATATCCGTCAGCTTATAATTCTTGGGGATCTTTACCAGACGTATCAGGTATTCGTAGGACTCCCCGGGTGTGCACATCTGATAGGAACCGTCGATCTCAATGATCCTGATGCCGCTCCTGCGGTCATCATGTTCAGCGATCATTTCATCAAGAAGCGTTTTCACTTCCCGGCTGTCCATTTCCAGTGCTTTGGCGATCCTTTCAAGTTCAACCGCTTCTCCCATGGTGAATAAGATGGATTCGATTACGGATTTGATCTGTTCTTTGTCCAATTTTCCTGTTCCTTACTGAGTATTGTCATTGTCTGCGGCAGGCTTCAGAGAAGGCGGAGCTTCCTCCGGGGAATACATCTGGATATCGTTTTCCCCCTCCTGTACCGCTATCAGCTGTCCGTTTTTGATCAGTTCCAGTACCGCAAGAAATGTCACAATGATATTCTCCCTGGTCATCTGCGCTTCGATCAGTTTCCGGAAGCTGAAGTGTTTGTGCCTGTGGGTATAATTTCTGATATAGGTCAGCTTCTCCGGCATGGAGACAACTTCCCGCTTGATCTTTCCAAAACGGATCGCTTCGTCATTTTGTTTTTCCCTGCTGCGGCGCATGACATCGTCGAACACCGCTTTCAGTCTGGAAAGATCCACCCCTTCCAGATATGTGTCCAGATCGATCGGGATCGTATATTCCTGCACTTCCCTGGGGATGCGGGACTCTCTGTACATAGATCTGGAAGCATTGATCTCTTTGTCCTTCAGTTCATAGGACATATATTTGTACAGCTTGTATTCCAGGAGCTGCTGGACAAGCTCTGCCCGCGGATCTTCCTCCTCGCCGTTTTCATCCTGCTGTTTGGGAAGAAGCATCCTGGCTTTGATATCCAGCAGGGTTGATGCCATGATCAGGAATTCGCTCATCATATCGGCATTTTTTCCCATCCGTGAAATATAGGCCATGTACTGATCCGTAATGGTAGAGATCCGGATATCATAGATATCCATTTTATTTTTTTCGATCAGATGAAGAAGAAGGTCTAACGGCCCCTCGAAGGACTCCAGTGTAAAGGAAAGATCCATCATTTCCTGAGTTCATCCTCCTGTCTGATATCGATCACGACAATTTCAGGTCTGTTGAAAAGCCTGATATGGAAGGTGTGGGAACCGATCCCCCTGGTGACGACCACAACGGTATCTTTTTTTCTGTATGCACCGCCGCTGTGCTCGGGTCTGAAAGTAAAATTCGGCGCGATCAGGGGACCGATCCACGGAAGATTGATGGTCCCGCCATGATAGTGTCCGCACAGGACCAGATCATATCCAGCCTGTGTATAGGAGTCAAAAAACTCCGGCGTATGTGCTACGAGGATGTTGTATTTTGATTTATCGGGTCTGCCGAGCTTGCTGCTGATATATGCTGCCGGCAGCGGAGAATTCTTTTTAAATTTTTTATAATAGCGGCTGTCAATATCCAGTCCGTGGATGTACATATCTTCTGTCATGATCTCTTTCCGGTCTGACAGATATGCCACATCCATGCATTCGAGTTCGAACATCAGATCATCAAACCGTTCTTTCTGATCCGCGTTCTCGCTCAATTCTCTTTCATGATTGCCCGGTACATAGAAAACCGGTGCCAGGTTGGTCAGTCCTTCCACGGCGGAAAGAGCTGCCGAGTCATTCTTGGCCAGCGAAGAAGCATTGATCATATCTCCGCCGAGCACGATAAAATCAGGCCGTGTCCTGGAAACCATCTGGATCAGCCTGATATTATCCCGGCCATATTTCCGGGAATGCAGATCGGCCAGAAATACGATCCTGACCTTTTCATTGGAAGACAGTTTCCCTGTCTTAAAAGAATATCTTCTTACTTCGGGATGGGTTACTTCAAAGATGATCCTGACGATCAGGACCCCCAATAAAACAAATAATATGATCAGTAATATTAACCAAAATGCCATTTGTTATACTCACAAGAGCCCAGAGGCTTAAGAAACTTAAGCCTCCGGGTTATCTGATGATCGTGCTGCTGTTCTTACAGTTCCTTTTACAGTTCTGCCAGTTTCTTCAGATGATCGATCCTCTTCTTTGCATCATCTTCCGACTTGGCAAACAGTCTTGCCGCCTTCTCCGGATTCATCTTCTCCAGAGCCGCATAACGCACTTCGCCTCTCAGGAAGTCTCCGTAGGAAGTGGTCGGATCCTTGGAGTCAAGCATGAACGGATTCGTGCCTTCTTCCGCAAGTCTCGGATCATATCTCAGAAGCTGCCAGTAGCCTGAGGTCACCGCTTTCTTCTCTTCTGCCTGTGCGCTGCTCATGCCGCCTTTGATGCCGTGATTGATACACGGTGCGTAAGCGATGATCAGAGACGGTCCGTGGTAGCTCTCTGCCTCTGTAAAGGCCTTGATGCACTGGTTCATATCTGCACCCATAGCAATCTGTGCCACATAGACATAACCATATGTCATAGCGATCTGGGCGAGGTCTTTCTTCTTCACATCCTTGCCGCCGGCTGCGAACTGTGCGGTAGCGCCGGTCGGAGTTGCCTTGGAAGACTGTCCGCCGGTATTGGAATACACTTCCGTATCGAATACCAGGATGTTGATATCCTTGCCGGATGCGATCACGTGATCCAGTCCGCCGAAGCCAATATCGTATCCCCAGCCGTCGCCGCCGAATACCCACTGGCTCTTCTTGGAAAGGTATTCTTTCTGGCTCAGGATCTCTCCTGCATGTTTGCAGCCTTTTGCTTCGATCGCAGCTACCAGTCTGTCGGTTGCCGGTCCGTTGGCCGCTCCGTCGTCAAAGGTATCAAGCCATTCTTTTGCAGCTTCCGCGATCTCATCTGTTTTGTCGGTGTCGATAAATGCCTTTACTTTATCTTTCAGGCTTTCACGGATCGCATTCTGTGCAAGCAGCATGCCGTAGCCGAATTCCGCAGCATCTTCGAACAGGGAGTTGGACCATGCCGGGCCCTGACCTTTCTTATTGACCGTATAAGGAGTAGACGGTGAGGAGTTGCCCCAGATAGAGGTACATCCTGTTGCATTGGCGATATATGCCCTGCTTCCGAACAACTGGGACAGCAGTTTTGCGTACGGTGTTTCTCCGCAGCCTGCGCACGCGCCGGAGAACTCCAGCAGCGGCTGTTTGAACTGGCTTCCCTTGACCGTCGTTTCTTTGAATTTGGCTGCCGTTTCCGGTTTCTCATCGATCGTAAGACCGTAAGCGAAGATATCCTGCTCAGCCATCTGGGTCTCAAGCGGTTTCATGACCAGAGTTTCAGCTTTCTTGTTGCCCGGGCAGACATTGGTACAGGATGCGCATCCTGTGCAGTCCAGGGCAGAAAGTGTCATAACGAACTTGAATCCCGGAAGACCGGTTGCATCTTTGGACTTGGTTCCTTCAGGTGCCTTTGCCAGTTCTTCTTCTGTCATGATGACCGGACGGATCGCTGCATGCGGACATACATATGCACACTGGTTACACTGGATACAGGTATCTGCATTCCAGCAGGGAACATCCACCGCAATACCACGTTTCTCATATGCTGCAGTTCCGGAAGGAGTTGCGCCGTTGACATATTTCATAAATGCGGATACAGGGATATTGTTGCCTTCCTGTGCGGAGACCGGATTCTGGATCGTGTTGACAAAGTCAAGGACTTCCGCTCTGCCTTCCGTCTTAACAACGCCGAGTTCTTCATATTCCGCGTTCTTCCAGTCATCGGGGATCTCAACTTTGACGACCTGCTGCGCACCTGCGTCGATAGCAGCATAGTTCATGTTGACGACATCGTCGCCCTTTCTGCCATAAGTCTTCTTAGCAGCTTCCTTCATCAGTCTGATCGCATCTTCGGAAGGAATGATATTGGCCAGCTTAAAGAATGCGGACTGGAGGACTGTATTGATCCTTCCGCCGAGGCCGATCTCCTTGCCGATCCGGATACCGTCGATGGTATACAGATTGATCTTGTGATCAGCGATATATTTTTTTGCCTGGCCCGGAAGATGTCTGGACAGTTCTTCCGTATCCCAGGAACAGTTAAGCAGGAATGTACCGCCATCCTTCAGATCCTGGACCATGTTGTACTTACGCACATAGGACGGATTGTGGCAGGCGACGAAATCAGCCTGGCTGATCAGATATGTGGACTTGATCGGGGATTTGCCGAATCTCAGGTGGGAAACGGTAACGCCGCCGGATTTCTTGGAGTCATAATCGAAGTATGCCTGTGCATACATATCCGTATTATCGCCGATGATCTTGATGGAGTTCTTGTTGGCGCCTACGGTACCGTCGGCTCCGAGGCCCCAGAACTTGCAGCAGACCGTACCTTCCGGAGAAGTTACCGGCTGATAAGAGGTATCCAGGGAAAGATTCGTGACATCATCGTTGATACCGATGGTAAATCTCTTCTTCTCTGTATTATTGAATACGGCAATGATCTGTGCAGAGTTCGTGTTCTTGGAACCCAGACCATAACGTCCGGAGAATACAGGAACATCCTTGAATTCAGATTCATGAAGTGCAGCGACCACATCCAGCCACAGCGGCTCTCCAAGGCTGCCCGGCTCTTTTGTTCTGTCAAGAACGCTGATTCTCTTTACGGTCTTCGGGATCGCGTCGATCAGATGCTTTGCGCTGAACGGTCTGTACAGACGTACTTTTACGATACCGTATTTGCCGCCCTCTTTATTGAGGAAATCGATAGCTTCTTCTGCGGTCTCGCAGACAGAACCCATGGCGATGATCACATGTTCTGCATCCGGAGCACCGTAGTAATTGAACAGGCCGTAATCAGTACCGATCTTAGCGTTCACTTTATTCATATACTCTTCCACAACTGCCGGAAGAGCTTCATAAGCTTTGTTGCAGGCTTCGCGAACCTGGAAGAAGATATCCGGATTCTGCGCGGAACCCATCTGGCAGGCCCTGTTCGGGTTAAGGGATTCTGCCTTGAATTTGGCGATCGCTTCCATATCGACCAGATCTTTCAGGTCTTCATAATCCCATGCTTCGATCTTCTGGATCTCGTGGGAAGTCCTGAATCCGTCAAAGAAATTGACAAAGGGAACTCTTCCCTTGATAGCAGAACAGTGAGAAACCGGAGTCAGGTCCATAACTTCCTGGACGCTGGATGCGCAGAGCATGGCAAATCCGGTCTGTCTGCAGGCATAGATATCAGAATGGTCGCCGAAAATGGAGAGTGCGTGCGTGGCGAGCGCCCTGGCGGATACATCAATGACCGCCGGAAGCATTTCACCTGCCATCTTATACATGTTGGGGATCATGAGCAGCAATCCCTGGGAAGCTGTAAAAGTGGTAGTCAGAGCACCAGCTGCCAGAGATCCGTGAACGGCACCTGCCGCACCTGCTTCCGACTGCATTTCGGTAACAGAAACTTCCTTGCCGAAAATATTCTTCAAGCCTTCCGTTGCCCACTTATCAGCCAGCTCCGCCATGACAGATGACGGGGTAATCGGATAGATGGCAGCAACATCAGAGTAAGCATAGGACACATGAGCCGCAGCTGTGTTGCCATCCATGGTTTTCATTTTTCTTGACATATAGTATTCCTCCGTTCACATACTAAAATAGGTTCAATCTATTTTATCAAATACAGTATTCTTTCACAAGCAGATTTCATCTCTGCACGCGAGAAATCCGATCCGGAAAATAAACCGTGTTTTTATGAAATGGTTGAACTGCCGCCGCCTATATCCTGAAAACAATCAGCGAATGCGTTTTCAGGTTATAGGCGGCGGCAGTTTAGCATTTTATAAAAAAGAATGAATTTATCCTTGCGTGCAGAGAAGAAATAGGGTAAACTGTCTGTGCTGTAAAGCAGATTGCGCCCGTAGCCCAATGGATAGAGCGCAGGCCTCCGGAGCCTGAGATGCGTGTTCGATTCCCGTCGGGCGCATTTTTTTACCCTTTTTTACCTTTTCCCGCCCTGCTCATCAGGCTGTGATCCTGTTTTCCAGTCTGGAATACAGATACACATGATCCGACAGGATATCTTCCGTTCCCAGGATATTTCTGTTTACGTCCCGTACCATGGCATCCGCTTCCTCTCTGCTCAGCCTTGAATGGACCGGGACAAGCAGTACTTCGTGGATGCTGGAAGGAATGATATACAGATCATCTTCCAGTTCTTCTGACAGATCCTGAAGCAGTTCATACTGCAGCATATTTACCGCACCGAATCTCCGGGGTTCGTTGGACAAAAGATACATGGGAGAACGTTCTCCATCCTCAAGGGCATCCTGCAGTATGTCTTTTTCCTCCTGAAGATCTGCCATTTCCAGAAACACTTCCTTTACTTCTTTCAGATAAACTCCCAGCATACCGGCGGTATTGGACATGGCCAGCGGGAACAGATCCCGTGTGGTCTTTCCCCATTGTTCCAGCATCTCTTCCGTGACCTTGCTGCTGAACACATGTTTTTCCCTGCCAACCACCGCCGTACAGTAAAACGCGACAGACAGATCAAAAAACTCTATTGTCGCTGCATCTTCCAGATATTTCTCATTGACTTTTGTATTGAACAGTTTGCAGGTGATGCTGTGCTTCGCTTTCTCAAAAGACCGAAAATCCGGAAACGGCGGCAGAGGCATGTTCTTATGGCTGTCATGGATCTGAAGGATCTGTTCCGCTATCTCCTCCTGGGATATGCCTTCCTGATGCCATTCGTAGAGATCATCCAGATAGATGGTCGGGGATGGATCCCTCTCATTTTCCACGATCAAAAGGCCGTCCCTGACCCGGTCATTCGCTTTGACCATCTGCATGATTGTTACCCGGGCATTTCTTGCCGCTGTCTTTTCAGTTACTCTTTTTTTCACATCATTTACAAATTCCTGATACGTCATAGTATCTCCTTTCCTTGAACTGACATTTACGTGCACACAAAAATATGGCCGTGCCAGTACGCACACAGCCTATGACCGTCCGGATCTATGTTGGATGATGTGAAATAAAAAAGAAGTTCCTTTAGATTGTAGTGTAATACACCTTTTTCTGTCAACAGAAAACCACCGCCGAAGCGGTGGTTTTTAAGCTGCTGTCTTTACGATCATGCCCTGGAGAGATATTCTCCGGTACGGGTATCGATCTTGATCATCTCGCCCTGTTCGATAAACAGAGGAACGTTCACCTGTGCGCCGGTCTCCACAACCGCAGGCTTGGTTGCACCGGTAGCGGTATTACCCTTAAATCCGGGCTCTGTTTCCGTAACCTGGAGCTCGACTGCCGTAGGCGGCTCCACGGAAAAGATCTTCCCTTTGTAGGAACAGATCTTGACCAGTTCGTTCTCCTTTACGAATTTCATGGAATCACCGGCATCCGCATGGCTTAACTGTACCTGCTCATAGGTACTGGTGTCCATATAGTTGTACATATCCCCGTCGTCAAACAGGTACTGCATCTCTGCTCTGTCAATATGTGCATTTTCAAATCGTTCCGTCGGCCTGAAGGTACGCTCCACCACGCCTCCGGAGATGATGTTTTTCAATTTCGTTCTGACAAATGCTGCGCCCTTACCCGGTTTTACATGCTGGAAATCAATGATCTGATAAACATCTCCTTCAATTTCCACTGTTAATCCGTTTCTGAAATCACCAGCTGATACCATAACTGTATTCCTCCGATCTTTTTCTGTCTTGCTCTATTTTACAAGGTAAATCCCAAACTTTCAACTATTTCCTTACAGATATCTTCTATTGTCCTGTCATCTGTACTGATCACCAGATCAGCCACATTCTGGTACAACTGCTCCCTCTCCGACATCAGGCTGTTGATATATTCCAGATCCATATTGTCCCCTACCAAAGGCCTTGTCTTGTCATTCTTGATCCTCTGGATGATCGTTTCCGGTCTTGCAGTAAGGAGAATGATGATCCCTTTTTCCTTGATCAGGTTAACGTTTTCTTCTTTCAGAACGACACCGCTTCCCAGGGAAACGACGCGGTAATCCTTGCTGATCACTTTCCGCAGATACTTGGTTTCCTTGCTGCGGAACACTTCTTCAGAACTGGAGTTGTAGATATCCGCTATGCTCTGGTGTTCTTTCTGTTCTATGTAGGCATCCAGATCTGTTTTGCTGAGTCCGTATTTGTTGGCAAGGCAATTAGCGACCGCCGTTTTTCCGGTCCCCATAAAGCCGATCAGGAACACCCTCTTATAGTTGTCATGGATCACATTCAGTACGGTCTTCAGATTGTCAATATTGATCTGGCCCGGTGCAGATGCTCTGGTGATGGAAGCGAAGGAGATCGCGCTCTCGATAAATTCTCCCAGGATCCTTGTGATCATCCCCAGATGTCCCATGGAGATCGCAACAACAGGACAGCTGGAGTAATTGCTGGTCATCTCCTCTGTCGCATTGACGAGACTCAGCACATCCTTTTTGCTGTTCGGCATATAAGCCACTTTGATGATGTCTGCTCCCATCTTCTCCATTTTGAGAAAGGTTTTGAGGATCTCAGACTGGGTCGGTGTAGAATTGAAATCATGCAGGGACAGGATAATATGCGCGCCCATTTCCTTCAGCATGGGGATCAGACTGGCATCGTCCTCAACGACAGACTGTTCAACATCGATGATCTCGGCATAGCCGCCTTCTGCCACCAGTCTGAGCACTTCTACATAATAACTGATGGGAACTTTCACCTTTCCACCTTCCTCAAATCTGCGGAAGGTAAAGATCAGCGGTTTACAAGTGATCTCCCGCAGACGGATAAGGATATTCTTCAGTTTTTCCGGATCCTGCACATGCTCATAATGGTCTGCACGGAATTCCGCCATATCACAGGCGACATCATTGCTCTTTCGTGCCAGATCAAGAATCTCCTCTTCGGTGTCGCCGATGATCAGTGCACAGATCTTCGGTCGTCCCTGCCCTATTTCCAGGTTCCTGATTTTGATCACTTTGCCCATAGCACCCTCCTTTTCACCGATTTGATATCCGCATCAATCCAGCTGGTCAAACTGGGAATTATACAGATCTGCGTAGAAGCCGCCTTTTTCCATCAGTTCATCGTGGCTTCCCTGCTCAATAATATCGCCATCCTTCATGACCAGGATAAGGTCTGCATTTTTGATCGTAGACAGCCGGTGGGCGATGATAAAAGATGTCCGGTTCGCCATCAGACGATCCATAGCTTCCTGGATCAGTTCTTCTGTCCTGGTATCAACAGAAGAAGTCGCTTCATCCAGGATCAGGAACGGCGCATCCTCCACCATAGCTCTCGCTATGGTGATCAGCTGCTTCTGTCCTGCAGAAACACTTGCATTTTCATCAAGGATCGTGTCATATCCTTTCGGCATGGTCATGATAAAATGATGGATCCCCGCTGCCTTGGCAGCCTCGATGATCTTCTCATCCGATGCCTCTTTGCTGTACTTGATATTATCCCGGACCGTTCCCTCAAACAGCCAGGTGTCCTGAAGCACCATGCCGAACAGGGCATGGACCTCTTCCCTTCGCATCGTGTTGATCGGGATCCCGTCGATCGTGATCTCGCCGCTGTTCACTTCATAGAATCTCATCAGGAGATTGACCATCGTCGTCTTACCGGCGCCGGTAGGTCCTACGATGGCGATCTTCTTTCCCGCAGGAGCTAAAGCGGAGAAATCATGGATGATCGTCTTGTCTTCATTGTATCCGAAATTGACATGCTTGAACTCGATGTCCCCTCTGGCCGTCCCGTAAGGGATCCGCACCGGAAGGTCCATATCATCCGGAAGAGACTCTTCTTCCAGAAACTCAAAGACACGTTTGGAAGCAGCCGCAGTGGACTGCAGCTGTGTAAAGACCTGTCCCAACTGCTGCAGCGGTCCGGTGAACAGCCTGATATAGATCATGAAAGCGACTATGACGCCGAAGGTGATCTGTCCGTTCAGTGCCATAACGGCACCGACCACGCAGACCGCCACATATCCCAGATTCCCTACAAACGACATTAACGGAGGCATCAGGGCTCCGAAGAACTGGGATTTCCATACAGTTTCTGTAAAACGATTATTCAGGTCATCAAACTTTCTGCCTTCAAACCCCTGGGCATTGTACGCATTTACCACATCATGTCCGGCGTAGATCTCTTCAATATGCCCGTTCAGGGCTCCCAGCAGAGCCTGGGATCTGATAAAAAACTTCTGGGATCTGCTCATGATCATAAACATGATGAAAAATCCGATGACGGAAGCTCCGACGGCCACCAGCGTCAGCTGCCAGCTGACGGTGAACATGATGATCAGGACGCCGATAAACTGGGTACCGGACTGAAACAGGTTTCCTACAGAAGTCGTCATGGTCTGCCCGATCATATCCACATCATTGACGACTCTGGACAGAATATCTCCGATCAGATGGCTGTCAAAATACTTCAGGGGAAGATTGTTTATTTTGCGGATGATATCATTACGCAGGCCATAAGACGTCTTCTGTGTGATCACCGTCATCAGGAACCCCTGCAGATAAGACAGTACCCAGGCGCAGCAATAAATGACCACCAGGGTAACGGCGATACGGGTGATCGCGTCCATGTCCATTTCGCCTGTCAGTCCCACCTGGATGATATCTGCAATACGGCTGATATTTCTGGGCCCGATGATCGTAAAGATCGTTCCGCCCATAGCGCACACGATGGCGATCATCAGCAGGACCGTGTATCTTCTGATATATGTGATCAGCGGAACCAGAAATCTGAGACTGGCTTTTTCTCCATTTCCTCTACGCATGTTCCAGTTCCTCCTTTGACAGCTGTGAATAAGCGATCTGACGATATACCTCGCAGGTCTTAAGCAGCTCTTCGTGGGTGCCGATCCCCGCCATCCTGCCTTCATCCAGCACGATGATCTGGTCTGCATCCTTTACGGTTCCGATCCGCTGGGCAACGATCAGGATCGTGGCGCCTTCCGTCTCTTTTCTCAGTTCGCTTCTGAGTTTCTTATCGGTCCTGTAATCCAGGGCGGAAAAAGAGTCATCAAAGATAAAGATATCCGGTTTCTTGCAGATCGCCCTGGCAATAGAGATCCTTTGTTTCTGGCCGCCGGAAAAATTGGTTCCCCCCTGGGCCACTTCTGCCTGGATACCGTTTTCCTGTTTGCTGACAATATCCAGTCCCTGCGCCACTTCCAGGGCATGAAGGATATCATCATCCGTTACATCGCCGTCATAATCATCTCCATACCGGACATTGGATGCGATCGTCCCTTTAAAGAGGATCGCTTTCTGTGAAACATATCCGATCTTCCTGCGAAGATCTTCCAGTTTATATTGTGTGACATTGATACCGTCTACCAGTACTTCTCCTTCCGTGGCATCGAAAAACCGGGGCACCAGATTGACCAGAGTACTCTTGCCGGATCCCGTGGAGCCGATAAACGCCACCGTGTCCCCTGGTTCAGCCGTGAAGGAGATATCGGAAAGCACCCGTTCCTGGGCGTCCGGATAGCAGAAGCTGACATTTCGAAATTCCACTTTTCCCTTGTCCGTTTCGGAAGGAGCTTTTCCTTCTCCGTCCAGGATCTTTGTCTTCATGCTCAGAACTTCCTGGATACGTCCTGCGGACACCTGGGCTCTCGGAAGGAACATAAAGATCATGGATACCATCATGAATGCGATGATGATCTGGATCGCATAAGCCATAAAGACCACCTGTTTGCTGAAAGTATCGATCTTGCCCATAAAATCGGGTGTATTCCGGATGATCGAAGAACCGACCCAGTAAACCATCAGGGAAGTCATGCTCATGACAAACTGCATGGTCGGCATCAGAAACGCCAGCGTCTTTCCCGTAAACAAATGGTTTCTGGTGATATCCATGTTGGCCTTTTCGAATTTGACTTCCTGGTAATGTTCCGCATTGTACGCCCGTACGACTCGGATACCGGTCAGATTCTCTCTGGTAACCAGGTTCAGACGGTCTGTCAGTTTCTGGATCAGTTTGAATTTCGGAGTCACCAGTGACAGGACAGTCAGGATCGTGATCAGCACAACCACGACAGCGATCGCTGTGATCAGGATCCACTGCCATCCTTTATCAAGGATCTTAAAGACCGCCCAGATCGCAATGATCGGAGCTCTTAAGATCATCTGCAGTCCCATGGAAATGACCATGACGATCTGTACGATGTCGTTGGTAGATCTCGTCACCAGGCTGGAGGTGGAAAAATTGTTGATCTCCTCCATGGAAAAGCCCGCCACCTTATCATAAATGGCTTTTCTCAGCGTCCTGGAAAACAATGCCGCGATCTGGGCTGTAAAATAGCCGATCGCAACGGCACAAAGAGCGTCTCCCAACGCAAACAGCAGCATGGCGCCGCCGGCTGCCCATACTTCTTTCATGGCACCGCCGGTTTCCACCAGCTGAGTGATCCTGGTCATGTAATCAGGAAGTGTCAGTGTACACCACACCGAGACGATGACAAGTGCAAAGACCGCCGCCGCAAAGCACAGTTCTTTTTTTCCTAAAAACCGAAATAGTTTGACCATAAAGCTGTCTCCTGTATACAAATACTGCAAACCCGCAGTATATATAGTCAATCTCTTTATCATAATAAAGGATACTGCAGATTTTAAAACATAAGAGATGAGATTACAATCCTTTTATAGGATCATAGGATGCCCGGATGCTTCCTGGCATAGGCGGAATAGAAGATCTTAACGATAAATTCCCCGGCTCTTTTCAGGCGGATATGAAAAAGAGGGTCCTTTTTGATCGGTTTCACGAGGATGGACCGTATGCCGGCACGATTGGCTCCCCAGATATCCGTGAACATCTGATCCCCAAGGAACAGGGTCGTTTCCCGATCCGTACCCATCTGCTCCATTCCCTTTTCATATCCTGCTGTTCCGGGCTTCCCTGCATTGCAGATATAAAAGCTCTCTGTCTTTTCTGCAAACGGCGCAACCCTGCCTTCATCATTGTTGGAAAGGATACAGGTTTTCCAGCCCATCTGATGCAACATTACAAAAAGAGCCACCGATCTTTCATTTGCCGGAGCTCCGTGTTCTACAAGAGTATTGTCAACATCCGTAAGGAGTCCTCTGTACCCTTTTTCATATAGTTTCCTGAAATCGATCTGGTACGCCGATCCGGAATAAACCGTAGGATAGAATTGTCTGAACATAAAAACAAGGGCGGTGATCTGATCCTGTTACTGTAAAGCCTTGATCTCCTCGATAAAAGTATCTACGTCCTGGAACTGTCTGTAGACAGATGCAAACCGGACATACGCAACCTGGTCAACTTCCTTGATCTTGTCCATCACGATCTCTCCGATCGTACTGGACTTCACCTCTGTTTCTCCCAGGGCAAAGATCTCATTTTCGATCTCATCAACTGCTTTTTCGATGGTTTCCGCCGTCACGTGTCTCTTATAACAGGCCTGCAGGATCCCCTGCTCGATCTTATGCCTGTCATAGCTTTCCGTATTGCCGTCCTTTTTGATGACCATCAGCGGGATCGACTCGATTTTTTCATAAGTCGTAAACCTCCGGTGGCACTTCTCGCATTCGCGCCTCCGGCGGATTGCCGTTTTGTCATCATTATGACGGGAATCTAACACTTTTGAATCCATATATCCGCAAAATGGGCATTTCATAACGATGATATTTTACAGGAAAATCGTATGAATTACAATCTTTTTAGCTGTTGCATATTTGCTGCGGGCTTCGCCTGATATTCCTCTGAAAAACGCATTCGCTGATTGTTATTCAGGGGAATATCAGGTGAAGCCCATATAAGTTACAGCTAAAAAAACAGGAGATCCATAGGATCTCCTGTAAAATACACATTATTTGTCAGTCTGTGATCAGGCAGCTGCCTCCTTTGGCGGTTTACCGGAAACTTTCTTAGCTGCATTGATAGCTGCACGGGTCTGCATCGTATCAAGAGAAATAGCGGCCAGAAGGACGATACCAAGGACCACATAGATCCAGTACTGGTTGAAGTTCAGATAATTCATACCGTACTGCAGAACGCCGATCAGGTAAACACCGACAACCATGTTGCTGATCTTACCGCCG
>JAFRKZ010000001.1 GCA_017431485.1 Parasporobacterium sp. | reverse complement strand
GGATACCGGATTGAAGGCATCCGTATTATTCGCGCATCCGAGGAGAACAGCAAGCGCTTTTGCACCTCTTTTTACAGCAAAATCCTCACTTTCGAGCACGATAGCGCCTCCGCCCTCTCCCAGTACAAACCCGTTGCGGTTTATATCAAAAGGTCTGCTTTCTCCGGTCTTGGAGAGAGCGCCGGTTTTGGTAAGGCTCTGGATCAGCGGTGTGCAGATAGCACCTTCTCCTGCCATAACGACCACCGCATCACAGGCACCGGACTGTAACAGCAGCGAAGCGATCTTAACTGCATCTCCGCCGGATGAACAGGCTGTACTGACTGTCAGGCTCGGTCCCTTGATCTTGTAATTAATGGAAAATTGCGCTGCCGCAATATTCCCCATTGCTTTTGTAAGGAATTTAGGACCGGCTGCCTTATGATTCAGGGCCAGCTGTGAGTTGGTCTCGCCAATGATGCAGATGCCGCTCAGTGCACTTCCCATCACGATCCCGACCCTGTCGCTTTCTGTATCAAGACCGCTCATATTCACAGCTTCCATGGCAGAAACATAAGCGTACTGCATATAAGGTTCCAGATCCTGCACCAGTTTCATGGAAAGATAGTCTTTCGGATTGAAATTTTTTACCTGACCTGCTCTCTTAACTGTCAGTTCTGTTGTATCCACTCCAACGATCTCATCGATCCCGCAGACTCCATCCAATAGAGATTTCCAGTATTCTTCAACACCGATCCCCACCGGAGTGACAGCGCCCATTCCGGTAATGAATATTTTCTTGCTGTTCATCAGGTTCATACACCTGCCTTTCTGAAAGCAATGCAGGCATTATGTCCGCCGAATCCGAGAGAAGAAGACATTGCCACATCAAAGTCCTTCTTTCTGGCAACCAGCGGCGTATAATCAAGGTCACACTCCGGATCAGGCTCGGTAAGCCCGATAGTCGGAGGTGCAATTCCCTCCTCCAGAGCAAGAACAGAGATCACTGCTTCAGCAGCTCCTGCAGCGCCAAGCATATGTCCTGTCATGGATTTGGTAGAACTGATAACGATCTTTCTTGCCCTTTCTTCTCCCAGTGCCTTTTTGACCGCAATGGTTTCTGCCTTGTCATTCATTGGCGTAGCTGTACCATGCGCGTTGTAATACACATTATCTGTATCGATCCCGGTTTCCTGCCATGCCAGTTCAATGGCTTTTGCGCCGCCTTCCGCTTCCGGATGCGGAGCTGTCATATGATATGCATCGCAGGTAGCGCCGTATCCGCAGAGCTCCGCATAGATATGAGCGCCTCTGTTTACCGCATGCTCATACTCTTCCAGTACCAGCACGCCTGCACCTTCTCCCATGACAAACCCGTTCCGCCTCTTATCAAACGGCAGGGATGCCTGCAGCGGATCTTCCGAAAAACTGAGAGCCTGCATAGTGGAAAAACCTGCGGCAGCCAACGCATTGACAGTTGCTTCTGCTCCGCCAGCGATCATGGCATCTGCATATCCGTGACGGATCAGCCTCATCGCTTCTCCGATAGCATTGGTCGCAGACGCACATGCCGTAACACATGGCATCGCAGGCCCTTTACACTGGTAACGGATGGCGATCATTCCGGAAGCCATATTGGCGATCATCATGGGGATAAAGAACGGAGAAACCCTTCTGGGTCCTTTCTCCATTAATTTCTGATGTTCTTTCATAAAGGTATCGATGCCGCCGATTCCCGTACCGATATAGACGCCGATCCTTGTTTCATCGACTGTCCCGATGATCCCGCTTTCTTCCACAGCCTGCTTCGCTGCTCCGATCGCGAACTGTGTGTATATGTCGCTGTGAAGGACATCCATTTTGTCCATGAATTCCTTCGGGTCAAAATCCCTGACTTCTCCGGCGACTTTCACCTTATAGTCAGTGGTGTCAAATTTTGTGATCGGACCGATACCGCAAACACCGTTCTTGATATTTTCCCAGAATACCGGCACCTCATTACCCAGCGGGCTTACGATTCCAAGTCCTGTGACTGCCACTCTTTTCATATTATCCTCCTTACAGTTCCGTACTTCCTATTTTCCGGAAGCGCTGGTAACGCTGCTCCAGCAGCTCCGTTGTATCCATTTCACACAGCACAGAAAACTCATCGATCAGCTGCTGTTTTAAAGAAGCATAAAACTCCTCTTCTCCGATCTTTTCTTCCGGAATGATCTTTTCGATCAGCCCGTTCGTCAGACTGTCCTGCGCAGTCAACTGGAGATTCGCTGCGGCATCTGCCGCTTTTGCGGAATCTTTCCAGAGAATGCTCGCACATCCCTCCGGAGAGATCACGGAATAAATGGCGTTCTCCATCATCCATACACGGTCGGAAACACTTAAAGCCAAAGCACCGCCGCTGCCGCCTTCACCGATCACAATAGAGATCGCCGGCGTTTTCAGGGTCATCATTTCCATCAGGTTTTCAGCTATGGCCTGTCCCTGTCCTCTCTCTTCTGCTCCGATCCCGCAATATGCTCCTGACGTGTCTACCAGGCACAGAACGGGTCTGTGGAATTTCTCTGCCTGTTTCATCAGACGCAGGGCTTTTCTGTAACCTTCCGGATTAGGGGAACCAAATGAATGCTGCATTCTCTCTTTGGTATTTCGCCCTTTTTCGATCCCGATCACCGTGATCGGTTTTCCGTCAAGTCTGGCAACACCGCCTACAATGGCTCCGTCATCAGCAAATCGACGGTCGCCATGCAGTTCTATAAAATCTGTCAGAAGATTATCAATATAATCCACGGACGTAGGCCTTTTATTGCTCCTGGCAATCTTTACTTTTTCATACGCTGTATTACTGTTCATCTTCTTCACCTTCAGTGTGCAATTTCAGAAGCGATGCGATCATATCTTTCTGGATCGTCCGCGGAGCGATCGCATCCACGAATCCATGGTCCAGAAGGAATTCTGCTGTCTGAAATCCCTTGGGAAGCGTTTTCCTTGTTGTCTGCTCGATCACTCTGGCTCCGGCAAAACCAACGGTAGCGCCGGGTTCCGCCAGGATCACATCTCCCTCCATGGCGAAACTGGCTGTAACTCCTCCGGTGGTAGGGTCAGTCAGTATTACAAGATAAAACAGGCCGAGATCACTGTGCCTTTTTACTGCGCCGCTTGTCTTGGCCATCTGCATCAGGGAAAACAGTCCTTCCTGCATCCTGGCTCCTCCTGACACCGTATAACCTACAACGGGAAGCCGGTGTTCACAGGCATACTCAAATGTTCTTGTGATCCGCTCACCGACCGCGGTTCCCATACTTCCCATCATAAAATACTGCTCCATGATAAAAATGCAGCATTTTACGCCGCCGATCCGGACAGTACCGCAGATCACGGCTTCATCTTCTTTACTGGAGATCCGTGTCAGTTCCAGTTTTTTCTGATATCCGGGGAAATTAATGGGATCCTGTGTTGTCACATCGGAAAACATTTCAGAGAAGGAATCTTCATCTGCAATATAAGCGATCCGCTGAAGAGCACTCATGCGGAAATGATATCCGCATGAGCATGTATTTTCGTTAGCCCAAAGCCGGCTTAACGGAATGGATTTATGGCAGTTCGGACAGACTTTTTCCGGTTCGCTGGCATCTTCCTGGACCGGTAGGGAGTTCCGTCCTCCTGATTCCAGTTCATTTCTGGATTGAAACAGAAACTTCAAAAATGCAGCCAAATCCTCACCTTCCTTCCATAAACGTCAGATCATAGTCACCTGACGAAAAAACAGGATCTCCGACGATCTCAAGCTGTTCCATGATATTGGTATCGATCCCGTTGAACAGGATCTCGCATAATGCGGACCGCATCTTGCGGACTGCTTCTTCTCTTGTACTGGCATAAGCGATCAGTTTGCCGATCAGGGAATCATAATATGGACTGACCATCGTACCGGGGATCACACCGCCGTCAAAACGAAGGAATGGCCCTCCGGGAATATGACAAGCCTGAAGTCGTCCGGGAGCAAGCGCATTGATACGACATTCTATAGAAGAGCCATTGAGGCTGATATCTTCCTGTTTAAATGGAAGCGTAACACCGGCTGCAGTACGGATCTGCCATTTGACCATATCGATCCTGGTAAGAGCTTCTGTCACACAATGTTCTACCTGAAGGCGGACATTCATTTCCATGAACCAGAAATTACCCTTCGTATCCATCAGGAATTCCAGAGTGCCGACGCCGGAATATCCCATCTTCTTTACAGCATCCGTTACATCACGGATCAGTTTCTGCCGCTGCATCTCATTGACGCCTGGAGATGGCGATTCTTCGATCAGTTTCTGATGACGTCTCTGGATGGAACAATCTCTTTCTCCAAGACACAGAACATTTCCGGCTTCATCTCCGATGATCTGCATTTCAATATGACGGGCAGGATAGATGAATTTTTCCATATAAACGCTGCCGTCTCCGAAGGCCGCTTCGCTCTCGGAAACTGCCAGCGGATAAACTTTCAGCAGTTCTTCTTTTGAATTCACCTGACGGATCCCTCTGCCGCCGCCTCCAAAACAGGCTTTCAGCATGACAGGATATCCGATCCGTTCCGCGCTCTCAACTGCTTCATCGATAGATGCCAGTGCTTCTGTACCGGGGATCGGACGAAGATTGGTGGATTCCATGATCTTTTTGATCTGGGCCTTGTCTCCGACCTTTTCCATTACTTCCGGATCAGGTCCGATGAAGACAATTCCGTATTTCTTGCAAAGCTGCGCAAAATGGGGATTCTCTGACAGGAATCCATAACCAGGATGGATTGCCTGTGCCTTGGAAACCAGTGCGGCACTGATGACCCTATCTTCGTTCAGATAACTTTCCGACGCCTGTGCTTTTCCGATACAGTAGCTTTCATCCGCCAGCTGTACGTGAAGAGATTCCCGATCCGCTTCGGAATATACAGCAACCGTGGAAATACCCATTTCCTTACATGCACGTATGATACGCACCGCGATCTCGCCGCGGTTCGCGATCAGGATTTTTGAAAACATATCTTATTCTCCGTAATAGCAAATGAAAACTCGGCTTTTACACACAGACGGCCATCAACATAACCGGTTCCCTCTGCAAAAAAGAAAGGAAATTTACTCCTTGTGATCCTGCATTTCGTCTCAAACAGATCCCCTGGATAAACCGGCGACTTGAATCTGACATTGTTAAGGCCGGTATACATCGGCATTTTGTCCTGCTGCATCTGATCTGCCAGAAGTACACAGGTGGACTGTGCCAGGATCTCGCATAATATCACGCCGGGAACTACAGGAGCTCCGGGGAAATGCCCTTTCAGAAAAAATGCATCCTCCGGGATTTTATAAAAGCCGTGTGCCGTATCGTCCTCCCGGATCACTTCGTCCAGAAGAAGCATATTGTCACGATGCGGCAATATCTTTTTGATCTCTTCTTTGTTCATCTTTATTCACCGATCAGGAACAGTACTGTGCCATATTCCACGGTCTCTCCGTTTTTAACGCAGATCTCCTGGATCGTACCATCCTGTTCCGCTGTTACTTCATTCATGAGTTTCATCGCTTCAATAATACAGAGAGTATCACCCTTTTTCACTTTATCGCCTTTTTTTACAAAAGGATCTGCGTTCTCTGCAGGCGCTTCGTAAAAGACACCCACCATCGGCGACAGTACTTCATCAAATCCGGCTTTCGCCTGTTTCTGCTCCGGTGCCGCGGCAGCAGTCTGTACGGCTACAGGCGCTTCTGCTACAAAAGTGCCCTGCGCGCCTCTTTCCAGCCGGATCTTCGTATCATTTTCAGAGATCTCCAGACCGGTCAGTTCCAGTTCCTTCATCAATCCAGCATATTTACGGATGATTTCTTCATTCATAATCGATACTCCTCGTTTCCTATTTCAGTTAGATGGCCATTCCGCCGTCCACACGGATCACATCTCCTGTCACATAATCAGCTGTCACGAGAAAGGCTACAGCTCCGGCGATGTCTTCCGGCGTACCTGCTCTTTTCAGGGGGATCGCGTTCAGGATATCCTGATTGGTCTGTGCAAGGTCTTTCGTCATATCCGTAGCAATAAAACCGGGAGCGATCGCATTGCATGTGATCCCTTTTGATGCCAGCTCCCTTGCGGTCGTTTTCGTCAGACCGATCACACCGGCTTTGGAAGCCGAATAGTTGATCTGCCCGGGATTGCCCATAATACCGGAAACGGAACTGATATTGATGATCCTACCGTATTTTCCTCGGATCATAAGCGGGCAGACATGACGGATCAAATTGAAAGAGCCCTTCAGATTTGTATCGATCACTTCATCAAAAGCAGCTTCTTTCATTGTGGCGATCAGACCGTCCCTTGTGATCCCGGCATTATTTACCAGGATCCCGATATTTCCCAGGTCATTTTTGATGGCTGCCACCGTTTCTTTTGTCTGCTCAAAGTCAGCGACGTTGCATTTATACGCCATTGCTTTAACGCCATAAGAATCTGAGCATTCTTTACAGACTTTTTGTGCCAGTTCATCGCTTCCTGCATAGATCACGGCGATATCAGCTCCCATGGAAGCCAGTTTTTTAGCAACGGCAGCGCCGATCCCTCTGGAGCCGCCGGTTATGATAGCAGTATGTCCTTTTAACATAATCAACCTCTTTATAATGACTGGATCAGAAGATCCAGGTCCTCGGGAACAGAAACATTAAACAGGCGCACATCCGGGTCGATCCTTTTGATCAGACCTGTCAGAGTCTTACCGGGCCCCAGTTCCACAAACGTATCTGCGCCATCCGCGATCATATGACGGACGATCATTTCCCATTTCACGGGATTGTCGATCTGTGAAGTCAGAGTCTGTATGACATCCGTTGTATACGGAAGTCCTGTATAATTGGAATAGACTGTGACGGACGGTTCGTGAAATGCCGGAAGTACAGAAAGAACCTCTCTGAATCCTTCCGCTGCTTTTGACATATAGGGAGAATGAAAAGCGCCATTCACCTTCAGAACTTTCGCACGGCCGCCTGC
>JAFRKZ010000041.1 GCA_017431485.1 Parasporobacterium sp. | reverse complement strand
TCTATCCCGGTTACCGTTTTAAGATCACAGACTGCCTGATCACAAATTTCCATCTTCCTGAATCGACCCTTCTGATGCTCGTAAGTGCATTCAGTTCCAGAGAGATCATTATGAACGCGTACAGCGAAGCCGTAAAACAGCAATATCGTTTCTTCAGCTTTGGTGACGCCATGTTCCTGACTGATCTGAACGCATAAAAAAACTGCAGCCGATACGATAAGGTATGGCTGCAGTTCTTTTTTACCGGTTTTCTTCTTCCTTTTCGTCTTCCTGTTCTTCTTGTTCCTTCTGTTCTTCTTTTTCCTTCTGCTCTTCTTCCTGCTGTTTGTGCTTATCCTGCGTGATCTTCGTGATCTCCGAAAGATCCAGTACAGCATTGGGATTGGCCAGAAGTTCGTTGACTTTTGTCGCTATGATCGGCAGTTTATCCTTCATATCCTGTCCGGGACAGGTAGTTGTTCCTCCGCTGGTCCAGTTATGCAGAAGAATATTGCCTTTTACTGCATTAAGACCGGAAGGATTGTTTGCTTTTTTGGCCGCCTTCACGATCTGCTCATCTCCCGGGTCGTAGACCATGGAGGTTCCCAGGGAAGGATTCCGACGGATCAGGTCCGCACATAGATAGATCAGTGATTTTACTGCATTATCAGCGATAATATCCGTACCATTTGCTTCATCCGATACTTCGATCGTGATCCCCTGTTCGTCGGCAGCCCACCAGCTGGATGTCCATGCTCCGAAATCCTCCGGAACGCCGACAGCGATATCGCCATCGTATCCCACACAATAATTTGCACTGTTGTTCAGGCCATTATTGACGAAATAATTGGCACATCCTTTTCCTGTCATTTTTCCTGCCATATGATGGGGGATAATATATCGGATCTCATAACCCTCCCGTTCATAGTTTTTATCTGTAATAAGTGCATTTTCCGCAAGTGCGCTGAACACATACCGGGGAACAGATACTGTTTCCGAACTGTCAGTGGCATTCAGCCTGTCGATCGTCCATTTATCGACGATCCCCGTAGGATCTGATAATCCGTGATCTTTTTGAAACGCCAAAACGGCATCCAGAGTCATATTGCCGAAATAGCCTTTGGGTACAACACACAGATAGCCGAGTTCTGACAGACGTTTCTGAAGCGCCAGCACATCGTCTCCTTCCATTTCCAGAGTCAGAGATCTTGAGATCCTGGTGCTCTTACCGTCAGCGCTGATAGTTGCTGTAATCCTGGATCCCAGCTGGTTAACAGGATTCCCGTTCAGTTTTCCGACTGTCCATGTGCTGACGACACCGGTCGGTTCCTCTAAACCGTTAGCTGTCTGAAAAGCCTTTACTGCATTCAGGGTATAATTTCCAAAGATCCCGTCCGGTTCCACTGACAGGAAGCCAAGTTCCGCCAGACGATTCTGAAGGGTAAGAACGTCATCCCCTCTCATTCCTTTCGAGAGATCCCTTGAGAGTTCCAGGTGATACCGGGTATCTGCTGTAGAAAGAGGTTCGGAAGGTTCGTTTTTTTCGGAAGAAAGGAGCTGGTTCAGTTTACCTGCAGTCCAGTTTCCGACGATCCCATCCGGAACAGAAAGTCCATGCTCTTTCTGGAAACGATTGACCGCAGCCTGTGTATAATTACCGAAGATTCCATCCGGAACAGCATCCAGATATCCATATTCATACAGTATCTCCTGGAGTCTTTGCACATCGTCTCCCCGCAATCCCTTGTACAGATTACGCACAAGCGTGAAGGAAGAAGGATCATTATTCTGGGGGATCTGCACAGGAGAAGCACTGTTCAGTTTTCCGATCGTCCAGTTCCCGACAAGGCCGTCCTGATGGGAAGCCCCGAATGATCCCTGAAACGCTTTCACCGCAGCTTCGGTATAGTTACCGAAGATCCCGTCCGGAGTGGCGGTCAGGTATCCCAGCTCATAAAGCCGCTGCTGTACTGCCAGGACATCCGTTCCCGTCATTCCTTTTGAAAGGACACGCGACAGCGTGATCTGGCTGCCGGAAGAGGAACTGCTGACAGTATAAGGCTGCGGATCCCCGTTTAATTTTCCGATTGTCCAGTTGCCTACCATTCCGTCCTGATAAGACAACCCGTTGTTTTTTTGAAATGCATTGACAGCTGCTTCTGTATAGTTGCCGAAGATCCCGTCCGGTTTTACGGTAAGATAACCAAGTTCATACAATCTCTCCTGAACGGCATAAACATCGTCTCCCCGCATACCTTTTTTCAGGGTTCTGTCAATGCTCAGCTGTGAAGGAGCAAATAAAGCATCCAGTATATCTGTTTCAGATAATTCGATCTCTTCCAGACTGGCTTCCGGTACGGAAACGTTTTCCGGGTTCTGGTCCACCGTCTCTATCATTACTGACATAGTCTCCTCTTCTATGGATTCCTCAACAGTGGATTCCTCGGAAAAAGATCCTTCAAGAGTCGTGTCTTCTTCAAGATCTAATTCCATAACAAGAACTTCTTCATACGTTTCAACTGTTTCCGTGATGATCTCTTCTGTTTCGAAATAAATCTCCGGTTCTTCCATCGTTTCCTCTGCATGGGATGTGAAAGCACACATACAGAGGATCATGCCTGTTATCATGATCAAAACTGCTTTTCTACTCATTTTTTCCTCCGCAGAACTTTTATGAATACTGCCTCCTCAGGTCTGTTTCAGCTTTTCGTCTGAGTATTCAATCGTTTTATAAATTCTTTTGTATTATTATAAGGATCTTTAAATACGGCACTGCCGGCCACGATCACGTTGACTCCGGCATCAAGTACAGAAGAAACATTATCCAGTGTGATCCCTCCATCGATCTGAAGATCCACCGGATACCCGGAATCAAGGATCATACGATGAAGCATTTCCGCCCTTTCATAGGAGACTTCCATAAATTTCTGACCACCGAATCCCGGCTCAACGCTCATCAGAAGCACCATGTCGCAAAGTGGAAGCAGTTCCTTTACTACGTCTACGGAAGTACCCGGCTTGATAGACAGGCCGGCTCTGGCTCCGGTATCACGGATCTCCTTCATGGTAGCAGCAATATCTTTGCAGGCTTCATAATGAACCGTGATGATATCGGCACCGCAATCCCTGAAATCACGGACATAACGGACAGGCTCCTCGATCATCAGGTGCACGTCAAAAGTAAGGCCTGAAACCTTTCTGATGGAACGGATCAGCGGCATACCGAAAGAAATGGAAGGAACGAACAGCCCATCCATAACATCTATATGAACATACGAAGCTCCTGCCTGTTCGATTTCCTTCAGTTGTTTTCCGAGATTGGCAAAATCTGCCGCAAGAATAGAAGGTGATAAAATATTTTCAGAACTCATGTTAATACTTCTTCTGGGATTTTACTTCTTCATAAATTGCTTTGTAACTGTTGTATCTGCTTTGGGCGATCTTTCCATCCTCTACTGCCTTTCTGACGGCACAGTCCCTTTCTTTAATATGGGAACAGTCTTTAAAAGGACATTTCGGAGCATACGCAGAGAATTCCGGGAATAAAGTACCCAATTCTTCCTTGGTCACATCATCCGCTGATACAAGAAGCGATGTAAACCCCGGTGTATCGACGATACGGAAGGACCGGCCTATGGTATAGATCTCATTGTGTCTGGTGGTATGTTTTCCTCTTCCTGCTTTGCTGCTGATCGCTCCGACCTGAGCGATTTCTTCGTTTCCCACTCTGGAAAGAGCATTCAGGATCGTGGATTTTCCCACGCCGGAAGGACCAGCCATTACAGTGATCTTGCCGCGAAGCTGCATTTTCAGGCTCCCGAGAGACGGCCGCTCTCCTCCGGCAGAAATGAAGAACACTTTATGTCCCGACTTTTTGTAAGTGTTTTTCAGAGTCTTGATATCATCGGTTTTTGCGAGATCTTTTTTATTAAATACGATGATCGTTTCGATCCCCTGCTTTTTCATCAGCAGCAAAAACCGGTCCAGAATACTCAGATTCGGGAAAGGACTTCTCACTGCAAACACGACCATCGCCTGATCTACATTTGCGACTGCCGGACGAAACAGGGAATTCCTGCGGGGAAGGATCTCTGTTACATTACCGGTACGGTCATTTTCACTGATCACTTCAAACTTTACATCATCTCCCACAAGCGGAGTGATGTTTTCATTCCGGAATGCACCCTTTGCCCTGCACTCATAGATCCTGTTCTTATCCGACGCTACATAGTAAAATCCAGCTAATGCTTTTATGATCTTGCCATTCATTTTGACTTTCCTGTCTGTTATGGTTCAACGATGATCTGTGTATCCTCTTCGATCGGGATTTCCACCGGTTCCTCTGAAGGCTCTTCCACGGGTTCTTCCACCGGAATTTCCACCGGTTCCTCTGAAGGCTCTTCCACAGGTTCTTCTGCCGGTTCCTCCCAGTTATCATCCGGATAATAAGGTTCTTCATATGGCTCGACGCCAACAACCAGTGTTACCGTGGACCACTCTTCCAGTTCTGTTCCGGCTTGTGGATCCTGTGCAATGACAAGTCCGTCATTTCCATATGACACTTCATAGTAAACAACGGAATTGAGGGAATTCAGATACAGAAGATCATTTGCATTATACTCTGAATATCCGAGTACATTCGGTACATAAGACATGATCACTTCAGGACCCAGGCTTACCACGATCTCAATCTCGGTATCCTTTGCCACATCAGATCCTGCCACCGGATTAGTTTCGATCACATGGCCTTCTTCGATCTCTTCACTGTAATCTTCCGTTACCTTTACCCGGAACCCGAGTCCTTCCAGCTTAACAATGACCGATTCCTTTTCCTGGTTGGTATAATCTTCCAGTGTCGTGGTCTCCTGCCCTGAACTCACGGTCAGGATGATCTCCTGTCCTGTTTCAAGATTGATACCGCTTTTTACCGACTGGTCGATCACATATTCCCTGGCAATGGAATCACTGTGGGCATATTTTACTTTAACGATAAACCCAAGTGATTCCAATGCAGTCTGAGCCTGGCTGACTTCCATTCCGACAACGCCGGGAACTTCCTGCCCGGTCAGAACTGTCGTCTGTACCTCTGTCTGGGTCTCCTGCGGAACGGCTGCATTTCCCCGGCAGTTCCCGGAACTGAAGGTCGAAAAGCATACGACCGCCAGAAGACCGATGATCACGATACCTGCGATGATACCGCAGATCACCAGGGCTTTATCCACTTTCTTCCGGTCGGAATTTCGTGTATTTCTGGAAGGAGGCGCAGAGCTTCTTCGCTGGGACTGATATCTCGGATCATAGGATCTTCCCCGGTAGCCTTCATACTCTCTCCTGACAGGATTCCTGTTATTTCTCTCTGCATACAGAGCAGTCCTTCCTGCAGTCCTTTGCCGATTCTGGTTCTGAGGATAGGAGGATCTTCCGAAAACTCTCTCGCCTTCTCTCCTGAGGATCTCAGCATCCTCTTCGGACATGATGACCGTTGCGGATTCAGATGGTTCCGGTTCCAGTACGACAAAATCTTCGTTGGGAGTGATCAGGGAAGTTTTTAGATCAGACAGAAGCGAAGATGTTTTCTGGTATCTTCTGTCCGGTTTTCTCTGTGTGCATTTTTCAATGATCCGGGAAACGCTGTTCGGAACGCCCTCTACAACATCCGATACCATCGGAACATTTTCCTGGATATGCTTCAGAGCAATGGAAACCGTGGAATCTCCGTCAAACGGAAGTTTCCCCGTCACCATTTCATAGTAAACAATACCAAAAGAATAAATATCCGTCCGGTTGTCGATCTGGCCTCCCCTGGCCTGTTCCGGAGAAATATACTGTACAGAACCCAGAATATCGGTACTGATCGTATTGGCAGTTGTAGTCCTTGCGATACCGAAATCCGTAACCTTGATCTTGCCCTCTCTGGAGATCAGCACATTCTGAGGCTTGATATCCCGGTGAATGATATGCTTGCTGTGAGCGGCATCAATACCCTGCGCGATCTGGATCGCAATACTGGTAGCTTCTTTAACAGGAAGTCTTCCGTTTCGGTCAATGTATTTTTTCAGCGTGATCCCGTCAACGTATTCCATGACGATATAATAGATCCCGTCGGTCTGGTTAACATCATAAACGCTGACAACATTCGGATGAAGAAGCGCAGCAGCAGACTGAGCTTCAATCTGAAAATTTTTAACAAATGTCTTGTCTTCGCAGAATTCCGGTTTCAGAAACTTGATCGCGACATAGCGGTTCAGTTTATGGCATCTTGCCTTGTACACATCGCTCATGCCGCCGGATCCGATCTTCTCAAGGATCTCATACCGGTTCTCTATTAAAATCCCTTTTTGGATATTCATTTTGTCCTCTGTTTTATCTGGAAATCAAAACAACAGCAATATTGTCTTTTCCGCCTGCTTCATTCGCCAGATCGATCAGTCTCTGTGCCTTTGCCTTCAGGGTATTATGGGAATTTACCACAGATTTGATCGTCATATCACTGACCATATTGTACAGACCGTCCGTACAGACCAGCAATATCTCGTCTTCCTCCAGGACTACCTGGAAAAAGTCCGGTTTTACCGATATCTCCGCACCTATTGCTCTTGTTATCACGTTATTTTTCTTATGGAATCTGGCTTCATCCTTGGTGATCTGTCCTTCCCGCACAAGTTCTGCGACATAGGAGTGATCCCATGTGATCTGAGTAATCTCATTCGGGCCGATCACATAAGCCCTGGAGTCTCCGACATTTACCACATAGGCAATATTGCCTGCAACCGTTACGCCTACCAGGGTAGAAGCCATGCCCTGATATGCCGGTTCCTGTCCGGCATCATACACGATACGGTTCGTTTTCAGTACAGCTTCCTTAAAAATGGAAAGCGGCATTTTCGATTCGGAGAATTCCACAAAATCGAAAAAATTTTCAGCAGCCGTAGAAGAGGCATACTCTCCGGCATTGTGCCCGCCGAGTCCGTCACATACGACATAAAGATTTTCGAGATTTCCGATCGGCTCATCACATTCCAGGGTATAATCCTGGTTGTATTTTCTGGATAAACCGATATCTGTAATTCCGTAAGATTTCAAACCGTCCTCCTGACAAGCTGACCGCAGGCACCTGAGATATCCCTGCCCATTTCCCGCCTTCTGGTAACATTGATCCCCGCATCTTCGAGGATCTTCCGGAACAGCCTGATATCCTGTTCCTTAGCAGCACCGAAATCATTTTCCGGTACCGGATTAACCGGGATCAGATTAATATGGGCGTTTCTGCCTTTCAGCAGTTTCGCCAGAGCCTTTGCATGCTCTTCTTTATCGTTGATCCCGTCGATCAGGCAGTATTCAAACGTGACCCTTCTTCCTGTATTGTTGAAATACTGGTCACAGGCATGTAAAATCTCCTTAATGCTGTACTTTTCCGCAATCGGCATGATCTTCCTTCGGATCTCGTCAGAAGGTGCATGGAGCGAAAGCGCAAGAGTGCATTTTAAGGATTCTTTGCTCAAACTTATTATAGCGGGTACGATACCGCATGTTGATATTGTAATATTTCTTTGACTTATGTGCAAGGTGTTTTCATCGCTGATCAGCCGTATAAAATCCATCACATTGCGGTAATTTGTCAACGGTTCTCCCATCCCCATGATCACGACATTGGAGACTCTTTCTCCTGTGTCTTTCTGGATCTCATAGATCTGGGACAGGATCTCTGATGTTGTCAGATTTCTGATCAGCCCCCCAATGGTGGATGCACAGAATCTGCAGCCCATGGCACAGCCAACCTGGCTGGAAACGCAGACACTGTTTCCGTGCCGGTAACGCATCATGACGCTTTCGATATATTGATGGTCGTTCAGTTCAAACAGATACTTTCTTGTACCGTCGATACCGGAGATCAGCACATTCTTCTTCTTCACATTCCTGATCTCACAATCCGCTTCCAGTTTCTCACGAAGGGCAGCGGGAATGTTTTTCATTTCATCAAAAGAAGTCACGAGATGGACATGCAGCCATTCAAAGATCTGTTTCGCGCGGAAGGAAGGGACTTCATACCCGGCGATCAGTGCCTTTATCTGTTCAAACGATAATGATTTGATATCTGTTTTATGCTCCATGATCATGTCCTTTTATACGTTTCTCCTGCGAAACACCGAATAGTAAAAGCCATCATAAGGATCATCCCCGGGAAAGAACTGTTTTTCCCGTATCTGTTCAAATTCGAACCTTTTGCAGAACCAGTCTGCATTTTCCTTGTTTTCCTTATCCGTAACGGTGCAGGTGCTGTAAAGAAGAATGCCTTCCGGTTTGACATATTCCTGCACGACAGCCAGTATGCTGCGCTGCAGTTTTGCAAGTTCTTCCGGGTCTTCCGGTTTCAGCCGATATAAGATATCCGGTTTTTTGCCGATCACTCCCAGACCGGAACAGGGAAGATCCGCAATGACAAGATCCGCCGCTTTCTTTACAGTTTCATCAAATACCAGTGCGTCATGCACCAGAGGGCGGATATTAGCAAGGCCGATCCGACGGATATTCTGTCTGATCAGTCCGATCTTCTCTTCAGACAGATCCCTGGCGGATACAACTGCATCCGGAAAATGTTCTGCAAAATACATACTCTTTCCGCCCGGAGCAGCGCAAACATCGATCATAAAAGAAGGAAGGTCAAGGAGCTGAAGCACGTCATCCATCGCCATGACAGAAGACGGATCCTGCATAATGATCATTCCTTTTTGAAACGCTTCCAGGGATGTCAGACTGTCAAAACCGCTGACAAGACAGCACTGTCCGGCCTGCGGGATCTTTTGCACACTGCATCCGTCTTTTTCCAGGGTATTGATGATCTCAGCGGCGGGATATCTGGTACAGTTAAGCCTTACAAACACACCGTCTTTCTCTTCTTTTATCTTTTCGAAGAATCTGACCGTGCGTTCTTTCCCGTACTGGTCCTTTATCAGCTTGTAGATCCATTCCGGCGCACAACAGCGGACGTGATCCGGAAGTACCAGAGAATCCGCCTTGCTGTCCAGTGTACGCAGAAGGCCGTTGACAAAACCGGACAGGCTGCCGAAGCCTCTTTTTTTTGTCAGTTTTACCGCTTCATTGATACAGGAATATGAAGGGACCGAATCCATGAACTGCATCTGGTAAAGGCTCATACGCAATATATTTCTAATGACGGGTTTCATTTTCTTTACCGGTACAGAAGAAAACGCTCCGATCTCATGATCCAGCCTCACCAGTGTTTCCAGAGTTCCGGAAAACGTCCGGTTGATAAAGGCACGATCCCTTGCATCCGGCTGTTCTCTATCAAACATTTCCCGGAGAACAATATGGCTGAGCTTTCCTTTATCCAGCGTTTCTGTCAGCATATTCAGGATGATATTTCTCGGATTATTCTTCTCCAAACCGTTCTCCCTGCGTGATCTTTTTCCCTTTCAGGAATTCTTCCACGGGCATTTTCTTTTTCCCTTCCAGCTGTACCATAAGCGGTTTCAGATAGCCTTCACCGGTGCAGATCAGGAATTGCTTCTTGTCTGCATAGGCAACGCTGCCCGGAGTGATCTCTTCCGGCAATACGGCTCCTTCCGGCAGATCGGCGCAGGTATCAGCTTTCCAGATCTTAAACGTCTTACCGCCCAGCTTTGTATAAGCCGACGGCCATGGGATACATGCACGTACCTGTCTTTCGATCTGTACAGCACTTTCATGAAAGTTGATCTTTCCTGCTTCTTTTGTGATCTGCTTCAGATAAGTTGCCTGACTGTGATCCTGAGGTACAGGATCGATCGTTCCCTTTTCCAGACGGTTGATCACTTCAAGCATCATCTGTGCACCAAGCACAGCTGATCTGGCTTCCAATGTTTCTGATGTCTCCTCCGGATCCAGTGTGAATGACTCCTGCAGAAGGATATCTCCTGCATCCCAGTCTGTTACCAGCTGCATGATCGTAACTCCCGACACTTCATCCCCGTTCAGGATAGGACCGCGCAATGGTCCGGACCCTCTGTATTTCGGAAGCAGCGAAGGATGAAGGTTGATACATCCGAACCGCGCCATATGAAGAAGCCTGTCAGGAATCTTCTGCGCATAAGCTGCCACTGCATATATATCTGCGCCAAGAGACTCCAGAAAATCCAGGAAAGAACTGTCGCCGATCTTCTCCGGCTGATATACAGGAATATGATATTTTAATGCGGTCACCTTAACCGGAGAAACGCTGAGATTCATCCCTCTTCCGCTTTTCTGATCCGGCTGCGTGATCACTGCGATCACATCGTGATCAGATGCGACCAGTGTCTCAAGTGCCGGAACGGCAATCTCCGGCGTTCCCATAAAAATGATCTTCATAAAAGTTTCAGCCTTTCCTTATTCGATAGATCCTTCCGGATCATCCTCCTCATCGTCCTGCGCATGAACATCACGCAGTTCACCTTCGACTTTATCAGTATAGAGTATCCCGTCCATGTGATCGCATTCATGGCAGATCGCCCTGGCCAGAAGGCCCATGGCCTCTCTCTCAAAAGGCTTCATATTGCGATCCAATGCTTTCAGCCGGATATGTTCCGGTCTTGTCACCACGCCGCATTTTCCAGGGACTGACAGGCATCCTTCATAGTCTGTCTGAAGATCCTCTCCCACCGGCTCCCATACAGGATTGATCATCACGATCTCTTCCCCGGATGAATGAGTCAGTTCATTGACCGGTTCTGTTTCCTGTCCTTCCTCCGCCTCTTCCGGCTCCGGCTCCGGTACCCATACTACCGCAATGCGCTTGAGAATTCCGACCTGGACTGCAGCCAGACCGACGCCCTCTGCTTCATGCATGTTTTCGATCAGGTCTTCGATCAGTTCCTCCGTTCTCGGAGTCATTTCTTTTACCGGTTTTGATGTTTTTCTTAAGATCGGATCTCCGGTCTCACGGATTGTTCGTAATGCCATGTTTTTTTCTCCTAATTCACATTCAATGAAAAATCAAAAGTTATCTGGATCTTTCTGCCGGGCATACTGTCGGCCAGTTCCTCCGTTCTGTCCTTGATCAGGGTAAGATCCTCATACTGTCCGGATTTGATATAGATCACTTTTCTGTACTGATCCTGGATCCTGGCGATCGGCGCCGCAGAAGGTCCGATCTTGACGGCATCAAGACCTTTTTCGATCATCTGATCTATCATTGCGCTGATCCTGTCGCATGCTCTGTCCAGTAAAGCCATATCTTCGGAAGCTGCATGGATCCCCAGCATATTCATGGACGGCGGATATCCCAGAAGCTTTCGATATGACATTTCGTAATCATAAAACGCCTGATAATCCTGGGATGCGCCTGCACGTATCGCATAATTATCCGGAGAATATGTCTGTATCACAACCTGTCCTGTTCTCGTTCCCCTTCCGGCTCGTCCGGAAGCCTGGGTCAGAAGCTGGAACGTCTTTTCTGCTGCCTGGTAAGTCCCGGAATAAAGGGAAATATCAGCTGCCAGGATCCCTACCAGGGTAACATCCGGGAAATCATGTCCTTTGACGATCATCTGCGTTCCGATCAGAATGTCCGCTTCATGATTGGCAAATGCAGAAAGGATCTTTTCATGTCCGCCCTTTTCTTTGGTGGTATCTGTATCCATACGCAGCGTCACAGCGTCCGGATAGAGGTTCTTTACTTCTTCCTCCACTTTCTGCGTTCCGGCTCCGAATGTTCCGATATATCTGGATCCGCATGATGGACAAACAGATACCATAGGCTGTTCATAACCACAGTAATGGCAGATCAGTCTGCCATTATTATGGTATTTGAGAGAGACATCACAATGAGGGCACTGGACGGGAGTTCCGCAGCTGCGGCAGGATACAAAACTCTGATAGGCCCGCCTGTTGATAAACAGCATGACCTGTTCTCTTTTGCGCAGCCGGTCCCGGATCAGTTCGTCCAGCCTGCGGCTGATGATGGAGCGGTTGCCGGAAGCCATCTCTTTTCTGAGATCCAGGATCTCCGCCAACGGAAGTGAAGCGCCCTTAGCTCGTTCATTCAGGCAGTACAGCTCATACAGTCCCTTCTGTGCTTTATAATAGGATTCTACGGAAGGCGTTGCGGATCCCATGACAACGATCCCTCCCGACAGTTCCGCCAGTTTCACTGCGACTTCCCTGGAATGATAACAAGGGGCCGTTTCATTTTTATAGGTACCTTCATGCTCCTCATCGATAATGATGATGCCGAGATCAGGAAACGGAGTAAACAATGCCGACCTCGGTCCGATGATGATATCTACATCCTTCCTCCTTGCCTTTTCCAGCTGATCATGTTTCTGAGCAGGTGTCAGTCTTGAATGGATGACAGAGATCCGGTCTCCGAATTTTTTGTAGAATCGTAGGACTGTCTGGTAAGTCAGTGCAATCTCCGGGATCAGGACGATGGCCTGTTTTCCCTTTTGGATCATCCGGTCGATCAGATCGATATAGATCTCTGTTTTTCCGGATCCGGTAACGCCCCGGATCAAAGAAGGCCTTAGATCATTTCCCTCATAACGGCTCCAGATAGAATCGGCAGCTGCTTTCTGTGCCGCATTCAGCCGGATCGTATAAGGGGCTTTCTCTTTGACAGAAATGGCACTTCGCAGGTTTTCCCTGACATCCACACGAACTAATCCTTCTTTTTCCAGGCTTTTTATGGTCGAGGGAGAAATATTCAGTTTATCCCTCACGATCTCATACGGAAGGATCTTCTCCCGGGCAATTTCCTTTACAAGCCTGTACTTTGCAACCGTCCGTTTATCTTTTTCATACCGAAGCAGTGCATCTTCGAGCTTCTGATCCTCTTCTGATGCAACAATGTATCTTTCCACTACCGGAGCGGAGTTTTTTTTCACAGGAAGAACGATCTTAAGGGCACGGTTCATTGTAGAACCGTAATTGGTCCTGATAAAGGAAGCCAGCTCGATCATCCTGGATTCAATGGTCTTGCTTCCGGGAACAATCCCTTCGATCTGTTTCAGACGAGCCGGATCATAGAGAGGCTCTTTTCTGATATCGGTTACAAATCCATTGATCCTTCGGTTTCCCTTCCCGAAAGGAATGATCACCTGGCTGCCGCAGCAGATCTCCTGTTCCAACTCTTCCGGGATCATGTATTCAAAAGGCCGATCCACATTTTCATGGGAGATATCAACGATCACATCTGCATATTTCATTTACGGTCACCGTTTTCCAGTTCCTGATACATTTCCTCGAAAGTGATGGAATCCACAAGGATCTCCCTTGGTTTTGCTCCGTTCTGCGGTCCTACAGCGCCGAATTCTTCCAGTTGATCAATGATCCTGGCGGCTCTGTTGAATCCAAGATTGAACCTCCTCTGCAGCATACTGGAAGAAGCCTTTCCCATCTCTATGCACAGTTTTCCCGCCTCATAAAAGTATTCGTCGTATCGTCCGGCTCCCTCTTCATTATCGGAATTATCCGTCCCTGATGGTTCTCCCTGCGGGGTGTTCTGGTATTTTTCGATCTCTTTGGATTCTGCTTCAAAATAATTATGCTTATTGTTGCTGATCAGGAAATCCACAGTCCTCTGGATCTCATCATCCGATACAAAAGCTCCCTGGATCCTGACCGGTTTGACATAACCTGTCGGATAAAACAACATATCGCCGTTGCCAAGGAGTTTCTCAGCTCCCTGCATATCTATGATCGTCCTTGAGTCAACCTGGGAAGATACAAGAAGCGCGACCCTGGCAGGCACATTGGCTTTAATGAGACCGGTGACTACATCGACGGACGGTCTCTGTGTCGCAATGATCAGATGGATGCCCGCTGCTCTGGCAAGCTGTGCCAGACGGCAGATCAATGCTTCCGCTTCTTTTTTTGCCACCATCATCAGATCCGCCAACTCGTCGATAATGATCACGATCTGATTCATCATACGCGGATTTTCTTCCTGAGGATTTACGGTTCCCTTTGCCACTTTGGCATTGTAAGCCCTGAATTCCCTGACAGAAGACAGCTGCATTCTCTGATAGCGGTTCGTCATCTCATTAACAGCCCACCTGAGGGTACTGACTGCCTGTCCCGGATCTGTCACTACATCTTTCATCAGATGCGGGATCCCTGCATAGACGCCAAACTCCACCTTCTTCGGGTCAATGATGATCAGACCGACTTCAGAAGGCTTTGCCCTGTATAGGATCGTCATCAGGATCGTGTTCAGGAACACGGATTTTCCGGAGCCTGTAGTTCCTGCCACCAGAAGATGCGGCATTTTTGCGATATCTGCCACAACCACATTGCCGGAAATATCCATTCCCGCGGCGAAAGCGATCTTGGAAGGATGATTGATCAGCTGCGGCTCCTCAAGAAGTTCCCGCATATAAACTGTCTGCCTGTTTTTATTTGGGATCTCTATGCCGACTGCTTGTCTTCCCGGGATAGGGGCTTCGATCCTGATCTCCGTCACGCCCAGGTTCAGTTTCAGATCATCCGCAAGTGCGGTGATCTTATTGACTCTTGTCCCGAGCTCCGGCTGCAGTTCATAACGGGTTACGGAAGGACCCGCCTGAATATCCGTCACAGTGGCATTGACTCCGAACTGTTCCAGGATGATCTCCAGATTTCGCGCGATCTTTTCCAATTCCGCTTCAGAAGAACGGTTTCTGCCTTTGACTCTTGCAAGAAGTTCCATAGGTGGAGCATAATATACAGGACTTCCGTCTGCCGGAGCGGAAAATGGATCTGTTTTTTTCTCAGCAGTCTTTTTCACAGGCTTCGCTGCGGTACGTTCCGGTTTTGTCTCTTCTTTACGGACTTTTACAGGACGCTCCTGCTGCCTGCGGCGGTTTACTTCTGCTTCCTCCACCTTCGTTACAGAGGCTTTGTCCGGGAAATCCCACTTTATCTGCTCCTCCTGCGGCGGTATGATCAGGGTATCGGAAAACAGATCCCTGGAAGATGTCTTTGCAGGTTCTTTTCTTTTTGATCCCGTCTTTCTTGTGATCTCATGGATCTCATCACCGTTGGCATTGTGCGGCAGCATATCCAGTTCATTGCTGACGCCTCTTGCTTTATTGCCGCTCCGGACAGTATCTGTCGATCCATCCCTCAAAGGCTGAGCTTTTTTCGTAGTTCTGGTAAGCATGGTATTATGAGATCGTCCGTGTTTTTTACGGGTTTTTACCAGACGTATGATCGTTCCCTCTTCGTCTTCTGAGATCAGAACAGGCTCTTCATAATGATGGGACGGGCGGGATGTTCTTCGCTCCCTGAGCTGTCTCTCATAGGCCTCGTATCTCTCATCCTCATACTCATCCTCGTCTTCATCCTCATAAGATTCATACTCTGCAGGATCTTTCTCCCTGGTAAGCCAGGCAAAGAATTTCCGGATCTGATCTTCAAACACAAAGAACAGACAGATCAGGATGATCAGGATCGTTATGATGACTGCGCCGGATTTAGACAAAAGAAGATACAGACCAAGCGCAATGCTGCCGCCGATGATCCCTCCCCCTTTCATATTTTCGGCACAGGTCTTGAAATAGGAGATCACGTTATGATCATTCAGGGACAGCGGAGAAACCAGGTGCGACAAAACACACATGGCAAGAAACATAAAGCATACACAGAAGATCGTTCTTAGCTTACGTTCCCGGTATGTAGATGCAACGAAAAGTACGAGCACCAGAAGCGGGAACATATACGCCATCACGCCGAACAGTCCGAACTGTCCGTATTTGACCCATCCGCCGAATGTTCCGAACACATTGAAATTGCACAGTTCCAGAACAAGGGCGATCAGGATTCCCAGGACCAGGGCAGCGGCAAAGCTCAGGCTCTTTTTTTCTTCCTGAGGCTGCTGTTTTACCCTTTCTTTTCCGGCAGTTTTATTTCCCGTTTTTGCAGTTTTGCCTGCGGCGGCTGTCTTTCCGGTCTGTTTTTTGGTTGTCTGTTTCTTATTTGATGCCAATGATTTCCTCCGAAAAACCATAATATCCCATTTTCATGAATTATTATTTTACTATTATTTCTCAGGATGTTCAACCTGTCCTCTCTCTAAAAAAATTACACAACTGATGTGAAATGAGTTATAGTATTATACTATGAAAAAAAGTTTCCTGACGATCATCGTGATCCTATTGCTATCTATTACAAATACCGCGCTTTTCTGCTGTTTTCCTGCCGGAGCGGCACCATCTGACCTGTTGCCGGATGTTTCAGAGATCAGTATCGGACAGCTTCTGGTTCCGGAGCCTTCCTCTCTGCGTTCCGATTACCTGGCGCTGCAGCTGCTCGCGCTTAACTGCGGCTATACAGCAGAAGATACGCAGACCCTGTACAGAGCCGCCGGTCTGAATGTGCTGTCCCAGTCTCATTATGACAAAGAGGAAACAGACCCTTCGCATACCTGTGCTTTTACCATCGGGGAAGGGATCGTTCGGCAGAACGTCCTATTTACCAAAAAAGCGCTTGTTGTAACGATCCGTGGAACCGCCTCCGGAGAATGGTATTCTAATTTTGATTTCTGTCCTTCCCACAGCGATGAAGCAGTTTTTGCAGAAAACTTTTTATTCTGTGCGGAAGATGCTTTCCTGACTCTGAAAGATTATCTGGACAAGGAGGAAGATCCTATGGTCCTGATCACCGGATACAGCCGGGGAGCTGCCTGCGCGGATCTTCTGGGGCTTCTGACAAATGAATATCTCGGACCTGACCGTGTCCACGTATACGCTTTTGCCTGCCCTGCCGTCGTCAGAAGGGATGCAGAGTTTCCTGCCTGTTCCAACATCTTTAATTATATCAATCCCTGCGATATGGTTCCCAGGCTTCCCCTTTCTCAATGGGGATTTTTACGGATCGGTCAGGACATCGTTCTTAAGTGCGCGGATGAAAATCTGAAGGAAACTCTGGATCGTTATTCGGAAACACTGTATAAAGCTGCCCCGTCTATCCGGTCCTACTACAATGACAGGCATTCCCTGACAGATTCCGGACTCAGTGAGGATGGGATCACATCGTTTGAAAGCATGCTCATTTTATGCAGATATCTGGTCCCTGCCGCACCGGATCTTCTGTCGGATACTGCAGATGCCGGCAATAACCCGGGTGATGATCTGTCTGCTGTTTTCGACGCTATGGAAAACAGTGATCTGTATCCGCTCGCCCAGATCGGAAATGAGTTGAGCTCTGACAGATTTGTACTCGGAAAGACGATCCTGCATCAGCATCTTCCGGATATCTATGCAGAACTGATCAGGATCCTTCTTCTGGAAGAATAAGGAGACGACTATGGCTTATATCGAGTTTCATAATATATCCAAGATCTATCGTTCCGGATCCAATGAGGTCCGTGCTCTTGACGGGATCGATTTCTCCGTGGAAAAAGGGGAACTGTGTGTGATCGCCGGTCATTCCGGTGCAGGTAAAACAACGCTTTTAAATATTCTCGGAGGAATGGATACTGCGTCCTCCGGCGAAGCCTGGCTGGATGGCAGAGACATCACATCTCTTACACCGAAACAGCTTACCGGTTACCGGAGAAATGATGTTGGCTTTGTCTTTCAGTTTTACAATCTTGTACAAAATCTGACTGCACTGGAAAATGTAGAACTGGCTTCCGAGATCTGCCGGGACAGTCTGGATTCGCGTAAAGTATTGAAGGAAGTCGGGCTGGAAGATCGTATGGATAACTTCCCCGGACAGCTTTCCGGGGGAGAACAGCAGCGCGTATCGATCGCAAGAGCTATAGCCAAAAATCCGAAGATCATTCTCTGCGATGAACCGACCGGTGCACTGGATTACCAGACAGGTAAAGCAGTGTTGAAGCTCCTGCAGGATATCTGCCGAAACACGGGTAAAACGGTTCTCATCATCACTCATAACAGCGCCCTCACTCAGATCGCTGACAGGGTCATCCGGATCAGGAGCGGAAAGATCCTCTCTATGGAAAGTAATCCGTCACCTGCTCCTGTGGAAACGATCGAATGGTGATCCATATGGGAAAGACAAGATGGAAAAACATGATACGAAATGTCAGGGAAAGCCTTAACCGGTTTCTTTCCATCGTATTTATCGTTGCTCTCGGATCGGGTTTTATGGCCGGGCTGGCTGCTGCTTCGCCTGATATGTATGATTCTGCAGACAGCTATATCCGGCAGTACCGCCTGTATGACCTGGATATCCGTTCCACAGTAGGACTTACGGAGGGCGACCTTGAAAATCTCGGCGCGGAAGACCAGATCGACTGTATACTGGGAGCCCGTGTCTTTGATATGGTGCTTCACGAAGCAGGCGGATCTGACTTTACATCCCGTGTCTACGGCTTTCTGGATGAAAACGGCGGATCTGACATGAACTGCCTGCGGCTTACAGAAGGACGGCTTCCTACGGCACCTGGAGAATGTTTGGCCGAATCCGTTTTCGGCCGGTACACCGGGGAAGAGATCCATGTCGGTGACATACTTACCCTGGAAGAAGACAGTACCGGTGACGGCACGATCCGGGATATCATGACAGATACTTCCCTGACGGTTGTAGGACTGTGCCGGAGTCCCATGTGTATTTCAGTGGAAGGAGATCCCTCCGGTACGGGTTCCGGAACGATCAACCTGAATGTGTACGTGCAGCAGGATTTTTTCACCTGTGATTATTATACGGATGCTTATCTGCTTATAAAGGATGCCGAACAGATGAATACGTTCGGGGATGCATATTCCGAATATATTGATTCTGTCATAGAAGTCCTGAAGCCTCTCGGAACAAAGCTGGTATCGGATCGGATCGGGATACTGACGGAAGACGTAAAAGCGCAGACTGAAGAACTGGAAATGATCATCAGCGAGATGGAAGGTGCCAGCGAGGTCAAAGAGAACCTGGATTCAGACCTTTCCGTTCGTTTGGAAATGAATTCCATAACAAAAGATACTCTTCCCTCCCTGGCCGGGCTGTTGGAGCATACGCAGCAGCTTTTTACTGATTCCTCTGGCAGTGGACAGGATCAGACCCTTCCTGCCGTTCGTCTGAAAGAAAAACTGGAAGATGCAGAAAAGCAGACGGAACTGCTCCGGCAGGGCTCCTGGATCTACCGGACAAGAGATGATCTTGCCGGATTTGACAGTTATTCCAACAATGTCGGAAAAGTATCTGCCCTGGCAAAGATCTTTCCGGTCTTTTTCTTTATCGTTGCTCTCTTAGTGGCACTTACCACCATGACCCGTCTGGTGGAAGAAAGGCGTCTGCAGATCGGAACGTTAAAAGCACTTGGCTATTCAAACGGACAGATCCTTTCCGAATATCTCCTGTTCAGTCTGTCTGCCTCTGTTCTCGGCTGTATTTTGGGTTTTTCGGTCGGCTTCCGTGTCTTTCCCCTTGCGATCAATGCAGCTTACAGCATGATGTATTTCCTTCCATCCATGTCTGCGCCGATCCGTTGGGAGATCGTATCCTGGGTTGCTCCTGTAACGATCCTGAGCATTCTACTGGCTGCTTTGTGGTCCTGCTGGAATGAATTCCGTTCTGTTCCGGCTGCATTGATGGTACCCCGTTCTCCTGCGCCTGGAAAACGGATCTGGCTGGAGCATATCGGTGTTGTCTGGCGAAAACTGCCTTTCACATATAAAGTTACATTTCGCAATCTGTTCCGTTACAAAAAACGTTTTATCATGACCATGATCGGTGTCGCCGGATGCTCCGCACTTCTTCTGACCGGTTTCGGTGTCCGGGATTCCGTCAATGATATCGTTGACAAGCAGTTTGGTGAACTGTACCAATATGACCTGATGTATGTTCTTGACAGGGAGGATTCCATAAGGACAGACGATGAGCTTTCAGGCATCTTAAATGACAGGGATCGGATCCGTTCTTTCCTTCTGTCCGCCCAGGAAACCGGAAAGATCTATTTCGGAAAAGACAGACAGGAGCTTACGCTCTTCGTACCGGAAGATCCCGATCTTTTTCCTTCCTTTACAGTACTTCGTGACCGCAGCAGTCATGAAGAATACTCTCTTGCCGGAGACAGCGTTATTCTGACGGAAAAAATGTGTGAGGAAATGAAGATCCGCCCTGGTGATACAGTATTGCTGGAAGACTCCGACGGGCATCAAAAGAAGGTTTCCGTATCAGCGATCGCGGAAAACTATGTCTCTTCCTTTGCTTATATGACCCGGGAATGTTACGAGACACTCTTTCAGCATGCCCCAGACTTTACTACGCTCCTTTGTATCAGTGAACAGGATGATTCTTCGGCGATCCTGTCTGATCCTCATGTGCTCTTCGGACGTTCTGTCAGCAGTCTGAAGGAATCCTTTTCCGACAGCATCAGAAGCATCAATGGCGTGATCGCTGTTCTGATCCTGGCAGCAGGCCTGTTATGCATTGTCGTCCTGTATAATCTCATTAATGTCAATATCTGTGAGCGAAGGAAAGAACTCGCTACGCTGCGTGTCCTTGGCTTCTACAAGAAAGAAACCCGCAGTTATATTTTCCGGGAAACAAACATCCTGAGCTTTCTCGGTTCTTTAGCCGGCCTTCTGATCGGGATCTGGCTGCATGGATTTGTTGTGCGTACAGTGGAGGTTAATCATATCATGTTCGGCCGGGAGATCAAACCTCTTAGCTTTGCGATCGCTCTGGCGATCTCGGTCGTATTTACACTGATCGTCAATGTGATCATGCGCAAGTCTGTAAACAACACGGATATGGTGGAGGCCATGAAAGCCAACGACTGATCGGAGTTCTTTTTTCAGTAAGAGAAAAAACTGTCAATCGTTGGCTTTCATAAGCTAAACGAAAAAAATTTTCTGTATGGAAAAGGAAGGCACATCCATCGGAAAAGTGAATAGAATCTGAACTTTTCTGATGGATATGCCTTCCTTTTTTATTGCAGCAATAATGATTATTCTTTTGCTTTATCGGAAGGCTCTTTTGCGTCTTTGATGCTGAAGGAGACTCTTCCCATCTTGTCAGGTCCAAGGCATTTTGCCTTTACGACATCTCCAAGGGTCAGAACATCTTCCACGCATTTAATGCGTTCTTTCGCGATCTTAGAAATGTGGACCATGCCTTCCTTTCCGGGGGCAAACTCCAGGAAAGCGCCGAATTCCTTTATGGAAACGACCTTGCCTTCATAGATCCTGCCTTCTTCAAATTCGGAAACGATGGTTTCGATCATGCCCTTTGCCTGCTCAAGCATTTCAGGATCCACGCCGCAGATGGAAACCATTCCGTTATCGTCGATATCGATCTTG
>JAFRKZ010000040.1 GCA_017431485.1 Parasporobacterium sp. | reverse complement strand
TGTTTTTCGGGCACGGTATAGAAAAAGACCCGTTTTCACGAGTCTGCCTGAAAAATATTTCCTTTGGACCAAGTCGACGCCCGTCCGGAGCCAGTTTGCAGCGCTATAGAGAAAGTTTTTGAAACATAGGATCAATCATTTTTTTCGAATGCGCCGCCTGCACCTTGAAAAACCGATACTGAAAGAAATCCGTGGGTTCGCGGGCTTTTTCCCGCATGCTAAATAAACCTCCCACAGGAAGCACGTTGAGCAGTATTCATTTGTCTTTCTGTCAGGCGGCACGGATCATCCGGGCAGCACTGATCCTGCTCATGCGAGGATAAATCTCGAGCGTACCATGACACTTTTCGCAGATGGTCACGTCCCGGTGATAAAAATGAAGGATCAATTCCGTTGCCTTCATAGACTTTACTGGGCTTTCCTTATACATGCTCCCCAGCATAGAGTGGATCAGTTCCAGGTTTTTCTTCCGGACGCAGCCTGCCATAAACCCGGCAGACCGTATCCGTGTGAAGCCGGAAGGAAGGATGTGCATCAGGAACCGGCGGATAAACTCATCTGCATCAAGATCCATGTGTTTCCATGTGTAGGCGGATCCATTGTAATTCTTGTAACGGAAGCGGATGACGTGGTCATCATAGTATTCGACCCTGCGGTCAGAGATTGCAGTACGGTTCGTATATCTGGCAAAGTATGAGATGGCATTGTCCGTGCTTTCATCACTCGGGATATGTGATCCATTAACAGGAGCAAGATATTTGATCTCCACGTTCCAGTCCATACTGTAGCAGATATTGAGAAGCTCTTTCCAGGTATAGGAATTTCGGTATCTTTGTGCATCGTTGAAATAACGAAGACGGCCTGCTTCCCTCAACTGCTTCAGTCCATCCATGAACTTGCCCCTGTAGACCCGCTTTATGGACTTTACGGGAAGGAAAAAGCGGTTGGAAAGACAGCGCTTGAATACCTGCTTATCCTCTGTCAGTCCTCCTCCGGAAACCAGCACATGCAGATGATAGTGGAGAGAGAGGTCGGAACCGAACGTATGCAGTACCATCAGGATCCCCGGAACCATCTTCAGCTTATCCCGTGACAGTTTAAGGATTGTATCCTTTGCGGCACGGAACAGGAGGTTGAGTGTTTCACGCTGGTTCTGGTACATGATCTCACTGAGTTCATGCGGCAGGGTAAAGATAAGGTGGAAGTATGGGATCCCCGGGATCACTTCGGCCTGACGCAGGGCGACCCAGCGTTGTTCGTTAAGATATCCGCAGCTCGGACAGTTGCGGTTGCCACATGCGCAGGCGCGCATTTCGATACGGCCGCATTCCTTGCAGCGGATGAGGGTATACCCGAGCTTACCTGTCTTGCATGCAGTCAGGGAATTCATGACCTTCAGCTTCTCCTCCGGCACTTGATGGGATACACAGTACTGTGGGAAACGGGATGCAAAAAAATCACGGAGGATATGCTGTTTACGGTTATCTTCATGTGAATACGGTTCCAGGAGGCTTTCAGCGTCTTCAGGGGAAAGATCTTCCTCAGCCCATTGGAAACGGAATGGATCAATACCCGGGGTAGGCGGGGTCATCGAAGGGATTTTCAATGCGTCTCCTTTCCCTGAGCTTCGCGTCCAGCTGTACATAGATCAGTGTGCTTGTGATCGAGCGGTGGCGAAGACGCTGCTGGACCTGGAACAAATCCGCGCCGGCCTGGTAATAATGGAGGGCATGGGCATGCCGAAGGGAGTGGAACGTATAACCCCGGCTTTCCCATCCGAGTTCAGAGATGCGGTTTTTGAACACCTGGGACAGGGAGGCTTTATTGATGTGGGATCCCGGCTTCTGTCCGGGGAAGAGCCAGTCATCCGGCTTTGCCCCACGGCAGTACTCTTCCCAGTACTTGTGGAGGATCTTCTTCAGACGAACGGGAAGTTCAACCTTACCTGCATATCGGCTTTTGCTGACTTCTTCAGAGATCGTAACCGTACCATCGGTAAAGGAGATGTCGCGGAAACGAAGGGTGGAGACTTCGCTGAGCCGCAGGGCGGCGCCGTAGGCGACGGCAAGTTCCGCCTTATGTTTCAGGTTCTTTGTGCCGAGGATCAGCTGCATGGCTTCTTTTTTCGAAGGGACCTTCGGAAGAGGGTGATCCACCTTGCAAAGAGGGAGATCATCGTTTGTAAGAGGTTTGCGGAGAACAAAGCGGAAGTATTTCTTGAGGGCACAGTTATAGATGTTGACAGAACGAGGCGCATATCCGAGACCGCCGTCATCTTTGGAACGTATCAGATGGAGAAGAAATGCGCGGAGGTGTGAGACATCCGCGTCATCGATAGAAATGCTGTATGTATCCTGCAGCCAGGTGCAGCATTCGAAGATCGACTGCAGATAGCTGTCGATCGTACGGGGCCGGTAATTGATCAGCTCAAGAACATCGGAAATGCCCTGGAGCTCAGATTTGTAAAGAGTTGAATTTGTGTACTTCATGTCCTTTCCTTTCGAAACAGATTTACAGAAACAAACGTGAAACTGTTTCGAAGGAGGGGCACGAGTACACTTGAAACGAAAGGTAGAATCAAGTATACTCATCTTGCTTGTCAGGCCGTTTTACGACCTGTAGAGACCCCATGGATGAGTGTGCTGGTCGGCAAACTAACGACACTCATTT
>JAFRKZ010000005.1 GCA_017431485.1 Parasporobacterium sp. | reverse complement strand
TCCTTATCGATCACATTGGTATTACGTATCGCATCCAGGAGTGAAGTCTTGCCGTGGTCAACATGACCCATGACACAGACAACAGGAGGACGTTTTACCAGTTTGCTTTCGTCTTCTTCCTCTTCCTTCAGCAGTTCCTCAATATAATCGACGACTTCTTCATGCTCGCAGATCACATCCATATCCAGTGCGATCGTTTCCGCGGTCTCATAATCCAGGATATCGTTGACCGTCAGGACCTTTCCTTCCAGGAAAAGCTTCTTGATCAGAGCAGAAGGCTGCATTTTAAGCTTTTCAGCGAATTCTTTCAGGGAAATGGTATCAGGGATCGTAATGACTTTGATCTCTTCTTCCTGTTTTACCTTGTTCTCCTGCTGCTTCTTCTGCAGTCCCTTTTCATTTTCAAAGCGGTCAAACTTATCACTGCCCTGCTGCTTGTCGAAGCGGCCTTTCTGCGGTCTTCCGCCTTTTCCTTTTCCCTTGTTATCGTTCAGAACCGGTGCAGATGCCGGTGCATCTGTCCTGCCCTTTCCCCGGTTGTCACGACCCGGTCCAGCAGGACGGTCATGTCTGTTCTGTCCCTGGCCCTGGCCTTGCCCCTGGTTTCTGTTTTTATTAAACGGCCGGTCTCCCTGCTTTCTTCCCTGAGAACGGTCACCGTCTTTTCTGGGGCCGGAACCTGTCGGCGGCGTTTTCTTCGTCACCTTGAGGTCGGAAACGCTGACCGTACCTTTCACGATCTTTTCGCGTAAAGACTTGATGGCTTCGGATTCCTTCGGCTTTTCCTGCGGTGCAGCCGCAGCCTTCTCCGTCTTTTCTTTTTCCACGGCCTGAACAGGCTGTTTCTCCGTTACTGTTTCAGAAGCAACGGGAACTTCCTCAACAGGAGCAGTCTTTTCAACGGTTTCTTCCTTCGGAAGTTCAACCGGTTTTACCTCTTCAGATATTTCAGCCTCTGTCTTTTCCGGAACAGCAGTCTCCAAAGCAGCTGCTTTTTCTTCTGCCTTCTCTTTTTCAGCTTTCAGTCTTGCCTCTTCCTGTTCCCGGGCAAGCTGTTTTGCTTTCTCCATTTCCAGTCTCTCGTCATCAGGAATACGTTCTCTGGCCGGACGGATCTGGCTGGGAAGCGGACGTTTGACCGGCTTTTTCTCATCATCCGGAACCCGGTCTCTTGCCGGGATCCTCAGGGAAGGCGCCGGTTTTCTGGCACCGTCACGTGCCGGGAGCCTGTCGCCCTGTTTTCTGCCGATCGCCTTTCCTTTATCAGACTGGGCATGCTGAGGGTTGAATACTGCAATGATCTTCTTCTTTTTCTGGAGAGGGGCAGCCTTTTCTTTCTCCTGCGCTTTCGGAGCATTCTGAATGGTCTGCTTTTCCTTCTCTTCCTGGGCTTTTGCTTCCGCTTCTACTTTTTTAACGATATAGTCCGGAAGCGGAGCCGCCTTCGGAACATCATTTCTCTTCGCATTCTGTGCGGCAGGAGAAAAATGTTCTCTCAGTTCTGTCATCATTGATTCAGGAACAGAGCTGGCAGAAGTAAGGCCTTTATAACCCTTTCCATCCAGAAAACCTATGATCGCTTTACTGTCGATGTTCAGCTCTTTTCCAAGTTCGTATATTCTCAAATCTATCCCTCCCGTTTTATGGATATGAGTTTCTCAGCAAATCCTCTGTCAAGAATGCCGACGCTGGCTCTTTCTTGCTTCCCTGTGTGTTTGCCCAGCATGGATTTCTCTGAAGTGATCAGGATCTCTATATGGCGGTAAGCACACATATCGCTGAAATGTTTTTTTGTATTGTCGGAGGCATCTTCCGCCACGATCACCAGAAATGTCTCCTTTTTTCTGATCGATTGTTCTACTGCGAATTCTCCGCTGACCACAGCCCCCGCTTTGGCCGCAAGACCCAGCAGCTGATGAAATCTGTCCATAGGCTGTCTTTACAGATCTTTGTCCGTCTCTTCGGCTTCATACTCTTCTTCGGCATCTTCGTATTCCTCGTCCTCGTACTCGCCGTCTTCCTCGTACTCGCCGTCTTCGTAATACTCATCTTCTTCATAGCCGCCCTGATACAGTTCTTCCAGGATATCTGCGGCCTGTGTCTCGTTGAGGATATCGATCTTAAATCCGGTCAGTTTGGCTGCAAGCCTTGCATTCTGTCCTTCTTTACCGATCGCCAGGGAAAGCTGATAATCCGGAACGATTACGGTTGCCGTCTTTTCTTCATCGTCCGCTATAACGGTAATGACCTTCGAAGGACTCAGGGCATTCTCGATCAGGATGGCCGGGTTGTCGGACCAGTTGATGATATCGATCTTTTCCCCTTTCAGCTCGGAAACGACAGTATTGACACGCATACCGTTCATTCCGACGCAGGCGCCCACCGGATCCACATCCGGATCATTGGACCATACGGCCATTTTGGTCCTGCTTCCTGCCTCACGGGCGATCGCTTTGATCTCTACGGTTCCGTCCTTGATCTCGGCTACTTCGGATTCGAACAGTTTCCTGACCAGATCCGGGTGAGTTCTCGATACCAGGATCCGAAGGGATTTTCTGGTATTTCTGACTTCCAGGACATACACCTTGATCCTTTCATTGATACGGATCCTTTCGGAGCTGACCTGCTCGTTTTCATTCAGGATACCGTCTGCTTTTCCCAGGTTGATCACGATATTATTGTCATTGAAGCGCTGTACGATACCGGTAACGACTTCTTTCTCCTTCGCCTGGAATTCTTCAAATACATTGTCCTTTTCTTTCTCGCGGAGATTCTGGAGAAGAACATTTTTAGCATTCTGGGTGGCGATACGGCTGAAATCCTTATCCTGCGCCTGAAGACGAACGATCTCTCCTACTTCGCATCCCGGATAGATCGCTCTGGCATCCTGCAGGGAGATCTCCGTCAGGGCATTTTCCACTTCTTCCACAACGGTTTTTTCAGCATATACAAAATATTCGCCTGTTTCCTCATCGATCCTGGCGAAGACATTTTCCGCTGCCAGTATAGAATCCTCTTTTTTCTTGTACTGATTCTTATATGCAGTGACCAGAGAACTCTCGATCGCGGAAAGGATCGCTTCCTTGCTTATGTTTTTCTCCTTCACCAGGATGTCAATTGCTTCCATTAATTCACTTGCCATTTTGATCTCCTCCTAGACTGATCAAGTTGTATCAGAAACTGAAATACTGTTTGATGATCGAAATATTGCTGCGGGGTATTGATATTTCTTCCGGTTCCTCCGGTCCGATATCCAGGACTACGCTGTCCTTATCATATCGAAGAAGATCCCCGATAAAATCCTTTGCTCCGTCGACAGGTTTATACGTATGGACCTCTACCGGCTTTCCGAGATTCCTCTGATAATCTCTTTCTTTTTTCAGAGCCCTGGTAAGTCCCGGTGAACTGACTTCCAGTATATAGGCGTTTTCGATCAGATCCTCTTCATCCAGTCTTTTTTCCAGGCTGCGGCTGACCGTTTCACAGTCATCCACACTGATCCCGCCCTCTTTATCGATATAGGCCCTCAGGTACCAGTCTGACCCTTCTTTGACATATTCCACATCCACGAGTTCAAACCGGAGTTCCTCCAGGATCGGCTGCAGAAGAGCTTCCGTTCTGCTTTCTATACTGCTTTGCTTTGCCATGATGACATACGTTTCCTGTTCATAAATGTTTGAGCGGACCTTTCGGTCCGCTCAATACCATCACTGTAAGTTACTGCAACACTGTAACATACACTTTTTCAATTGTCAACGAAGAATCCTTATTCCGCCAGTTTTTCCATCAGGGCGTCATACAGTTCCTGAGCCTGATCAAATCCTGTGGATTCCAGTTCATCGATGTAACCCTGGCGCATTTCATCGAACGCATCACGCCATACAGCGATCTCTTCTTCGGTCAGATCTGTAAATGCAACGCCGCTTTCTCTCATGTTCTTAAGATTGTTCTCGCTCATTGCGGTATCCTGATCGCACTGTGCATTCAGGAGCGCATCGGCATTGTCGGTAAACAGAGCCTGGAGATCTTCCGGCAGGCTGTCCCAGCAGTTCTGGGAGATGCACATCATCATCAGGTTCATGGCCGTTCCGGACTCGCCGAATGTTGTCACGGCACCGAGGAAATCAAGGCATCCGAAAGCTGCCAGCACGTTGATATGGTTGATAACGCCGTCAACAACGTTGGTGTTCAGGTTTGTCGCATAGTCGGTAACCGGAGAGTTAACGACTGCGCCGCCATTAGCTGCTACGAAATCGCTCATCAGCTTGGAGCTGGTGATCAGCTTCAGGCCTGCCATGTCAGAAGGAACTTTGATCTGATGATCAGTCGTTGTGTAGATGTTGTATGCCGGGCAGGGATAGTTTGTCCAGTAATGAAGTCCCAGCATGGAGTATTCATTCTGCAGGCACTCCCACTCATTGAAAAGCTCATTGAACATAACAGCTGTTTCTCTCATGCCTTTCAGAGGAAGGAACGGAGTGTAGGTGATCAGGTTGGAATACGTAAATGTATTCAGATGCTCATTGATCGGAACCGCAGCAATATCCACAACGCCGCTTGACAGGTCATCTACTACGGTCGGTACACTTGACAGGGACCAGCTGTAATAGTAGTTGAATTTAAGACGGCCTTCGCTTGCTTCCTGGATCTGATCCAGAACTGCTGTAATACCTTCCGTGGAGAATTCCGGTGCTGCAAAGGAAACGTTCAGTTCATAAACGTCGTCTGCAGAAGCAACCGTTAAGCCTCCGAGAAGTCCGATGGAAAGGCATGCAGCCAATACAAGTACTAACAGTTTTTTCATTTTTTTCTCCTCCATTAAATATTTGCTTTATACAGCCCGCCTACATGACGTAAGGCAGGAAAGTAACGATTTCGGGGATCAGGCAGCAAAGGACGATCACGATCACATCCGCGACGATGAACGGTACAAGGCCTTTATAGATCGTCGTGACAGGTACTTTGGAAATACCCGATACGATGAACGCATCCATGCCGATCGGCGGAGAGATCGCACCCAGCGCCATCATCATAACAACAAATACGCCGAACCAGATCGGATCGTATCCCAGCTGCAGAACTGCAGGATACAGCAGCGGAACGGTCAGGATCATCATCGGGATCTGAGGCATCAGCATGCCGAGGATCACATACATCAAAGCGATCATTACCAGAATGACAGCTCTCGGTGCCTGGATACTGATAACCAGACTGGTGATCGCCATCGGCAGCTTGGACAATGCAACGAATTTGATGAAAATGAACGTACCTACCAGCATGAACAGTACGAAACCGACAGAAAGAACGGTTTCCACCAGGATCACACGCAGTTTCTTAAGTGTCATTTCTCTCTTGATCAGGGAAATGATAAAGGCGCCGAGAGCTCCCAGTGCGCCTGCTTCTGTGGCCGTACACCATCCCATATAGATGCTGCCCAGCACGATCACGAACAGGATCAGGGTCGGGATAACGCCCACCAGGGATTTTAATTTTTCTTTTCTGGTGAATTTATCGCCTTTCGGCCCCAGTTCTTTATTCTTGACACAGGCAATCGTGATCGCCAGGATAAAAGCGATCACCATGACGATACCCGGAATGATACCTGCCATAAACAGCGTACCGACCGATTTCTCCGTCAGCATCGCATACATGATAAAGGCCATGCTCGGAGGGATCAGGATCGCCAGCGGCGCACCTGCCGCAACGGATGCGCAGGACAGGGAATCATGATAACGCAGTTTTTTCAGTTCCGGAAGCGCCATCTTGCTCATGATAACGCAGGATACGTTGTCAGATCCTGTAATAGCTCCCATCAGGCCGGAAGCAAACACGGTGGCAGATGCTACGCCGCCAGGCTGTCTTCCCAGGAACTTATTGGCAAAATCGAACAGGTTGTTGCCGATACTGGTCTCTGCAATGATCATGCCCATCAAAGTGAACATGGGGATCGCAGTCGTTGTATAGTTATCCAGCTGGGTAAAGGGCGAGGATACTACAATACCCATAGCCGTCGTCCATCCTTTCAGGACGATAACGCCTACAAAACCTACAATACCAAGCGCCGCACCGATCCATACACGGCAGCAGATCAGGGCGATCAGGGCAATAACGCCGAGAATTCCGATCAATTCCATACTCATGCCTGATCACCTCCCCCTTGTGCTGATGCATTTTCCGCATAGACAGATTTATCATAAAAATTGTAGATCAGCTGGAAAACAATGCAGATCGCAAAGATTCCCATGGATACAGCAAAGATAAGATAGAACGGCCAGGTCGGGATCTTCAGCATGGTATAAACCTGCTTCTGAGCCATCTTCTTGAACAGTTCCACGAATCCCTGATAGCAGCAGACTACGCAAAGTCCGGCGGACAGCAGATAGCCGAACAGATCAAAGACCAGCTGTCCTTTCCTTCCGAAACGGTCCACTACCAGTCCGACGCTGACATGTCTGTGCTTCAGCAGTGCTCCTACAAATGCCGGAGACATGGTTACCATCATCATTCTGGTGATCTCTACCGCACCTGTGATCGGTCTGGTAAAGAACAGACGTAGGAACACGTCTGCCAGCGTAATGAAGATCATGACCAGCAATGCGATGATCGCGATCACTTCCAACACAGTTGCGATCGCATTCAAGACACGCATGATTGCTTTCATAAAGCTTTATTTCCCCCTTTTCAAGTTATTCAAGTACACCTAATTCAAGTATTATTGCACATATTTTTAGATAATTCTATCCGACTCCCAGGCAATTTGCAAGAAAAACCCGGGAAGATCCAGCGCCTTTTTATGGCTCGTTATCCTCTTCTTTCAGGAGCACCGTTTCATCGATATGGACCGTGCTGTCCAGTTCAGGTTCTGATGGTTCCGGGGATTCCGGGCCATCCTGCACTTCCTGGACCTTCTTTCCCACATGTTCCAGCTGGACCTCCTGAATGTCATAAGCAGACTGTGGGACAGAAGCATCTTTTTCCTGGTGCATCTTCGATCGAGCCGGCTGGCTGGCTGCTGCAGTCCTTTCTTTCTCAGGAACCGCTGCGGTATCTGCTGCCGGATCCTCCTGCTGCAGCGGACCCGTTTTTTCCTTATGCACTCTCTTCTTCGCGCTTTCCGTGTCATTTGTATTTTTGGCGATGTAATAGATCAGCCCCAGGCAGAACATGACATACACCATCGGGTAAGTCTCCGCAACGCCGGCAAGTCCCATCAAAAACAGCATGACGGTCATCATGTAAGAGATCCTGTGGTGCCGGCTTCGGTAGATCGCCACGATGGCAGCTGCCATCATGAGAAGAAGGAACACGCATCCGATAAATCCGGTCTTATAGGCCGCTTCAAGATAGGTGCAGTGGGAATGGGCATAGCCGGTGATCTTGGACGCTTCAACCCCCACTGTTTCCTGTCCGCTCCCCCAGATCGGATTTCTGGCGATCCATTCCATGGACATGTTCCAGACGTGCCTGCGGTTATGAAAATCCGGATCCAGGCCGATCCTGGCGACCCAGTTGCTTTTATTGATGATCACTACACTGACCAGGATGGCAAAGTCCACGGCAATAAAAATGACCGGCTGGAACACAACCTTCAGGAAACCGGCAAACCCCCGGAATGCCATGGCCAGATTGCCGATCGCCATAAATACCAGGAGTGCGGCAAACACCAGGATCTGGGTCGCGGAATCGCAGCTGACGGCCATGATAAGACTCATGATCACAGCCGGATAATTGATGAGATCCAGCCATTTTCCATACCTGTGCGCGTAGGCCGATCCGCAGATCGCCATGGGGAGCACATATTCGATCCCTCCGTTGTAATTGCCGATCAGAGAATAAAACCAGTTCGTATAAAGGCCGTAGCTTTCCCACATGCCTGTTCCTCTTTTCAGGCAGTATTCATAAACCGTATAGGTATTGGCAATATTGACAAGGAGCAGGAGGAAAAAGGCGATCAGCAGATATTTCTTCGGATTGACCTTAAAAAAGACCGCAATGTCCATCACAAGGAACAGTCCTGCCAGGCCATAGGTCCCGAGCGCTCCTTCCAGATCCCCTCCGTTCATCACCGTGGAGAAGATCAGTACGCCGACAAAACCGGCGGCTGCCCACAGTGCCCAGTTCCCCCTGAACACCGTCAGGGAACTTCCGTACAGCAGGAAAAAGACGATCAGCAAAAGGCCGCCGAGAATATAACGCGCCATAGGCAGCGCCTGTGCCACTGCCGGTATGATACGGATCTCGTAAGGCATATAAAAGGCTGCAAGCGAGACTATAAACAGCAGGATCCCTGCTGCGCTGTCCAGTATTTTTCTGATAGTTATTTTAAAATGATTCATAAGCAAATTTATATAGGAGTCAGGCAAATTCGCATCCGCAATAAGTCTGACGATACAGATCGAACTGTTTCGACAGTTCAATAGACCGTTTATATCCTTCCCGTTTTTTGAAATCAGACGGAAGCCACAGAACGGCAGTATCTTTTTCTTCTTTCGTTTTTTGGATCATCATCCCGACCTGATTGATCACAGAAGCGTTTTTGTGAGGGCTCACCGTCAGCGTTGTGCAGAAATAATCAAACTGTTCCTGCACTGCCAGTTCATATGTTTTCTCAAGTCTCAGCCGGAAGCATTCTTCACACCTTCTGCCTCCTTCCGGTTCGCCTTCCAGACCGCTGACGCGGGTTAAGAACTCCCCGTGGTCGTACGGTAAAGTAAGGAGCGGAACGTCAAGAGCCTTTAAAAGCCTTGCCTGTTCGGAAAGTCTGTGATCGTATTCTTCTTCCGGGTAAATATTAGGATTGTAATATAGAACAGTAACCTGAAAATAGCTTTGCAGGTAGGTTACCACATAGCTGCTGCACGGCCCGCAGCAGCTGTGGAGCAGCAGCGTCGGAACCCGTCCTTCCGCCTGCTCCTTTTGAATGATCCTGTCCAGTTCCAGCTGGTAGTTTACAGCCGCCATTGATCTATGACCATTTTCCGGCTTTTCGGAGCTCTGTGTATTCTTTATACGCATTCTCCAGGATGTGCCGCTCGTTTTCGTATTTCAACAGATAGTAAGCCTCATGATACTTATAATACCCGGAGTCTGTAAAATACTCTTCCTTCTGGGGTTTGGAATAATAGCTTTCTCCCGTCATCAGATACCAGTGGACCTTTTTGGATATGACATCCTCCTGCGTGTTGAATTCATATTCACTGCTCCCCAGGTATTTGACGATCGTTCCCCTGGCTCCTGTTTCCTCCCGGACCTCCCTGAGTGCCGTTTCTTCGTAAGTCTCGTCCTGTTCTACAGTTCCCTTCGGAAATACCCATCCTTTATAACGATCTTTGTAATTTTTGTACAGCAGTAATATCTTTCCCCTAAATATTACGACTCCGCCACAGCTAACTGCTTCTTTCACTGCAAATCCTCCTGTGCGCCGGATACGATATGTATCACAAACCTTTAACTAGTGCTTAATATGTTCATGTGTAAACAGATGATCCTGGCAGTATTCATGGCTGCCTTCACATCTGGAACAATACCGGAACATCAGTTCCGGATGATCGACGCTGGTCCTTCCGCAGACCGTGCAGCGGTGGATCAGGGCTCCCGCATTGTCTGCGCGGTAGGACTTTTCTTTGCTTTTCTGCTCTTCCCCGGCATTCTGCCGGAAAGCCCCGAAAGAATTTTGCGAATGCTCCATCCCGGCAGCGGATTCCATCTTCTTGCTGAATTCCTTTTTTCTCTGCTCCTGACGGTATTTTTTCCGATTCACTACAAAGAAGAAGATCAGGAAATTCAGGACGGAGATCAGGATCGTAATGATCAGGGAAAAACTGGACTGTCTCATGATCGCCACGTCAGTCACACTTGCGGGGATCCCGGTATACAGCTGCAGGGCCTGTCCTACTACCGAAACAGGAGACAGCGCGATGATCAGGCCGCTGATCACCTGCAGTCCCAGATAGATCCCATCGATCCAGGCAAGGATCTTCATCTTGATCGGGATCACAGCAAACAAAAGAACCTTGGCATCCGGAAACAGAACGGCAAATGCCAGGAAAGATGTCAGATTGATGTAATAGGTACTGGCACTGACCACCAGGGAGCCTCCCGAAAGCCAGTACGACAGCATCACCCCGAGCGTTGTGAAAAACCATCCAGAGAAAATATAGAGGTTGTATTTAAACGCTCCGAGATACTTTTCCAGAGTCCTGCCGATATAAAAATAAAACAGGAACATGAAAATGAGCAGGATACTTAATGCCTGAGGCACGCTGCAGACCCAGGTAAACAGCCTCCACAGCTGTCCCTTCATCACGAGGGACGGTTCCAGTACGATATACATGTACCATTCCGGTTTTGCCATATACAGGACATATCCTATGACATATGCTCCGAGGATGTAATATATGAGATTTTTTACCGCATATCTGCCGATCTTTTTTTCTAATCTGTCAATCATGTGTGGCATTATATCACATTTATATGGCGATAGCCACAGGAAATATGTTGTCTGTTCTGATCTCAGGCAAGTATTTATTTTTAAACACGATTGTTATATAATTATTTGGTTTGACGAAAGGCATTCTGCCCCGTCGGAATAATTATCAGGATTTATCAGAATGGAGAGAATACATGACCGGATCTTTCAGATTAGGTGTTGATATTGGTTCTACGACAGTCAAAGTCGCGATCATCGATCAGGACAACGCAGTCCTTTTTTCGGATTACAGAAGACATTTCGCAAATATTCAGGAAACCCTCGCATCACTGATCAACGATGCAAAAAAAACGATCGGGGACTGTCTCGTCTGTCCCGTGATCACCGGTTCGGGAGGACTTACTCTGTCTAAACATCTGGATGTTCCGTTTGTCCAGGAAGTGATCGCTGTTTCCTCTGCCCTGAAATATTATCTTCCCCAGACCGATGTCGCGATCGAACTCGGCGGCGAAGATGCCAAGATCATTTATCTGACAGGCGGTATCGAACAGCGTATGAACGGGATCTGCGCCGGAGGCACCGGGTCTTTTATCGACCAGATGGCGGATCTTCTCCAGACCGATTCTGCCGGTCTTAATGAATATGCCAAAGATTATAAGCAGATCTATGCCATCGCTGCCCGATGCGGCGTTTTCGCCAAGACCGATATCCAGCCTCTGATCAATGAAGGCGCGACCAAGGAAAACCTGGCAGCGTCCATCTTTCAGGCAGTCGTGAACCAGACGATCTCAGGTCTGGCCTGCGGCAAGCCGATCCGGGGAAATGTCGCTTTTCTGGGCGGTCCTCTTCATTTTCTGGACCAGCTGCGGGAAGCGTTTATCAGGACATTGAAGCTGACTCCGCAGTCAGCCCTTCATCCGGAGAACTCCCATCTGTTTGCTGCGATCGGTTCAGCCATGCAGTCCGATATGTCTGCACCGATCAGCCTGGACAGTCTGTACGAAAAACTATCTACCGGGATCCACATGGCAAGCGAGATCACCCGTGTTGATCCTCTGTTTAAAAATGAAGAAGAATACAAGAAATTCCGGGAAAGACACGACCGGGCAAAAGTAGCAAGGGCGCCCATCGAAGATTACGAAGGCAATCTCTATCTGGGCATTGACGCCGGATCCACCACTACCAAGATCGCGTTGGTGGATGAAGACGGGACACTTCGCTGGTCCTTCTACGACAACAACCACGGTTCTCCGCTGGCAACTACCATAAGGGCCATGAAAGAACTGAAAACGGTCCTTCCCCGGAAATGCCGGATCGCCTGGTCCTGTTCCACAGGATATGGCGAAGCGCTCCTGAAATCCGCGCTGATGCTGGACGAAGGAGAGGTAGAGACGGTTTCCCATTTTTACGCTGCCCGGTTCTTTGAGCCAAATGTGGACTGCATCCTGGATATCGGCGGTCAGGATATGAAATATATCCGTATCAAGAACGGCGCGATCGACGATATCATGCTGAACGAAGCCTGTTCATCCGGCTGCGGATCCTTTATCGAGAATTTCGCATCTTCCATGAACATGTCCGTCCAGGATTTTGCCAAAGCTGCTTTATTCGCTCCGGAGCCTACAGACCTGGGTACCCGCTGTACGGTATTCATGAACTCCAATGTCAAACAGGCGCAGAAAGAAGGAGCTGAGCTTTCGGAGATCTCCGCAGGGCTTTCCTATTCCGTGATCCGAAACGCCCTATACAAAGTTATCAAGCTGACGGATCCGGACCTTCTGGGAGAAAAGATCGTCGTTCAGGGCGGGACGTTTTATAATGATTCCGTTTTGCGTGCCATAGAAAAGATCACCGGCAGAGAGGTGATCCGTCCTGACATCGCGGGCATCATGGGAGCATTTGGCGCGGCGCTGATCGCAAGGGAACGATATACCCTGAAACAGGTTGACCTGGCGGAACATTCTGCTTCTGATGCACTTTCGCTTTCTGATGACAATGACAGCTCTTCCAAACGGATGGAGATTGCTTCTTCCATGCTCAGCATCGATGAGATATTGAAGCTGGAATATAAAACCTCCCTGACCCATTGCAAAGGATGTACCAACAGCTGCCTTCTGACGATCAATACATTTACCGGCGGGCGCAGATTCATTACCGGCAACCGCTGTGAAAAAGGTCTGGGAAAAGAAGCCAGAAACGAAGACATCCCCAATCTATTCAAATATAAGCTTGAGCGAATGTTTGATTATGAGCCCCTGCCGAAAGAAAAGGCGCCCAGAGGCGTCGTCGGGATCCCGCGGGTTCTCAATATGTATGAAAACTTCCCGTTCTGGGCAGTGTTTTTCCGGGAACTCGGCTATTCTGTCGTGCTGTCCCCGCTGTCATCCAGAGCGATCTACGAACTGGGTATTGAATCCATTCCGTCCGAATCCGAATGTTATCCGGCCAAGCTGGCCCACGGACATGTACAGTGGCTGATCGATCAGGGGATCTCCTTCATTTTCTACCCCAGCATTGCTTTCGAGCGAAATGAGACGCCTGATTCCAATAACCATTTTAACTGTCCGATGGTGGCGAGCTATCCTGAAAACATAAAAAACAACGTGGAAGATCTGGACCGTCTCGGGATCAGGTTCATGCACCCGTTCTTTTCCATGAAATCCCTGAAGGTCTTCAGCAGCGGTCTGATCCGCGTCTTCCGGGAAGAGCCCGGTCTCACCAAGGAAATGATCGCGGATGCCGCCGAGAAAGCCTGGAATGAACTTCTGCAGGCAAAAAAAGATATTGAAGACCGGGGCGATGAAGTCCTTAAGTGGATGGCTCATACAGGCCATCAGGGCATCGTTCTTGCCGGAAGGCCGTATCATATCGACCCGGAGATCCATCACGGCGTTCCGGACCTGATCACATCCTATGGTGTGGCTGTCCTGACAGAGGATTCCGTATCCCACAAAGGACAGGTCGACAGGCCGTTGGTGGTCATGGATCAATGGATGTATCATTCCCGGCTCTACCGGGCAGCCAATTTTGTAAAGACACAGGACAATCTGAACCTGATCCAGCTGTTTTCTTTCGGATGCGGCCTGGATGCGGTCACTACAGACTGCGTCAGGGATATCCTCACAAACAGCGGAAACATTTATACCGTATTGAAGATCGACGAAGTCAGCAATCTCGGTGCGGCAAGGATCCGGATCAGATCTCTCCTCGCAGCCCTTCGGGACAGGACGGAACCTGTGAGCACACAGCCTTATCATTCCACCGCTTTCCGACGCGTCGAGTTTACTCCGGACATGAGAAAAGCCGGCTATACCATCCTGGCTCCGCAGATGGCACCGATCCAGTTTGACCTGATCAAAGAAGCATTTGACTCCGAAGGGTATAACTTTGTGATCCTGGACAATGACAACACCCATTCCATTAATGCAGGCCTTAAGTATGTCAACAATGACGCCTGCTATCCCTCCATTATCGTAGTCGGTCAGATGATGGACGCCCTGCTGTCAGGCAAATACGATCTGTCCAAGACTGCTCTTCTGATCACGCAGACCGGTGGGGGATGCAGAGCCTCCAACTATATCGGTTTCATCCGGCGGGCGCTGACCAATGCCAGAATGGGACACATCCCCGTGATCTCCTTCAGTATGGGACTTGAGAAAAATTCCGGTTTCAAGATTTCTCTGCCGATCGTCACCAAAGGCATGTACGCCCTTGTCATGGGCGACGTGCTGATGCGGATCCTTTATGCCACCCGTCCCTACGAAGCGGAAAAAGGCGCAGCAGACAGATTATATGAAAAATGGTCAGGGAAATGCCGGGAAGAGCTGAATAAACACGGATTCAGCCGCCGCACGGCAACCCGTCTGATCCGGGGAATGGTACAGGAATTTGACGAGCTGGAACGGCTCTCTGTGAAAAAGCCCCGTGTAGGCGTCGTCGGAGAGATCCTGGTCAAATTCTCTCCTGTTGCCAACCGGGATATCATCCGTCTTCTGGAGCAGGAAGGCGCGGAAGGCGTCATGCCCGACCTGATGGATTTCCTGCTGTATTGTCTGCAGAACAGTTATTTCAAAGTAGAAAACTACTCTGCCGGGATCAGCAAATCCATGATCGCTACTGCCGGGATCCGGTTTATGGAATATCTCCGGAAGGAAGCCAATGCCGCATTAAGAAACAGCAGGCACTTTACGCCGGCTTCCGAGATCGGTCATCTGGCGAAGATGGCGCAGGAATACGTCTCCCAGGGAAATCAAAGCGGCGAAGGCTGGTTTCTGACCGGAGAGATGATGGAGCTGATCGAAGAAGGTGTCCCCAATATCGTATGTGTCCAGCCCTTCGGCTGTCTTCCGAACCATGTTATGGGAAAAGGCGTTATCAAATCCATCCGGAAAAAGCATCCGGAAGCCAATATCGTAGCCATTGACTACGATCCGGGGGCATCCGAAGTCAACCAGCTGAACCGTATCAAGCTGATGCTCTCAACAGCGAGGGAAAACCTGAAAAAATGATCGTCCCTATATAACAAAAACGGTAAAGCCGATAAAAGCTTTACCGTTTTTTATTACTTTATGATACGTTATACGATCAGTTGCCTTCTTTGAGCTGATCCAGAAGACCATTCAGCTGTCCGAGCAGATCACTTAAGGATGCAGAAGCTCCGTCATCGTCATCGTCATCCGGATCTTTCTCAGCATACTCTACTTCATCGGTATCATCATCCAGGATGAACAGATAGTTGAACAGCTCCTCTGCCTTGCTTTCATCCAGGGAAGAAGAACACATAACAAGCTGGAAGCCGTCTTCATACAGATAAATCATTCTTTCATAGATCGTCATTCCCAGGTACTCTATCTCAAGGCGCAGATAGCTGCAGTCATCAAAATTAAATCCGTGGTCAGTCAGGATCTCCGCATTCTTAACCGTCATTCCTGCGCTTCCCACGTTTTCTTTCAGAGCATCCAGAGACATTTCCACAATGCTGTTCAGGGGCATACTCTCATAAATAGGGATAGCTTCCTCCGGGACGACCGTCATCGTTGCATTCATGGATTCTCCCGCAACGTTCTGCATCATCATATCGATCCATGTTTCCGGAAGATCGGAAAGGTCCAGGGAGCCTTTGCTCAATAATGCTTTTGAAATGCCGCCCTGCAGTTCCAGTTCCTCTTCGGAAAGGAATCTGTAGCTGTCATCCGGAAGCATATAGGCAATATCGAAATAATCGTTGATGTAAACACCGTCTTCGATCACGCCGATCACCTCATCCAGATCATCGGTGTTGTCATCGGCTGCAGCCGGAAACGCAAGCAGACCGACCATCGACAGAGCCAGAACTAATGCTGCAATTTTTTTCATCTTTTTCATAATCAAGACCTCCTAAATGATTAATGTATCTGCCAGTTTACCGGCTCCACTCCTTTGGAGACCAGAAACTGATTGCATTTGGAAAAATGCCGGCAACCGAAAAAGCCGTTATAGGCGGATAAAGGGCTCGGGTGTGCCGCTTCCAGGATCAGATGCTGCGGATTGGTGAGCAGTTTTTTCTTCTCCCGGGCCGGCCGCCCCCACAACATAAAAACGATGGGTCTGTCCTGTTCGTTCAGGACTTTGATCGCTGCATCCGTAAACTGTTCCCATCCCACATTCCGATGGGAATTGGCCTGGTGTGCCCGGACCGTCAGTACAGTATTTAACAAAAGGACGCCCTGCTCTGCCCATTCTGTCAGACAGCCGTGATCAGGGATCATAAAACCGATATCATCATGCAGCTCCTTGTAGATATTGACCAGGGACGGCGGGATCTCTACGCCTTTGTTCACGGAAAAGCATAAACCGTGTGCCTGCCCGTCATTATGATAAGGATCCTGTCCCAGGATCACTGCCTTGACCTGATTCAGCGGAGTCAGATGGAAGGCGTTGAAGATATCATTTCCCGGAGGAAAGATCTTTCTTGTCCGGTATTCTTCATTTACAAACTGATATAACTGTTTGTAATACGGTTTTGCATATTCAGCTTTCAGGGCTTCCTGCCAGTCATTGCTGATCGGTGCCATTTTTTGTCCCTTTCCTGACTGAAGACATTTTGCCGGGCAGATCCGTCAGTTTCAGCCTGCCGTGTTTCTCAGTCTTTTCCTGGTCCTTTATTGTCGTGATCTCTCCTGCCGATTCCAGATCAATATAAAATGCCACTCCGTCGGAAGTATTGTAAACGCCGCATTCTTTATTCAGTGAATCCGCGATCGCTTTCACAATGGACAATCCAAGTCCGGATCCTCCGTATTCCCTGGTCCTTGCCTTATCCACCTTGTAGAACTTGTCCCATAATTTCGGAAGTTCCTCTTCCGGAATATTCTGGCCCGTATTAAAAACGGTGATCCGGATATTTTCCCCGGCTTTTTCCACAGTGATCCGGATGTCACGTTTTTCATCCATATGGTTCAGCGCATTGTTGAAATAATTGACCAGTACCTCTTCAAATAAGAATTCATCGGACCATACATAAGCGACGCTGGTATTGTCAAAAGTGACATTGGCGTTTCTTTCTTCAATGATCACCGACATATTCTTCAGGAATCCGTCGATCACCTCTACCACATTGAACCGTTCCAGTGTCACTGCGCTCTGTCCCTGCTCCAGTTGGTTCAGTGTGGACAGCTTTTTGACCATAAGATTCATTTTTTCCGCTTCATCTATGATAACATCACAATAATAATCCCTGTCTTCGCTGCTGTCAAAGATTCCTTCTTTCAGACCTTCCGCATAACTGGAGATCAGCGCAATGGGTGTTTTCAGTTCATGAGAAACGTCAGACATGTATTTCTTGCGGGCTTCTTCCATCTTTTCCTTTGCCTTCAGCTCATTCTGAAGGTTCAGGTTGGAAGACTTCAGGGCGGAGATACTTTTTTCCAGCTTCTGCGCCATCTCATAAACATTTTCAGAAAGAACGCCGATCTCATCGTTTCTCTTTCGTTTTGATTCGTATTTGGTCTCGAATTCTCCCTCGTTTACCTTGACCGTCACTTCGGCCAGACGTTTCAGCGGCTCTGTGAAGGATTTGATCATCAGAAGGATAATAATGGAAAAGATCAGAAAGATCATGGCGCATACGGCCACATAAAAGCTCAGGGATACACTAATATTATTCCGGAGATTGGAATAGGAGGACCGGTAGATAAAGGAACACCCGTCATACAGAAAGCCCCACATCTCGATGTACTTGATGGCATCCTGCTCCCCTCTGACCAGTTGGATCGTATACCCGTCTCCTGTCTCCAGCACGGAACTGATGTCGTTCGTCCGGTAGAAGACCAGATTGGTCAGCCTCTCGTACAGAAAATCCGAATTGCCGTAGGTAAACGCCGGTATTCCGGAAGGACTGACGATCAGCATGGAGAAACCGTTTTCCTCACAGATCTCTGTCAGTTCGTTTTTATAGGCCTGCGGAACCCGCCCGTAAAATCCGCCTGCGGCGTCTTCCATATACAGGCGTTTGATAAGATTATAGGCGCTGCACATCTCCTCCCTGGTGATCTCGGTATAATACCGATTGGCAAAGATCGCACAAAATCCCAGCCCTATGCTGAAGGCCAGGATGATCAGTACAATGATATAAACAGCTGTTTTTTTCCGGATGGAAAACCTCATTCATCCACCTCGAATTTATAGCCCATTCCCCAGATCGTCTTGATATATTCCCCGCATTCGCCGAGTTTGCTGCGGATCTTTTTCACATGGGTATCAATGGTCCTTGCATCACCGAAATAATCGTAATTCCAGACGCTGTTCAGGATCTTCTCCCTGGAAAGGGCGATCCCCTTGTTTTCTACAAAATAGCACAGCAGTTCAAATTCTTTATAGCTCAGTTCCACCACTTTGCCGTCTACTTTTACGATATGCGAGGTCTTGTTGATCTCCAGTTTTCCGGCTGTGATGATGTCTGCTTCATCCAGCTTATAGGTGCGGTGAAGCAGCGCATCTATTCTGGCTACCAGGATCTTCGGGCTGAACGGTTTGGAAATATAATCATCAATACCCAGATCAAATCCCAGCAGTTCATCGGATTCTTCCCCCTTTGCCGTCAGCATGATGATGGGCACCTTGGAGAATTTCCGGATCTCCCGGCAGCATTCCCAGCCATCCATCTTGGGCATCATGACGTCCAGGATCACCAGATCGATGTTTTTGTTTTTATATACAATATCGAGGGCTTCTTCCCCATTGGACGCCTCGATCACGATATACTGTTTTGCTGTCAGAAAGTCTCTGACGATCTTTCTCATCCGGGCTTCATCATCCACTACCAGGATCCTCAGGTTATCCATCTGTTCTACTCCTCCTGCAAACAAGATTGTCTAATATAGTATAATCCGGATGTATTTTATCATCCGAATGTGAAGAATCTATGTATTTCTGTAAAAATATACGCTGTGTTTTCATCTGCCGCAGCATCTGTGCGCAGGCCTGGGAAAGTGAATGTGCGTGGCCGCCGGAGCCGTTAGTATCACTGGTGTGAGTCTGTCGGCGGCTCCGCGAAGCGGTGAACGACGCAAGCGAACGCCTGTGATGCTTACGGATCGGCGGGTGTTAGCACAGCTGAACTTTTTCAGGCCTGCGCACAGATGCTGCGACAAATGGATATACAGGATATATGGTCATCCCGCCATATGACTGATCAGGATCCGTATACCGATCAAGATCAGTATGATCCCGCCAGCGATTTCCGCCCGCGCATGATATTTGCTTCCGAACCGGTGTCCAATCAGGACCCCACCGCCTGACAGCACAAAGGTTTCGAGCCCGATGATCAGGATGGAATACCAGATGGAGAGGCACTCACGGGAAGATACTGTCGAAACGCCAAGCATGGCGAAACTGAGTCCGACTGCCAGGGCATCGATACTGGTCGCTACTGCAAGGATCAGAAGTTCGCCGATCCTCAGGTCTTTATTACTGCCGGATTCTTCGGTCTTCTCTTTTTTCTCTTTCTCTTCCCGGATCTCCTTCAGGGCATCCCGGATCATCTTTCCACCGATGGACAAAAGCAGCACAAAGGCGATCCAGTGATCCACGGCTTCAATGTACCGGCTGAAGCTGCTTCCCAGGAGCCATCCGATCAGGGGCATAAGCGCCTGGAAGCCGCCGAATGCAGCTGCGATCCAAAGAGTCTTTCTGGGGGACAGGGTTTTCATCGCCAGTCCTTTTCCCAGGGCAACCGCAAATGCATCCATGGACAGCCCTATACCGATCAATGCAACTTCCCAGAAACTCATGACAGTTCCTCCTGCCTGAGGCCGCTGATATCCGTAGATGCAGCCATAGAATAATAAGTATGAAAGATCACCATTCCCGGTTTTGCTCCGGGAGGCTTTTTCAGGTTCTTTCTCATAGTATACTGCACCTCTGCCTTTTCGGCACTTCCGGATCCCGAAAAATGCGCAGCAAGGCGTGCCGCTTCTTCATAAGTCCTGTCGGTCAGTTCCCGCCCCTGTGTCTTTACGATCACATGGCTTCCCGGGATCTCCTTTGCATGGAACCACCAGTCCGTTCCGGAAGCCATATGGAACGTCAGTTCTTCATTCTGCAGGTTATTTTTACCGACATACATGTGAAAACCGTCGGAGCTGATAAAATGAAGAGGCTGGGATCTTTCATTTGCGGCACGTTTCCCCGCATTTCCGGAGGAGCCTTTCACAGAAGATTTCCTGCCGTATCCCGTCTGGGAAAGTTCCTTTCTGATCTCGGCAATGTCCTGCGCGCTGCGGACCAGATCCAGGGATACCAGTACCGATTCCAGGTAATCGATCTCTTCTTTTGTCTGCACAACGATCTCGCCCAGAGCCTGGGATGTGCGTTTCAGCTTTGCATATTTTTTAAAATACTGTTTTCCGTTCTCCACAGCAGAAAGCCGGGGATCCAAAGGGATCCTGACAGGTTTGCCTGTATAGAAATCCGTCGTTTCAAATTCCGATGCCCCGCTCTGCACGCTGTATCCATAAGCTGTCAGAAGCTCCCCGTATACCCGGAACTTTTCTTTTTTCTCCGTATCTCTGATCTGCCTAAGCTGCAGGTCGTACTTTTTATAGTCTTTGTTCAGGATCGTTGTAATACTCTGTCTGATCCCGGCTGTCTTCTGTCTGATGGATGAGGCCGTCTGCTTCCGGGAATAATAATCGTACAGAAGCTTCGAAACGCTCTCGTATTCTTTCCAGGAAAAAGCAGGATCCTCATACATCCGATACCGGAAAGCGCCATATTCCGCCGGTTCTTCTCCCCTGAACAGTATGCCCGGTTTTTCTCTTCCCGCCCCGGCAGCCGAGATCCTCTCCATCACAGAGCAGAACCCCGCATAGATCTTCTGTCTTTCCTGCTGTGTAAAACTGGATACAGGACGATCCGAATCAAGTCCTGCAAGGTACAGGATCTCCTGTGCTGTCGCAGGGCTGAAACCGGTAATGCCGGTATACAGCGCTTTTGCGATATTCAGGCCGCCGGACACATAAACATGCTCTGCGAAATTATATTCATCCGCTGCAAAAGGATCCAGTTTTTCTTCATGGAACGGAATGAAATACTCCCTGCCCGGAAGCACTTCCCGAACAGAACTCATCAGCAGTGACACATGCCGGATCGCATCCAGGATCCTTGTTCCGTCCCGCAGGATGATATTGCTGTATTTTCCCATCAATTCCACCGTCAGGGTTTTTCGGCAAAGATCTCCCATTTCATTGAAATGTTCGATCTCCAGTTCAACGATCCTTTCCAGAGAAGGCTGGGAAACCATCAGGATACGTCCCCCTGTCAGGTGCTTTCGAAGAAGCATGCAAAAAGACGGCGCCTGAAGCGGCGCGTTCTTGTTCTGTTCCGTCAGGTACATGATCGGCAAAGACGGGTTGACACTGATCAGCAGACGTTTCTGCCTGCCTTCTTTTTTAACCGTAATGATCAGCTCATCCTTTTCCGGCTGAACGATCTTCGCGATCCTCCCGTCTTCCAGTTCCTGTTTCAATTCATGCAAAAGCGCGTGAACGATACTTCCGTCAAAAGCCATTCCTTTTATACTCCGTTTCAAGATGCCATAATAGAATACATGGAAAAACAGACCTTTTCAACCGTTAACCTCGGCAATCCCTAAAATCCCCTCCCCGGTTGTTGCTTTTCTATGCATTTTGACTTATAATCGCCGAGTAAACATGAATATTAATACTTATTTATACAGGTTATCCATATGAAAACATCACGTCAGGAAAAAATACTGGAACTCATAGAGTTATATGATATCAGTACACAAGAAGAGCTGACATCCATGCTCAATGAACAGGGCTATAAAACGACCCAGGCAACCGTCTCAAGGGATATCAAAGCACTTCATCTCCGAAAAGTCCCTTCCCCTAAAGGACAGAAATACATTTCCCGTGATGATTCTGTTGATTCCAGGGAGAAATACCTCCGGATCTTTTCCGGCGGCTTTGTTTCCATGGATCAGGCCGGCAATCTGGCTGTGATCAGGACGATCCCCGGAATGGCAATGGCTGCCGCTGCCGCCCTGGATGAACTGAAGTTGTCGGAGCTCGTCGGTTCCATTGCCGGTGATGATACCATCATGTGTGCCTGCCGTTCTGATGAAGACGCCGCTTCACTGATCTCCAGGATCCAGATCCTGCTGAAAGGGATTTAGCAGGAGGGTTCCCCGGATCATGCTGAAACACGTCCATCTGAAAAATCTGGCCCTGATCAGGGAAGCAGATATCGATTTTGAACAGGGGCTGAATATACTTACCGGAGAGACCGGCGCAGGAAAATCGATCATTATCGGTTCTATTACGATTGCCCTCGGCGATAAAGCAAGCAAATCTTTTATCCGGACCGGTTCCGATTACGGATTGGTAGAACTTGTCTTTTCCTCGTCGAATGAAAAAGTCTTTCATACCATGGAGGACCTGGGGATCCCAAGAGAGGAAGACCAGATCATCATATCCAGGCGTATCACAGCCGACGGCAGCACGTCCCGCATAAACGGTACCTCGGTCACGCTGGCAAACCTGAAAGCAGTCACTTCCCTTCTGGTCGATATCCACGGCCAGCATGACCATCAGTCACTTTTAAATCCGTCCCAGCATCTCAGGATCGTGGATGAAGCCGGCGGCGAGGCACTGGAGCAGATCCTTCGGGAATTCAGGTCCTGCTATCAGGAATACAAAGCCCTGCGCGGCAGATATCAGAAGTTCAGTCAGAACCCCGAAGAACTGGCAAAAGAGATCTCCTTTATCGAATATGAGATCAAAGAGATCGAAGAAGCAGCTCTGAAACCTGACGAAGACACGCTGCTGCAGGCAGAACACAAAAAACTGGCTGCTGCAGAAAAGATCTCCGGAGGTTTAAGCCGGATCCGTTCTTCTCTTTTCGACAATGCAGACAGTGCTTCCGGACGTATCTCAGATGCAATCCGGGAACTTCATTTCCTGGAAAGTTTTGATCCGGGTCTGAAATCGCTGTCCGATTATCTGATGGATCTGGAGTCTATTTCCCGTGATATGGATCATGAGCTTTCCTCCTATCTGGAAGATAATACCTTCCAGGCAGAGCGCTACCAGGCTGTTCAGGACCGTCTTGATGTGATCAGCCGTCTGAAAGGCAAGTACGGCCGTACGCTTCAGGATATCAGTGAATACCACGATTCCTTATGTGCAAAGCTCTCTCAGTTAAAAGATTATGAGGCGAACAGGGAGGAACTCCAGAAACAGATGGATACGGTGAAAGCCCGTGTAAACCGTCTTGCAGTACAGCTTTCCGATTGCCGCAGACATGCAGCTTCTGATCTGGAACAGCGGATCGTCCGTAATCTGAAGGATCTGAATTTTCTGGAAGCTGATTTCAGGATTCATTTCGAAAAAGCGGATAAGATCTATGAAAACGGATTTGATAAAGTGGAGTTTCTGATCTCCGCCAACCCCGGAGAGCCTCCCAGGCCTCTGGCCAGGATCGCTTCCGGCGGTGAACTGTCCAGGATCATGCTGGCCATCAAGTCCTCTTCCGCCCAGGCTGACAGCATCGGCACCCTGATCTTTGACGAGATTGATACAGGGATCAGCGGCCGTACCGCCAGAAAAGTTGCCGAAAAGCTGGCTCTTCTGAGCCACGATCACCAGCTGATCTGTATCACGCATCTTCCCCAGATCGCTGCCATGGCGGATACTCACTTTTCCATTGAAAAATCCGTTTCCGAAGGAAGTACCATCTCCGGTATCCGAAAGCTCAGGAGACCGGATTCCATCCTGGAACTTGCCCGGCTTCTGAGCGGCAGTGAGATCACGGAGATCACGCTCCAGAGTGCGGAAGAAATGAAGACCCCTGCTGCTTCTTTCCGGGAGCCTTAAGCTGCCGGCCTTTCTTCTTCTGCCTTATAAAGATTCCACAAAGATTCCTCCTTTTTTGTAATAATTTTGTAAATCAAAAGTGTAAATTTCGCCTTTACATTCTGCCTGCTGTCGCGGTAGAATCTTTCGCAGAAAATTATTTGGATAACTATCAAGAAGGGAGAAATTATGAATCTTATTTATGATGTAAAAGACAGACCCTCCTTCGGAAAGGTCATTGTCTTTGCTATCCAGCAGCTGCTTGCAATCTTAGCGGCAACCATTGCTGTTCCTTCCATTATCGGACATGGCATGAGCCAGAGCGCTGCATTATTCGGAGCCGGCGTCGGTACAATCATATATCTTGCATTTACCAAATTCAAAAGCCCGGTTTTCCTGGGCTCTTCTTTTGCTTTTATCGGTTCCATGTTCGCCGCCTTTGCAGGTGCTGCCAGCATGGAAGTCGGTTATCTCGGCCTGATCATCGGTACCGGCTTTGCCGGACTTGTCTATGTGATCATCGCGATCATCATTAAGTTTGCCGGTGTACGCTGGGTCAATTACCTGATGCCTCCGGTCGTCATAGGTCCCACCGTCGCCATCATCGGTCTTTCCCTGGCAGGCAATGCCGTTTCCGATGCTATGGGCGGTGCTTTCAATGCAGACGCCGGTGCCTATGTCATGGACGCCCATGCCTGGGTGTGCCTGGTCTGCGCATTGGTTACATTACTGGTCGTGCTGCTCTGCTCCGTTTTCGGTAAGAAGATGATGCGGCTGATCCCCTTTATCATCGGTATCTGCGCCGGCTATGTTGTAGCTGTGATCTTCACGCTGATCGGAAATGCAACCGGCAACGCCGCACTCCAGATCGTAGACTTCTCCAAATTTGCCACCATGCAGTGGGTTCCCGAGTTCACGTTCCTGACCGCATTCAAAGGTTTTGACGGCGTCACCGGAACCTACATCCTGACCATTGCTGTCGCTTACATCCCGGTTGCATTTGTTGTGTTCGCAGAGCATATCGCTGACCACAAGAACCTCTCCTCCATTATCGGGAAAGATCTTCTGGAAGATCCCGGTCTTCACAGGACCATGTTCGGTGATGGTATTGGTTCCTTCGTCGGCGCGATCTTCGGCGGCTGCCCGAACACCACATACGGAGAATCCGTCGGCTGTGTCGCCATTACAGGCAATGCTTCCGTGGTAACCATTCTTGCGACATCCATCATTGCGATCATTGCTTCTTTCGTAGGACCTTTCGTAACGTTCCTTTCCACGATCCCGGCATGTGTCATGGGTGGTGTCTGCATCACTCTGTACGGTTTCATTGCAGTTTCCGGTCTTAAGATGCTTCAGCCGGTCGACCTGAACGACAACCGCAATCTGTTTACCGCATCTGTCATCCTGATCTGCGGTATCGGCGGTATGGTCATCAAGATCGGTGAAGTGACCCTGACAGAGAT
>JAFRKZ010000039.1 GCA_017431485.1 Parasporobacterium sp. | reverse complement strand
ATATGGCTTGTGATTACAATACCGTGCAGTCTTCTGTTTACCGGTCTCGGGATCTATGCCTGGCGGCGCACGAAACCTATGTGGTTCTGGTCGGGATCCTCGGTCAGGGAAGATGAAATCACCAATGTGAAGGCTTATAACCGGGAAAATGGAATCATGTGGATCTGCTATTCCGCTGTTTTCTGGATCAGTACGATTATGGGTATAGGGAGTGTTTCAACAGCCGGGATTGTTCTTGCGGTGGGATGCCTGGGTGGTCTTCCGCTCCTTGTTATAGCCTACAACAGGATTTACAGGAAATATAAGCGATGAGAGTATTGATTTTAAACGGAAGCCCCAGACCAAAGGGGAATACAAAGCAGATGATTACTGCGTTCTGCGAAGGCCTGGAAGCAGCCGGCCACGAGTGGGATGTCTATGATGTCTGCAAAATGAACATTCATGGATGCCTTGCCTGCGAGTATTGCCATACCAAAGGCAATGGGCAGTGCATTCAGAAGGATGACATGCAAAACATCTATCAGCAGCTGCAGGAAGCGGAAATGCTGGTGATCGCTTCGCCGATCTACTACCATGGCCTGTCAGGCCAGTTGAAATGCACGATCGATCGGTTCTATGCAGCGGCCTATCCGAATAAACCGCCGAAGCTGAAGAAGGTGGCAATGTTCTTAAGCTCCGGAGATCCGGATATGTATGACGGTGCCCTGTTTTCTTATCGGGGCGACTTCCTGGATTATCTACAGCTGGAAGGTATGGGAGTCTTTACCACGAATGGTTATGATCTGGGTGTGCCTGAAGCGAAGCTGGAAGAACTGAGGGTGTTTGGAACGTCCCTGAAGTAAAGGAGCAGAAAAATGCAGCATGAGTGCAAAATAACAGTGATCGATAAGAAATGCTTTACTGATTATCAGGAGCAATATCTGGCGGATCCCAAGTCCGGTCCATGTCCGTTTTTCAATGTGGGAGACGAGTTTGTGCTGAAGCGTACTCCGCAGCAGGATGACTTTTACCACCTGATGGATGGTAAATTCTGCGGTGAAGCGTGGGATGCGGTCAGCCGGTATGTGTACACCGCTCTGCAGGGCGGCTCCATTATGAAAGGCTGGACCAACGATGACCGGATCATGATCGCCTGCTGTAATGATGGCACACGGCCGGTTATTTTCAAGATCGAACGGATCGATATCCCGGAAAATGATGAGGAACGGGAATGGCTGGAAAAGCAGAATTTCAGAAATACAGCCGAGGACGCGTATACAGGATGAGATGCAAATCGTTAAGGAAAAATCGAAATTGATGCAAACGAAAGGGCAGCTATTGGAAAGCGTAATGCTGCTTTTTCGTTTGCACCATCTTCGATTCTTTCCTTAACGATTTGTATGATAACCAAATCACAGATATCTCTCAGCTTTCCAGTTTGACGAACCTGACGGACCTCTGGTTATATAACAATCAAATTACAGATATCTCTCCGCTTGCTGACTTGACGAACCTGACGGACCTCCGGTTGTCTGATAACAAAATCACGGACTATTCTCCCATTGAGAATCTGAGCATTGAGACGCTCTATAAATAGCCCTCAAGATGAAAAAAAGGGATCCCCGGCACTCCGCCGCTTCCAGGCAGAACCCCAGGATCCCTTGACACGTTTCCATGGACCTAAAAAATGCCTATTTTACGTCCATTGACACGTTCCCATGGACAGCGCATTCTTCCATGCACCCTCAGTTTTTCCTTATTTTACGGGAAATTTTGACTACTGTCTCCGTATGCCTTTAGTTAGCAGATTGAATTTTCGCCCGTCTAACGAAACATTTCTTACTGGCACGAGGAAATGAAATTACTAATTCATACTCATCGTTGGTACAGGGAAACAGGTCCACTGACTACCGCCCGGCCGTTATCAGGACCAGGTCGGCAAGCTGCAATTGTACATGCTGGTTCATATGGTT
>JAFRKZ010000038.1 GCA_017431485.1 Parasporobacterium sp. | reverse complement strand
TCAAAACCGAACTTGTTGTTATCATAATCATATTTCTCAACATCGCCATAGTAATGCATCGGTGTCATCTGGATGCCGAAGATGGAATATACAGCAGGAGCTTCATAACCGGCTGTGGTAACTTCTACGGTGTAATCATCCAGCTTCTTGATACCTGCAATATTCGGAACGCCTTCGCCGCCCATAGCTTCATCCTTCGGGCCCCATTCCATAACGAATGCCAGTTTGGCATTGGCTGCAACGTCCGTTCCATCTGAAGATTCGGTTTCTGCATAGGATACCACATCACCGCCATATGCTGCATAAGTTGCGTTGTAGTAATCTTCAACCGTTACTTCGTCTGTAGCCAGATCAAAAGTCTTCTCATCAGCTGTGGTCAGAACGCCGTCTTCAATGCTGCCGAATCCCCACATCACCATACCGAAAGCCACTTTCTTGCTGTCGCTTTCATTGATCTCATCAGCGGTCATGCCGGCATAGTCTTCGGAGTAATCCATGTAGTTAGCCAGAACGTAATCAACGATCTTCTGAACATCTTCCAACCAGCCTTCTTTGACCAGAGCCCAGAAGCCGTCCTGCTGTTCCTGTGTCCAACCATCTTCTTCAGACCATTCATGGTCTTCGCCTGCAGCGAAGATCTCTTCTGCCATAGCTGCATACTTGTCATAGACTTCACTGGTGGTCTGTGTCTGATATTCGTTCAGACCCAGGATACCATAGGAAGACAGAGTTGTGGAACCAACATAAGTAGGATCCAGTAATGTATAGTATGTAAAGATGATATCATCTGCTGTTACCGGTACACCATCGCTGAAGAGTATATCATCACGAATATGAGCAGTGTATTTGGTCGTATCGGATTCTTCATCATAAACAACGCTGATATCTGCAGGTCCCTTGTAGAGATAGTCAGTACCGTTGTAGGAAACGGTCTCGCCCTCGATCGCATTGTAGATAATGCCCCCTGCACGGTCAGTTGTCAGGATCTCCATCTGTGTCAGCCATACAACATCCTGATCATAGCCGGTGTCTGCATAGTACGGGCTGAATTTTGCTGAAAACGGGCTGTAAGCCACGACCAGCGGTGTGCCATTTCCTTCATCCGCAGGAGCTGCTTCTTCTGCAGAAGCGATGCCTGCCATGGATAAAGCCATGACCAATGCCAGAAGCATTGCAATCATCTTTTTCATCATTTAAATTGTTCCTCCTTTAAAAATATTGGGGATTTCCTGCTTCGGATAATCCTCCTTGATTTTTGTAAAAATCATACAAATAGTATCATAGTGAACAGGTCAAGACAAGACTATTTTCACATACATTCCGTTCCCTTTTCTCTACTTCCACAATAGAAGCATCAGCAGGATGACAAGGATCATCCCGCCTCCGACGATCCCCATCACGGTCAGGGCCGCCAGGATCGAATACCAGGTATATCTCCGGTATTCCGCTTTTGTCAGCGCCTCTTCCCTCTCGATCTTTGCTTTGATGGCTTCTTTGTCCTCTTTGCGTTTTCTTCCCGTAAGCCGGAAAGGGGGACGTGATAACTCATCAAGGCTTTCCATGCTGACAATGGTCCGTCCGTCATCTTCCCAATCATCTTTTTTTCTTCTTGTCACTGCTCTGTCCTTTCGCCTTTGCGTTTTTCTTCCGATGGTTCTCGCTGGCCGTCATTTCAGTTTCGCGGCATCAAACCGGTCCAGCCACTCCACAGCTTTTTCGCTGACTTCTTTCAGGCAGTTGGGATCAAAGGGGCTTACGAGATCCGCATTTTTCAGAAGATCGGTAAATGTCTGCGTTCCGCCCTGAATCGTATAGGCCATATAGTGTTCCCAGGCGTTTTTCCTGTCTTCCTGCAGCATCGCCCAAAATTCCAGGGATACGGTCTGCGCCAGACAGTAATCGATATAATAAAACGGGCTGGAATAGATATGGGACTGCCGCTGCCATCCTTCTCCCTCACTGTAGAAGGGGATCTCCCCGTCCAGCTTCTGCCATCGCATATAGATCCCCAGCAGTTCTTTCCATACGCCGTGTCTCTGCGCCGGCGTCATATATGGTTTCTCATAAACGATATGCTGGAAATGATCCACCATAGTGCCGTAAGGAATGAACTTGATGGCAGATGCCAGGTGGCTGTACAGGAATTTGTCTGTATCCGGGCCGAAAAATTCTTCCGCCCAGGGCCAGGCCATAAATTCCATGGACATGGAATGCACTTCACAGGCTTCCAGGCTCGGCCACATCAGATCCAGCGGCACCCGGTCCCTGTTCATATAAGCTTCAAATGCATGTCCGGCTTCATGGGTCACGACTTCCACATCGTGTTTTGTTCCATTGAAATTGGCAAAGATAAACGGCATATGATAATCCGGCAGATCCGTGCAGTAACCACCGCCTTCCTTCCCTTCGGTGCTGAGCACATCCATAAGCTCCATATCCAGCATTTTCCGGAAGAATTCACTGGTTTCAGGGGAAAGTTCGTCATAAAAATTTCTGCCGGCCATCAGGATATCATCCGCGCTGCCCTGGGGCTTCGGGTTGCCGGAACGAAATTCCAGTTCATTGTCGGCAAAACTCATGGGATAAACTTTTCCCAGTCTTTCTGCCTGCTGCCGGAACAGTCTGTCTGCCACCGGTACCAGATAGGTGCGCACGGCTTCCCGGAACCTTTCCACATCTTCTTTGGTGTAACAGTTTCTCTGCATCCGGTAATACCCAAGCTGCGTATACCCGTCATAGCCCAGTTTCCTTCCCATTTCATCCCGGAGATGCGTGAGTCTGTCATAGATCTCGTCCAGTTTCGGCTGCTGTTTCTTGTACCAGCCGCCTTCTGCTTTCCATGCATTGAGCCTTCTTTCGTCATCCGGATCATTTTTAAACGGAGACATCTGGGAGATCGTGTACGTTCCTCCTTCAAACGGGATCTGCGCCGAGGCGATCAGGTGATGGTAATCATCCACCAGTTTGTTCTCTTCCTGCAGCTGCGCAATGATCTGTGGTGAGAACGCTTTCAGTTCCAGTTCTGCATTCACGAAATAGACCTCTCCGAATTCTTTTTCAAAGTCTTCTTTCCATCTGCTGGACAGAAGTGCAAGCGTCCACTGCTGCAGATATTCCTGCAGCTGCGGAAAAGCGTCATTCCAGAATTGGAATTCTTCTTTATAAAATGCATCTCTCGTATCAATGGAATGCCGGATGGACGCCAGCGTCTCCTGGGTCATAGCATGCCTCATCAGTTGGTCTTTCTGAAGAAACACTTCTCTGGCTTCTTCATAAGTCTGTGCCTGTTTCAGATTTTCGGTCAGTTCCTTTGTCTGACGTATGAGCTCCCCCAGATCCGGCCGCTTATATGGCATTTCTGAAAATTTCATAAACAACTCCTCCTGTATCCTTCTCAATTCCTGCATCAGGATTCATTTACCAGCTTCCCGCAGATATGCTCCGGCACCAGAGCGAACATGAAAGTGCCGGGGCCGGATTTTTCGATCTCCTGCTCGATATAGTGTTCGTCTGATGTGAATTTGCGGCTGAGACGTCTCGAGATCTCGTAGATCGTCTCCCTGTCTTCGATGATCTCGATCCTGCCGAAGACGATCACGCTCCGGATATTCAGCGCCCATTCTCCCTCTTCCCGGTATCCGCTGTCAAAAACACAGAAAGATGCCTTATCATGCTTTTTCAGCGCATCGATCTTATGCCCTTTCCTGCCGCTGTGGAAATACAGCTTTCCGTCTTCTTCATTGTAATAATGATTGAGCGGCACCCCGTAAGGATACTCGTCATCTCCCAGCACCGAAAGGACTCCCCTGAGTTCCTGTTTCAGGATACCGATGCACTCCTCGTCCGGCAGTTTCCTGTTGATCCGGGTCAATTCTCTGAACATATCTGACATGTCCTCCTGATCATTTTGGTATATTATAACAGATGGCAGGCATATAATGAAATCCCGTTTTCTGTTTGTGCAGTGATCCCCTGCGATGCTCAAAAAGGTCCCGGCTGACGGTCGGGACCAGAGTATTCTAACCACCTGTGTTCTTAAAATGGCCTATTTTGAAAATAAAGAACAGCAAGTGTTCTTGGACCAGACTTTTTCGTATTTAAGAACGCGAAGTGTTCTTGCACGGCAATTTCTCATATTTGAGAACAGGCAATGTGTTCTCAATCTGAAGGTTTGCACTAAATAAGAACGCAAAACGTTCTCAAAATGGCGTTTTCCGAAAATCAAGAACGCTTCGGCTGTTCTCAAATACAGGAATTTCTCGTACAAGAACGCGTTGCGTTCTCATATATAAAAATGGCTAAATCAAGAACACCCCGTGTTCTCCAATCCTGCGAATGGCAGAATTGAGAACTGTGCAGATTTTCACAAGCAGGCTCCTCACGAAAAGAAACGGCCGGGTCCTGAAGACCACAGCCGTTTCCGGTCATCATATTTCAGAAGAATGCATTATTTCTGGGATGCCGCAAATTCTTCAAATGTCATAGGGCTTCCCGTTTCCAGCATGCCATTGTACAGCATATCTGCCGGGAAGGATTCAAAATCACCTGCTTTTACCAGAGGCATGAATTCATTTTCCACAACATCAAGCGTCATCTGCTCATTGTTAGCCTCTTCATTCAGCAGCCATTCATGAATATACTCGACAAATGCTGCATACAGTTCATCGTCGGCTGCTGGTGCTTCGGCTGCCGGTGCTTCCGCTGCGGGTGCTGCCGGAGCTTCCCCTTCCGGTGATTCGCCTTCTGCCGGAGGTGCCGGAGATTCGCCTTCCGGAGCCTGTCCTTCCGGTGACTCGCCTTCTGCCGGAGGTGCGGGAGCTTCTGCAGATTCACCTTCCGGTGCCTGTCCTTCCGGAGATTCGCCTTCCGGTGATTCGCCTTCCGGTGATTCACCGCCGCCGGGGCCGCCACCTGATCCGGGGCCTTCCACGTAAATGAATGCGCTGCCGTATTCACCCGGTTTAACGGTTTCTTCCGACGGAGTGATCAGGACGCTGCCATCCTCAAGTTCTGTTACAGTGCCGTATACATGAGCGCCTTCCGCAACTTTCAGGTAGGTTACCAGAGAAGCTCTCTGCGGATACCACACGCCGTCTACATTGACATCGATCGTAGCCAGTCCGTTATTGTTGATCATGTTCAGCACCTGTCCCAGCAGATAATATTCTGCTGTGGAGAACTTGGTGAACTGGATTGCGGCTGCCGCATCCTTATCTTCTGTAACAGCGCCTTCTGCATCCAGGAATACATACTCGATATCCTCAAGGCCTTCATAGTAGCCGCCGATATTCGCATGATATGCATTGGCTGCATCGATCGCTGCGATCACATCATCCACCGGTCTTCCGTTCAGCCAGATTCCATGAACATGGGAAGCCAGGGCAATATCACCTTGCAGGGTTGCGCTGACATCAATATTGACGGTCAGAGCATCGGATGCCTGATTGTAATAGCCGGTTGCATTGTACAGATCGCCATCGTAAAGATGATTCTTGAAATTAACGGTAACCTGGTTGCCTCCGGTCGATTTCTCATAATATGCCACAGTACCTGCATCGGTCGGATTTTCAACAACTGCATACCCGGATGCATCATCAGTATCGGATGTGTAGTAGGTTTTAGCCGGGTCTACCTTGGTATCCGTCGTAAACACATATGCAACTGCATCTGCATATGCATCCTTCGGGAATCCGGCTTCCTCTTTCAGATAAGTTCCGAACGGATTAAAGCCGCCGACGGTAGAGTCGTCGTTATCGATCATCTGGAAGATGATGCCGCTGCCCGGATGCAGTTCAGCATCGTCAAATGTCCAGACAGAGTCTGCACTCTTGTAAAGAGCGGTTGCCGCAGCGGTATTGACCACCGTGCCATTCAGGATATTCATGGAGCCTGAGTTGTGTGCCATGAAGCCGAATACGGTATTGATCGTAGTCGGAACATCCTCTTTGGCAGTGTAGGCCCCGATCACGGTGCCGTCCGGTGCTGTTGCCTGATACGTTTCGTCTGCAATAAGGCAGTCATAATATGCATCGCCGCCTGTCAGGATGGATGCATAGGTTGCGCCGTTGATGGTCATGCCTTTGAAATACTCCTGGGCGCTTCCGATGATGTAGGAGCCGTAGCCCGAACCATATGCATTCTCATCATATCCCAGGATCGCCCAGCCGCTGTTCATGCCGCCTTCGGATTCCGGAAGAATGTTCAGTGTGGAGTTGTACAGATGCAGCGACGGCTGCTGGCATCCGTCTGTGGACAGAACGCCCCATCCACCTGCCGTTACGGTAGAATCAGCAACAACCAGTGTGGAGTTGGAGCCAAGCACGTTCAGAGCACGGATACCGCCCTGGATACCGAGTACCCACGGAGGTGAGATCATCATGGATGTATTGGCGGAATTATAATAGCCGTCCCATGCATCTGTCAGAGGATTCCTGCCCAGTGCGGTAATATCAGAATTGGTGAGTACCAGGGTACCGTTCTGGATGATGGCAAAGGATCTTGCAAAACCGTTGCTCAGGTACATCATATTATCTGCATAGATCTTTGCTCCATTGGCCCCTGTGATGCCGACGCCGGTGCCGGTAAAGTCAGAGACAAACTGTCCGTCAGAGTCATCCTGCAGGACCAGGTTACCGGTCACGCTGACAGTGGTATCGCCTTCCGCACGGATCGCTGTGAAACCTTCTCCTTCCACAACATTGTCCAATGCGATATTGGCGATGTCACCTTCCCAGTTGGAATTGTCTGCATCCAGCTGTCCGTCGGTAATGGCATAGCCGACATAGATATGGCCTTCATCCTGCGGTCTGCTCTTATCATTATCATTGGTTGCAAAAGAAGAAACCTTCAATTCGGAAATACTCTGTTTGGTGCCGCTCGGCGGCCCGCCTGCGGATTCTCCTTCCGGAGATTCGCCTTCAGCCGGAGGTGCCGGTGACTCCCCTTCCGGAGATTCGCCATCGGCCGGTGGTGCCGGTGATTCGCCTTCCGGTGACTCGCCTTCCGGTGAGTCACCGCCGGGGCCTCCCATAGCGCCTATCGCAGCCAGTTCCTTTACTTCGCCGGCCTGGAATTCTTCCCATGTGGAAAGACCGAGTGTTGTGAAGAACTGATCCCACGGTGAAACGGTCTGATCAATATCTTCCCAGCTTCCGATCGCTTTGACCTGATCGGTAAATTCCTGAAGATCAGGAGCATTTACGCCTGCTGTGTCAATGAGGTACTGCTGATAATCTTCCCATGTCACTTCTGCCGGTGCAGCAAACACAGCAGATGTCATG
>JAFRKZ010000037.1 GCA_017431485.1 Parasporobacterium sp. | reverse complement strand
TTCAATGCTTCAACTGCTTTGTAGACATCGGTGTCCTTATCACACAGATAGGATTCTACCGTGAAGGTAAATGTTTCACCGTTGACAGATGCATTGAAATACAGATCATCACCCTGTGTGCCGGAACCGTCCCAATTGTAAAGGAACGGAGCTTCTTTCTCATCTGCATCTTTAGAGGGTTCAATCGTAAGTCCCTTAAAGGATACAAACTCGTTCATGTGATCGATGAGTTCATCTTTTCCGAGAAGTTCGGTTATATCTTCCGCTTCTGCAATGTAGCCTTCGCCGTCTTCCTCAGCAAATTCGAAGGTCGCATCTGCAATTTCAACTTCACCGGACCACTCGGCTTTGTAACCTCTTACGAGGATCTTTGTTCCGGGAACCAGTTTGGCTGCATCTTCTTCTGAACATGCCATTTCGTAGATGAAATAAGCACCGTCTTCATCAGCTGCATAAACGGTGATCTTATCCTCCCACCAGGACTGGTGATTCTGGACATACGCTTCTACAAAGACTTCATCATCGATCTCTGCAGCAGCATATTCTGCGTATGTCATAGGAGCAGTAAGTTCGGAAGTTTCTTCTACAGCTTCTTCAGCAGCTTCTTCTGCTTCAGCGGTAACATCTTCAACGATTTCCTCCACTTTGTCTTTTGCGTCTTCAACAACTGCAGCAGCGTCTTCCTTGACTTCCTCGGCCTTGTCTTTTACGTCTTCAACGACTTCTTCAGTTTTGTCTTTTGCGTCTTCGACAACCGAAGCGGCTTCTTCCTTGACTTCTTCTGCAGTATCAACGGCCTCTTCTTTAACCTCTTCGACAACCTCGGAAGCTTCTTCTTTCACTTCTTCTGCTGTGTCAGAAACCTCTTCCTTAACCTCTTCGACCGCTTCGGAAGCTTCTTCTTTTACATCTTCAGCAGCATCTGCAGCTTCTTCCTTTACTTCTTCAGCAGCATCGGTGATCTCTTCTGCAATCTCGGAAGCTTCTTCTTTCACTTCTTCAGCAGCATCGGTGACTTCCTCGGCAACTTCGGAAATAGCTTCTGTAACTTCTTCGGCTGCCTCGGAAACAGCTTCGGAAGCTTCTTCTTTTGCTTCTTCAGCAGCATCGGTGACTTCCTCAACAACTTCGGAAACAGCTTCTGTAACTTCTTCGACTGCCTCGGAAACAGCTTCGGAAACTTCTTCTGCAGCACTTTCCGGTACAGTAGTGGCTTCCGGTTTCTTAGCCTGGCCGCATGCACTGAGAAGCATTGCAGCTGCAACACATAACGCAAGAACCATGATCAGACTTTTTTTCATTGTGTTCGTTACCTCCATTCTGCCGATTCTCTACACGGGAACGGCTGTTGATAATCTAAAAATATGCGTCTGTCTGACAAATATTACATTCATGATTATACTCATCTCAATGATATTTTTTCAATCATAATATTGTAATTTCGAACAAGAAATCTATCGGGTCAGGACTCGTCTTTTTTTCTGCTTTTCAACTTTCTGACACCTGCAGCAATGCCGATCATGATCCAGACAAATGCCAGTATGATGATCAGCCATACAGAGCCGGCGGGAAGAGGACCAAGGTTTTTACTGTCCAGTTCACTTTCTTCCTGGTCTTCTGTTTTGATCTGGTCCAGACGGTAAAGAGAAGTGACACTGTCAAATAGTTTATCGATGTAGGAATCATCAACGGTTTTCTTCCGTCTGACGGATTTTGCCACATCTTCGATCAGTTCTCCGGCTGCATTGCGAAGAGAAGTACTGCCGTTAAATACAGCTGTCACAAAGGTATTGTCTGTGCTGTCCAGCAATAGCTGTGTAGCGTCGATCTTAACACTGTAATAAGCGGAATTATCCTCTCCGCGGCGGGAAAGGTAGTCTTTGTATTCTTCTGATTCCCTGGCTTTGGTCGTGACAGGAACATAGCCTTCTGTCCGGGCATAGCCGATCTGAACATCGTTTGTAAGAAGAAACTGGGAAAACAGCCACGAAGCCAGTACGATCTGCGGATCTTCTTTATTAAAAATACAGATCGAGGGTCCCTGCGAGATCATCTGAGGATGATCCGGATCAAACTGGGGGATTGGCAGGACCACTGTTTCAAAGTCTACAAATGCATCGGCACTGATATCGGAAAGAGGAGCTTCAGCACCCATCCATGTAGAACCTGCCGTAGAATCGATCGCAAAGATACATTGGCCGGCGTTCAGGAAATTGGCAGGATAGCTGGAGATCTTGAATGTGGAAAAAGCACCGGTCTTCACATGTTCTGCTACCGTTTTCAGGATCTGTCTTGTGGAATCATTGAAGATAAGAATCTCTCCCTGATCGTTGGAATAACCGGCATCCAGCTGCTTCAGCATGGAGATCATCATGTTGTCCGTGGATTTATAGATAAAGGGGATCATGACGTTCTGCCCGTTTGCTGCATATGTCCCATCCGGATTTTTTGCGGCAGCTGCTTCGGAGACTTCCCAGATGTAGTCCCAGGTGAGAATATCCGGGATCGTAAATCCAAGCTTCTCCACATAAGTTTTATTAATATAGCAGGCTTCTGTGGAACGCATATAGGGCAGAGCATAGAAATGCCCTTTAAACTGGCATTCCTGGAGGAATTTATCGATCACTTCCTCTTTTGTGGGAGAATCGAACAGCACCTCCGATCCGCCCAAACCGTAACGGCTGTCTGTCATAAGATCATCCAGCGGAACGACAGTGTTGGCTCCTGTCAGATATGTGGCAATGTGATCCGGGTAAGTGATGCAGATATTCGGAGTGGAATCCGTAGCGATGTTGGTGATCACATCGTTATAGATCTTTCCATAATCAGTATATAATCTCAGATTGACGGAAATATTCGGATACAGCGTTTCAAAATCCCGGATCGCTTTTTCATAGACATTGGTCTGAGCTTTGTTGGTATCGTTTTTAGCCCAGAATGTCAGTTCGATCTTACGGGAGGAGTCAAACTGCTCGGGAATGGAAAAAGCTCCGGTCTCTCCCTTTCCATGGCAGCCGGAGAGAAGGAGAGGGCAGACTCCCAGAAGAATTATCAGGAGAAGAGCAGCAACAGGTCTTTTTTTCATCCTTTCGTGCCCCCTCTCGAAACACCTTCCATGATCTGTTTATGGAAGATCAGATAAAGAATGATCAATGGAACGGAGATCACGACGACAGCCGCCATCATGGCAGGGATGTTTTCACGTCCGAATCCGTTTTCCCGGATCTCCTGTATACCGTTTGAAACCAGAAAATAGTTCTGGTCATCGGTGATCAGACGCGGCCATACATAGGAGTTCCAGCATTCGATAACTTTCAGGATAACGACGGTCACGATCGTAGGGCGGCAGATCGGTACCATGACTTTAAACAGATATTTCAGGTCCGATGTGCCGTCAACTTTTGCCGCTTTATATAATTCGTCCGGTATCAGCTCAAAGTTTTCCTTGAGAAGATAGATATAAAAGACAGATGTGATCGAAGGAAGGATCAGACCTGTAAAGGTATTACGAAGCCCCAGGTTGGAGATCGTAACGAAATTGGTGATGATGACCAATTCGTTCGGGATCATCATCAATGCCAGAAACAGTGTAAATACAAGATTTTTCCCGCGGAACTGAAGCCTGGCAAATGCATAGGCGGCAAAGATGATCACAAGAAGCATGCATGCCGTAGTGATGAGCGTAAAGATCGTTGTATTCAGGAAATATTTTGCCAGCGGTACACTGGTAAAAGCATCTTTGTAATTCTGCAGTGTGGGGTTAGTTGCTATAAAGGATGGAATATGTTCCGCATTGTATGATCCGTAGCTTTTGACAGAAGTCAGGATCATCCAATAGAATGGAAAAAGGACCACGATCCCCCATACGGAAAGCATGATATAGGTGAGGATCCGGAGAACAGTCTTACGGGTCTTCACATGTTTTGCTGCGGACGATAATTCTGAATTCAGCTTCATCTTATGTTAAACCTCCTAATACTGAACATTCTTTCTTCGGATCATCAGATTAATGGTGGTGATCGAAAGGACGATAACAAACAATATAATCGCTGCTGCAGAAGCATAGGACGGATATCCGCCGCTGTCACCGTACAGCATATCGTAAACATAACCGACGATCGTATTCATACCGGCACTGTTCAGGTCCGTGCCGAACAATGCGACGGCATCCTGGTAAGCCTTAAATGCTCCGATAAAACCAGTGATCACCAGGTAAAAGATCATGGGGGAGATCATGGGAAGCGTGATCCTGGCAAAGGTTCGCCAGGTAGATGTGCCGTCGATTTTGGCAGCATTGTAATAGTCCTGTTTCACGCTGGCGAGCGCGCTGGTCAGGATCAGCACCTTAAAGGGCATAACGATCCATATCGTATAAAAGCAAAGAACAAACATTTTTGCCCAGTATGGACCGTCGATGAAATCCACAGAAGAACCTCCAAACCACTGGATCATCATATTGATCAGACCGTCTGTATAAGCGGTCTTCTTAAAAAGGATCATGAATACAAGACCGACTGCAAGCGTATTGGTCACATACGGAAGAAAATAGACCGTCTGGAATACATGCTTCAGAGGCTTGATCGAACTGAGACCCAGAGAGATCAGGAGCGCGAGACCGGTTGACAGAGGAACAGTGATCACTACCAGGATGAGCGTGTTTTTTAAAGCCTGCAGGAAATACGGATCATGAAGGACATAGGAATAATTGAATAAACCGGTTCCTGTATAGGACTGGGAAGCGAAATTATATCCTTCTTCAAAGGAGTAGATAAAAACATCTACTAGAGGATAGACCATAAAGATCCCCAGGAATACGATGGCAGGGATCAGATACAGCCATGCTTTTGCAGGATTAGTCTTCATAATGCCGCTCCGATCTGCTGTTCTGGAAATACAGCCTTTCTTCTGTTTCAAAACTAAAGAGATGAACCTTATGGGGCTTCAGGGAAAACCTGACCTTGCCGGAAGAACGGTCCACGATGTTGTCAGTGCTGATGATGGAGCGGATATCCTTATCTGTCTTGGTTTTGCCGTGAGTGGAGATCACGGAGATATCCCTTCCCATGACTTCAACATTCTTAAGCCTGCAGGTAAGAGGACCGTTTTCATCCAGGATAAATCCTTCCGGCCTGATACCGGCATATACATCCTGATCGGAGATGCCGGGTACGGAAAGGACCTTTTCGTCTCCGATATATAAAGCCTCATCTTTTACGGTGCCGTAAAATACATTGATCGGAGGAGTGCCGAGGAATTCCGCGACAAAGAGATTGTGCGGATCATCATAGACTTCCTGCGGTTTGCCGATCTGATGAACAACGCCCAGCTTCATCACGATGATCAGGTCTGAAATGGACATGGCCTCTTCCTGGTCATGGGTAACAAAGATCGTCGTGATCCTGGTCTCCTGCTGGATCCTTTTGATCTCTTCACGGGTCTGAAGCCTTAACCTGGCGTCAAGATTGGACAGAGGCTCATCTAACAGCAATACATTAGGTGTTTTCACCAGCGCCCTGGCAATGGCAACGCGCTGCTGCTGTCCTCCGGACATTTCTCCCGGCTTTCTGTCCAACAGTTCATCGATCTGTACCAGGGAAGCCACTTTCTTAGCCCGTTCCAACATGACATCTTTGGGAAGCTTATCTTTTCCCTTCAGATTCTGCAGAGGAAACAGGATGTTCTGCAAGACAGTCAGGTGCGGATACAGCGCATAATTCTGGAATACCAGACCGATCCCACGGTTTTCCGGCGGAATCTCCGTCACATCCGTATCTCCAAACCAGATCTTTCCCTGGGTCGGTACTTCCAGTCCCGAGATCAGATTCAGCGCGGTGGATTTCCCGCAGCCGGAAGGCCCCAGCAGACCGACCAGCATGCCGTCCGGGATCTCAAAGTTGAAATCATTCACCGCAATGACATCCTGCTTTCGCCCCTTCCTGCCGGGGAAGACTTTTGTTAAATGTTCAAGTACAACTTTCATATTCATACCCTCTTGTTCAAAGTATCAAAGTGCTTTGTCTTCGGGTTCAGTATACAAAATTATAGTTTCCTTGTACAATATATTATGTTATTATTTTGTGGCTGAAAAAGGAGAAAAAACCATGGACAGACCGGTAATTACAACTGATAATACAGTAACGCTTCTGGAAACAAAGTTCCTCAATGTATTCGATCTTCAATATCAGGAAGGAAGACATTATTATGCTGCTACCAGACATAAAAAAGAAGATCTGGCCGCCGTCTATCCCGATGAAAAGTTCAGCAGTTTTATTCCGGACGCAGTCACTTTATGTGTGATCCTGGATACACAGCCGGAAGAAAGACTGCTCTTATTCTATGAATACCGTTATCCGACAGGCCGCTTTCTTTTAAGTCCCCCCGCAGGACTGATCGATCAAAGTGACAAAGAAGAAGAGGATCCGGTTTTTATAGCTGCCGTGAGAGAACTGTTTGAAGAGACGGGTATCGTATTTAAAGAGAACGACTCCTACCGGCTGCTTAATCCCGGCTTGTTTTCATCGCCAGGTATGACGGATGAAACAAGCGCTGTTGTATTGTTTGTGATCCATGATCCGGATATGTCTGCGATCAATGACCGCAATACGGAGGGTACCGAATTATTTGACGGATACCGTTTCCTGAACCGGGAAGAGGCCCTGAAATGCATCGCGGAAGGAAAGGATGAACATGGTTTTCGGTATTCGGTCCAGACATGGCAGGCACTTTTGTATTTCGTTTCCGGCCTATGGAGAAAATAGATCAAAAAGGAAAAAACATGAATAAAAGCGTGTTAAATAAAACAATCGAAAAAATCCTTCCTGAGATCCTGGAAGGCGTTAAGCAGAACAGGGAAGCAAACAAAACTGCTGTGATCTCCGGGACAAGATATACATTACCGCTGAAAGGAAGATCGATCGATATTGCATACTATCCGGCAGAAAAAAAGCATGCTCCCCTGATCGTTGCAGCTCATGGAGGAGGGTTCCTGTTCGGCGGCTGCGCTCTGGATGATGAGCTGTGGGTCAATATGACCAAAGTACTGGATGTGAACGTTGCTTCCATAGATTATCGGCAAAGCCCTGATGTCATGGATGAAGAATGCCTGAACGATCTGTATGACAGCATCCTGTATCTGATCGGTCATTCGCAGGAATTTGGATTTGATCCCAATCATGTCTCCGTATTTGGCGCGTCTGCCGGAGGCAATCTGGCGGCTGCCCTGGCGATCAAGGCGGGCATGACAAAAGCATTTCGTCTGGATAATCAGATCCTGATGTATCCGTTTCTGGATGGATATACCGATCCGGATGAAAAAGGAGAGGGAAGCTTTACAGGATTGCTTCCGCATGTTATGAACAGGCTCCATTTTTCTCCGGAACGTTCCGATGACCCGCTGCTGTCCCCTGTATTTGCATCTGTGGAAATGCTTAAGGGGCTGCCTGCTGCCATTGTATCTTACTGTGAATACGATAATCTTCGGCCGGAAGCACAGAAATACTGTCAGATGCTGAAAGAAGCCGGTGTGCCGGTTGCGGAATTCTATGCTGAAAAAATGCCTCATGGCTATATCGAAAACGGGTTTAAAGATCATTTTTCGGATATAGAAATGAATATGCTGGGAGAACACGCAAAAGATCTGATCGAAAGCGGACAGCTTCACAGTACTTCGTTAAGGACGCTGGAATTCATAAAAGACAATATGGTCCGGCCTTAACCGGAACTTTCATAAAACTTTCACACAAAGAATCCGACCATTCTTCCGTAATGTATGTTATAATATTATTTCAGTAATGAAATATCAGAACGGAGAAATGTTATTATGAGAAACTTTTTTTCTGATCTTTCCTATAAGTTTTCGGTATTTATGCAGGGAAGATACGGCAGGGATGAACTGAGCAGGACCATAACCATAGCTGCGATCGTCTGTCTGGTTCTTTCCATCTTCCGGCCGCTGCATTTCTTTGTATATATTGCTCTTGCCATCCTGATCTGGTCAGCATACAGAAGCTTTTCCAAAAACAGGACCGCGCGGGAGAGGGAACTGGAAGCCTATCGAAAGATCAAAGATACGATCGTAAACAAATTTAAGCTTATCAAAGGCATGTGGAGGGACAGAAATACCCATATCTATGTAAAATGTCCAAACTGCAGGACATATGTACGTATTTCAAAACCTCCGAAAGGGAAACGGATCCGCATTACTTGTCCGAAATGCAGAAATACGATCGAAAAAAACACCTGAGGTAACGTAAACTGATGATCGATCCCTATCAGGTCCTGGGCGTTCCCAGGGGAGCATCCGAAGAGGAAATCAAAAAAGCATATCGAAAAAAGGCCAAGCAGTATCATCCGGATCTTCATCCGAATGATCCTTCTGCTGCGCAAAAAATGAATGAGGTCAACGAAGCATATGATATGCTGAAAAATCCCGAAAAGTATGAACGTAAGCGTGCGCAGGAGCAGCAGCAGAATTCCTACAGACAGCAGCAGAGCTATTACAACGGTTACGGATCATCCGGTTACGGCGGTTATCAGCAGGGACAGTCTTCCTATGGCTACGGCAGAAATACTTACGGTTATGATGACCGCAGAGGTTACGGCTATGGCGGATTCGGCGGGTTTGATTTCAACGATTTCTTCGGCGGGTTTGGCAATGCAACCATGTATGATACAAGGCCGCATGCGCAGGCAAATGATCCTGCGGAGATCGTAAGGGCCATTAATGCGATCAATGCCGGAAGATACAGTGAAGCAGTTACGATCCTGACGGGAATGACCAGCAGCTATCGCAACGCAAGATGGTATTATCTTTGTGCAATGGCCTATAAAGGCGCAGGAGATACACAGCAGGCACTGAATATGATCCAGAAAGCAGCACAGGCGGAACCGGGTAACCGGATCTACCAGCAGCTTTACAGGCAGTACAGCAGCGCAGCACAGACAAGTTCCTATTCCGGCAGATCCATGTTTTCCTCCATGAGGATCTTCGGGATCGTGATCTTGCTGATCTTCCTGCTTTCCTTCTTATTCCGCTGCATGCCGGTATTCTGGTTCTTCTGATAACAGGTAGGAGGATGAACGAATGAGCGGAAAAGTACTTCTGATCGATGGGTACAGTATTGTCAACAGGGCATTTTACGGGATCCGTGATCTGACAAATTCCGAGGGACTGCATACCAACGCGATCTATGGTTTCCTGAATATATTTTTCAGCATTTATGCAAAAGAGCAGCCGGATCATGTTCTGGTTGCTTTTGACGTAAAGCAGAAAACCTTTCGGCATGAACTGTACAGCGACTATAAAGGCACCAGAAAGAAAATGCCTGATGAACTGATGGAACAGGTGCCCGTGCTGAAAGATGTGCTGAAGGCGATGCATATCCGTACGGTGGAACTTCCCGGTTTTGAGGCAGATGATCTGATCGGTACCTATGCCAGGATCGCGGAAACGAAAGGTTTTCAGACTGTGGTCCTTTCCGGTGACCGGGATCTTCTCCAGCTGGCAACCGATCGCGTCATGATCTGTATTCCCAAAACAAAAGCAGGCGGTACAGAATATGAAGAGTATTATGCCAAAGATGTTCTCGCCCGGTACCAGGTGACGCCGCAGGAATTTATCGACCTTAAGGCGTTGATGGGAGATGCTTCCGATAATATCCCGGGAATTCCCGGGATCGGTGAGAAAACAGCCGCATCGATCATGGTACAGTACCGGTCCCTGGAATCCGCCATTGAACATGCAGATGAGATCAAACCAAAAAAAGCATCGGAAAATCTGAAAACATATGCAGAGCAGGGAAGACTGAGCAGGGTCCTTGCTGAGATCAAATGTGACTGCCCGGTCACACTTGCGCTGGAAGACTGTAAGGTCTCGGATGAATCAGAGTTTTATAATCCGGAATCATATGAAATGTATAAGAAACTGGAACTGAACAGGCTGATCGATCGCTTTGACATGGAGAGAGTATCTGCTTCCGAAACAGTGCAGTATGAAAAAAAGCCGATATCAGAACTGGATATAAACGCGGTTTCCGATACTGCAGCAATATATCTGGATCCTTCTGCAAGTATACTGGCTTTATGTGATGAAAAAGGGCCCGTTGTTTTCCTGAAAGAAGATCCGGGGACGGATCTCAAAAAAGCGGTGAAAGAACTGCTGGGATCGGATCGGACTATCCTGGTATTCGGCCTGAAAGCTCTGCTTCATATTCTTGACGCGGACGACCCTTCCGGTGATACAGTTTATGATACGGAGATCATGGCTTATCTTCTGAATCCGCTCCAGAACTCCTATTCCTATGACATGGTTTCCAAAGACTACCTGAACAGAGTTCTGCCGTCCAGAAAAGATCTTTTAGGAAAAAAGTCAGAAGAAGAAATGCTGCATTCTCAGGATACAGCGGATACTGTCTGTCAGATGGCGGTCATGACTGTAACATGTGCTTACGAGTCATACCCGATCCTTTCCTCAAAACTGGAAGACGAGGAAATGTGGGATCTGTTTCTTAATGTGGAGATGCCGCTTGTGTATTCTCTGTACAATATGGAAAGGGAAGGAATACAGGTGGATTCGGAAAGGCTGCGTGATTTCTCCGCGCAGTTAAAAGAAACCGCTGATCGATTGGAACAGGAAGTGTTTGAAGAGGCAGGAGAATCGTTCAATTTAAATTCTCCCATCCAGCTTGGTCAGGTACTGTTCGAAAAGATGGGACTTCCTGCTGCTAAAAAAACGAAAAAAGGGTATTCTACTTCTGCGGAAGTGCTGGAAAAACTGGCGCCGGATTATCCGATCGTGAACAAGATCCTGCAGTACAGGCAGGTGACCAAGCTGCGTTCTACTTATGCGGAAGGATTGCCTGGGTATATTGCTGAAGACGGCAGGATCCACGGAACGTTCAATCAGACGATCACGGCAACCGGAAGGATCAGCTCCACAGAGCCCAATCTGCAGAATATCCCGATCCGGACGGAACTGGGACAGGAGATCCGCCGGGCTTTTACAGCCAAAGAAGGCTGCGTATTTCTGGATGCAGACTATTCCCAGATCGAACTGAGGCTTCTGGCACATCTGTCAGGGGATCAGAATCTGATCGAAGCATACAATACGGAAGCGGATATTCACAGGATCACTGCATCGAAAGTATTTCATACACCTTATGAAGAAGTGACGAAAGAACAAAGGAGAAATGCAAAAGCCGTGAATTTCGGTATCGTTTACGGTATCAGTTCCTTTGGTCTGAGTCAGGATCTGAGCATTTCCAGAAAACAGGCCGCTGATTATATCAGGCAGTATTTTGAGACTTATCCCGGGATCAAACGTTATCTGGACCAGACGGTAAGAATGGCAAAACTGAACGGCTATGTCTCTTCCATGTTCGGCAGAAAAAGGCCTATACCGGAACTTGCATCCACAAACTTTATGATGCGGTCTTTCGGTGAACGGGCGGCTATGAACTCTCCTCTTCAGGGAAGTGCTGCAGATATCATGAAGATCGCAATGATCAATGTGGACCATGCATTGAAAAAAGCCGGCCTCAGATCCAGGATCGTACTGCAGATCCATGATGAACTGCTGGTAGAAACATATCTGGAAGAAAAGGAAGCCGTAAAAGAGATCCTTTCAAGAGAAATGAAACAGGCTGCCCGTCTGGATGTTCCTCTGGAAGTAGATGTAGAAGAAGGCACTGACTGGTTTGAGGCACATTGAGTAAAGGAACGATAATGGTTATAGGCGTTACAGGGGGAGTAGGGACCGGAAAATCCACGATCCTTCAGATCTTAAAAGAAAAATACAATGCGGTCATTATTATAGCGGATGATATTGCCAGAGACCTGATGATGCCTCATGAAGCATCTTATGAAGCAGCGGTGCGTTATTTTGGCGAGGATATCCTGACGGAAGGCCCCGGAAGTCCTATCGACAGGGCTCATCTTGCGCAGATCGTTTTTCATGACCCTGAAAAACTGGAGGCTCTTAATAATATGACACACCCGCTGGTCAAAACGAAGATCCGTTCCCTGATCGATGCCTATCAGTCAGAGGGACGCGGTTTGATCGTTCTGGAAACGGCAATCCTGATCCGTGCCGGTTATCTGGATATTGTCGATGAACTATGGGTGATCTGTGCAGACTATGAAACAAGGGTACAGCGTCTGATGGCATCCAGAGGATATACCAGAGAAAAGACCGACAGTATCATCAGGAGTCAGATGTCTGATGAAGAGATGACACAATATGCAGCCCTTGTGATCGATAACTCCCGCAGCATCGACTTCACAGAAGAACAGATCCGGCAGCATATGCTGCAGATCCTGTAAGGAGCTTAAGGCATGCAGGAAATAACGATCCATGAACAGACAGCGGGCGGAAGGCTTGACAAGGCTGTCCTGAAATATCTCGATAAGGCTCCTTCCTCGTTTGTCTATAAAATGCTACGCAAGAAAAATATTGTTCTGAATGATAAAAAGGCAGCCGGCAATGAAATCCTGAAAGACGGCGATCGGATCTGCCTGTATCTTGCCGATGAGACCATTGCAAAATTTCGCCATGAAGAGAAAAATGGACTTCTTCCGGGCGGTCATGATGACGCATCACATGATCTTCGCTCCATGATCCTTTTTGAAGACGAGCAGATCATTGCACTTAATAAACCCGCTGGAATGCTGTCTCAAAGAGCGGAATCAAAAGATCCGTCTCTGAATGATCTGCTGACCGGATACCTGGACAGGACCGATCTGTTTACGCCAGGTATCTCAAATCGCCTGGACAGGAATACCTCTGGTATTATCCTTGCAGGAAAGAATCCGGCTGCTGTCAGAGAACTGAACCGTGCGATCCTTTCACGGGATGTGAAGAAGCTTTATGACTGCATAACAGCTGGAAACATGCCCGGAGATTCATCTGTGGAAGGCTTCCTGATCAAGGATCATGATCATAATAAAGTCAGGATACTAAGGTCAAAAACAGAAGGAGCCTATTATATCAGGACTGACTATCATGTGGTTTCCCGGTCGGATCATTGTTCTATGCTGAAGGTGGATCTTATTACGGGACGTTCTCACCAGATCAGGGCGCATCTCGCTTCGGAAGGATATCCGATCATCGGCGACCGGAAATACGGAGACAGCCATATCAATCGGTATTATGAAAAAAAATACGGGCTGAAAGATCAGCTTCTTCATGCCGGAACGGTATCGTTTCACGGTATGGGTCAGATCCTGTCATACCTGAACGGTGTTACGATCAACGCGCCGCTTCCTGAAGTTTTCAAAAAGATCATGAAAGGAGAGCAGTTATGTCTACCTGGGGATCCAGAGGATTAAGAGGATCACAGTTTGAAAAACTGATCAACCAGACGAACGAAAAATACCGCGAACTGCGGCTCGGACTTGTTCAGAAGATCCCTACGCCCATTACGCCTGTGGAAATTGACGACAACCGGCATATCACCCTTGCGTATTTTGAACAGCGAAGTACCGTGGATTACATAGGAGCAGTACAGGGATTCCCGATCTGTTTTGACGCAAAGGAATGTCATAATGATTCCTTTGCCCTTTCTAATGTGCATGAGCATCAGTTCCTTTTTATGAAAGATTTTGAAGAACAGCAGGGCATAGCGTTTCTCCTGATCAATTTTACGAAAAAAGATAAGATCTATTACATGCGGTTTCGTGAATTGGAGTCTTTCTATAACCGGGCGAAAAACGGCGGAGCAAAAAGCGTAAAGATCAGTGAACTAAATGAGGCATATTTTGTCGGTCCCCGCTACGGCGTTCAGGTCCATTATCTGGAGGGAGTCAATAAAGACCTGAAAGAAGAAGACAGAATGGAGTAATCAAGAAAGAACAGATTTATGGAAAGAAAGTTTGCACTGAAAGACAGTGTTTTAATGAGAATAGAAAAGCCGGCACGGTATACAGGAGGAGAGATCAACTCCGTCATGAAAGACAAAGATCTGGTTGACGTGCGTTTTGCCATGTGTTTTCCGGATCTTTACGAGATCGGCATGTCGCATCTGGGGATCCAGATCCTGTATTCCATGCTGAATGAACGGGACGATATCTGGTGTGAAAGAGTTTATTCTCCCTGGAAAGATCTTCACGAGATCATGAAACAGGAACATATTCCTTTATTTGCACTGGAATCCCAGGATCCTGTAAAAGATTTCGATTTTCTCGGGATCACTCTTCAGTATGAGATGTGCTACACGAATATCCTTCAGATCCTGGACCTGGCGCAGATCCCCCTGCATCAAAACGAACGTACGGACAAGGATCCCCTTGTGATCGGCGGCGGTCCTTGTGCATATAACCCGGAACCGATCGCTGCGTTTTTCGATCTGTTCTACATCGGCGAAGGAGAGACGGTCTATTTCGAACTGGTCGATCTTTACAAAAAATGCCGGAGGGAAGGCTGTACAAGAAAAGAGTTCCTGCTGAAAGCATCCTCTATCCAGGGAATCTATGTTCCGTCCCTGTATGATGTTCAGTATCATGAAGACGGTACCATATCATCCTTTCATCCGATCGATCCGTCTGTTCCCGCCAGGATCAGGAAACAGTGCTGTGAAGACCTTGACCGGGTCAGTTTCCCCGATCATCCGGTGATCCCTTATGTCCAGGCAACACAGGACCGGGTTACTCTGGAGATCCAGAGAGGTTGCATACGGGGATGCCGCTTCTGCCAGGCCGGTATGATCTACCGACCCTTCCGGACAAGATCCCTGGATTTTCTGAAAAAACATGCACGCTATCTGATCGAGAATACCGGATATGAGGAAATATCCCTGTCCTCCCTGAGCTCTTCCGATTATCCGGAGCTTCTGGAACTTCTGGATTATCTGTCAGAAGAATACAAGGACAGAAAAGTAAATGTTTCTCTTCCTTCTTTGAGGATTGATGAATTTCCGATCGAAGTCATGAATAAAGTGCAGGATATCCGGAAAAGTTCACTGACATTCGCTCCGGAAGCCGGTACCCAGAGAATGCGCGATGTGATCAATAAAGGGATCACCGAAGAAAATATCTTTACAGGCGCATCCAATGCTTTCAGCTGCGGCTGGAACAAGGTAAAGCTGTATTTTATGCTGGGACTTCCGACCGAAACAGAGGAAGATATAAAAGGGATCTCTTCGTTGGCGGAAAGGATCGCGGAACTTTATTATGATACGGTCCCGAAAGAACAGAGGAAAGGCAAGATACAGATCACGGTCAGCACATCCTTTTTTGTGCCGAAGCCGTTTACCCCGTTCCAGTGGGAAAAGATGCTTCCTCCGGAACAGTATCTGGAAAAAGCATTTCTGCTGAATGATACGATCCGTCAGGAATTAAATAAAAAGAGCATTAAATACAACTGGCATGACGCTAAGACGACCATTATCGAAGGCCTGCTGGCAAGAGGAGATAGAAAGATCGCTCCTGTGATCGAAGAAGTGTATCAGGCTGGCGGCATCTTTGATGCCTGGACGGATTTCTTTGATTACGACAGATGGATGGATGCGCTTTCCAGACAGCATCTTACACTGGAAGAATATCTTTACAGACAAAGAGACCTGGATGAGATCCTTCCCTGGGATTTTATTGATGCCGGCCCATCCAGGGCTTTTATGGTCAGAGAATATCAGAAAGCCATGAAAGAGCAGATCACGGCAAACTGCCGGGAACACTGCAGCGGATGCGGCGCATCCTGTTATCCGGGAGGTGAATATTGTCCATGCGTATAAGGATCAGATTTACCAGGAATCATTCTGTAA